>JAFAZC010000117.1 GCA_019239965.1 Kutzneria sp. | reverse complement strand
CTGGAGCGCTGGGCAACCAGGATCGTGAACGTGTTGTAGATGACCATCGACGCCACGATCAGCGCGATCAACGCGAAGACCAGCATGAACTGGGTGAGAGCGGTGGACCCCTGGCCAGCCTGCTCGAGCGTCTCGGTCGTCAGCTGGGCACCGGTCTGCACCTTGACATCGGATCCGGCCAGCGCGGCCCGCACCCGGTCGGCGACCTGTTGCTCGCTGGTTCCCGCGGCCGCCGTGGCCACGATCTGGTCGAAGCCTGTGACATCGGTCAACGAGAGCATCGCGGATGCCGGCATCACCGCGTGGTCGCCGGAGAGCGCGAAAGCACTGGCGCCTTGGGAGTAGGTGCCCACGACGGTCATCGGAACGGACTTGTCGTCCTTGTCGAGCACCGTCACCTTGTGGCCGATCGACAGTTTCAACGTGCGCGCACTACCGGCTTCCACCGCGATCTCGTTGGCCTGCCGCGGGAACTGACCATCCACGATGTCGAACTCCCGCAGCGACGCGGCGTCCTCGAGACTGGAGACCTCGACCGGCTTCGCCCTGCCGTCGGTTCCGACAAGGGGCACGAGGACGGCGGTCCTACCATCCGCGGCGGCGACGCCGGGCAGCTCGCGTATCCGTTCGACAGTGTCCTCGGTGAACGCGGGCGTGTGGCCCTGCGGTCGCACCGACACGTCGACGCCGCGTGCCTGACGGGCGAAATCGTTGTGGATGCTGGCGTCCAGGGCGTTTCCGATGATCAGCGTACCGCTAATGAAGGCGACCCCGAGAACGATCGCGATCGAGGAAAGGACCATGCGGGCCGTGCGGGCTCTCAGGCCGGCGAGTGTTGTCTTGATCATCACGCGCCCAGGTGCCTGAGTGCCGCAAGCACCGAGTCGGTCGTCGGCTTGGTGATCTCTCCTGCCAGCCGGCCGTCGGCGAGCAGCACGACGCGGTCGGCGTAGCTGGCCGCGACGGGGTCGTGGGTCACCATGATCACCGTTTGGCCGAGTTTGCGCACGGACATCCGGAGGAAGTCGAGTACCTCGGCACCGGAACGGGAGTCGAGGTTTCCGGTCGGTTCGTCGGCGAACACCACGTCCGGCCTCGACACCAACGCCCGTGCGCAGGCCACCCGCTGTTGTTGTCCGCCGGACAGCTCACTCGGCTTGTGCCGCAGCCTTTGGCGCAACCCGATCGTGTCGACGATGGTGTCGAACCATCCCCTGTCCGGTTTGCGGCCGGCCAGTTCGAGGCCGAGCAGGATGTTTTGTTCGGCGTTCAGGGTCGGCAGCAGATTGAACGACTGGAACACGAAGCCGACACGGTCGCGACGCAGCTTGGTCAGTTCTCGGTCGTTCAGCACCGTGATGTCGGTCTGTCCGATCCGGACCTCTCCGGAGTCGACGGTGTCCAGTCCGGCTAGGCAGTGCATGAGTGTGGACTTCCCCGAGCCGGATGGTCCCATGATGGCGGTGAAGTGGCCCGCGGCAAAGGACACCCCGACTCCATCGAGAGCACGGACCGCAGTTTCACCCTTGCCGTAGGTTTTCACCAGGGCATGGGCGGACACCGCGGTCCGGAGGCCGACATCGGACACCGCTGAAGACATTGTTCGCTCCATTTCACAGCGACAGTTCGCTTGACGGTGCTGACGCTATGAGGTCAGTGGTGGAGCGGACATCGGCGCGCAGGCGGGACCGCCGGTCGTCCTCGGGGCTGATCCGCTGTCATCCCGCGGTCGGATCATGTCCCGGGCCGGCCGCATGGTGGATAACAGCGGTACGGGCGCCGCACTGGTGAGCACGGCGCCCGTGTCAGAACGCGGTGTGACTTTAGTTGTAGATCAGCGTCGGCGCGGAGCTCGCCGCGAGGCCGTTGGCCCAGAGGCCCTCCACCCTCGCGATTTCGTCCGCGTTCGGCCTGGCGTTGTGGCAGGTCGGGCCGGGGCCGCCACCAGACATCAGCTCGGAGCATGGTCCGCTGTAGTGATCGGGCAATCCGAGCGCGTGGCCGCTCTCGTGCGCGGTGATGCGGACCTGGTCGTACTGCCGGGCCTGGGTGTAGTCGATGAAGATAGTCCCGTGGCCATGGCCGTCGGTGTTGGCGTGGGAACCGTTCTGCGCGTCGTTGCCCTCGGTGTACCGCAGTGTCGAGTTCGCCGAGTTTTCCTTGAACTGCACGTTGTGTACCGAAGCGTTCCAGTTCGCAAGGCCGGCGCGGATGGCGTCACGGAAGGTGGGAGCGCCGGAGACGTCGTAGTAGATCGTGGCGACCTGGGGCGCGGCCGGGCTCGCCGCCGGCGCCGCGATCGCCGGAGTCGCAAGCAACGGGCTCGCCAACAGGGTGGCGCCAACGACACCGGAGACGAAGGCTCTTGTCCACATGAGCGGAAACTCCTGATCATCGCAGGGAGATGACTGATGCGCGGAAAGCGCATCCACGCATCAAGGTAGGCGCGGTGAGCAGGTCAGACCAGCCGGCGTTCGTCGTAAACCTTCTGCCACCAAAGGGAAAAACCGGAAATATCAGTCGCCATTGGACTGTTTATGCCGTAGGTGCCCGGTTCCGATCGGAACAACGGGGAACGCCTCAGGTGTCGAGTAGACCTCGGTCATAGGCGGTCGCGACGGCTTCCGCACGCCGGTTGACGCCCAGTTTGGCCATAATCCTGGACAGGTGCACGCTGACGGTCTTCTCGCTGATGTACAGCTCCTCGCCGACCTCTCGGTTGGTACGCCCGGTGGCGACAAGATCGAGCACCGAGCGCTCCCGTGGGGTCAGCAGATCGACCGTGTCCCGGCGTACCGGACCGCCACTGTTCTTCATGGTGATCCTCGCGCGTTTCGCCAGCTGGGCGATGGCATCGCCCAGCGGTGCGGCGCCGAGCCGGTCCGCCGTCTCGCGGGCCAATTCGAGCTGGCGACCGGCGTCGTCCCTGGCCTCCATCGCCAGCAGCGCCCCGGCGAGCCGCCACCGTGCCAGCGCGCGCTCGTACGCGTGGCCGTAACCGAACGCGTCAACGACGGCCCGCCAGGCCGCCGGGTCACCGGCGCCGGTCAACCGGCTCCGCTCGGCGGCGAGCCGGGCCAGCCAGGCCCGTCCCTCCGGGCCGAGCTCGCCGCTGCGGTGCCGCCCCGCGGCCGCGAGTTCGCCGACCTTGGCGAGTTCCTCGGCGATCCGCACCGCGTCCCGTTCGCCGTCGTCGTCGTGTCGGCGCCGCGCACGCGCGGCGAGGTCGGCCGCCGCGGACATGCCCAGCGCGGACAGCCGGATTCCGCCGGTGGCACGGGGAGAAAACGCGTTCACCGCGTCGAGCCCGTCCCTGGCCGCCCGCAGAGCCTGCTCGGGTCGACCGCGCCACTGGTGCAGCTCGGTCTCGGCCGCCGCACAGAACATCGGCAACTGGAAGTCCATGTCCCACTCCGGCCGCAGACGTTCCAGCATGTGTTCGGCCTCAGCGAACCTGCCGGAGCCGACCTCGACGACGAGCGTGGCCGCGGCGACCGATGCCGAGGCGAGGCTGGCCACCGGATCGACCGGCAGGTCCGCGGCGGCGGCCGCGCCCGACCAGTCCCCCGCCACGTATCGGGCGACCACCAGCAGCACGCGCAGCTGGGAACCGAACGGCCCCCACGACAGGCCGATGGCCTGCGCTCGGCGAAGCCCCTCACCGAAGACCTTGACCGCCTCACCGATCAGACCCTGCTCATAGCGGTTGAGTCCGAGATTGCACCAGGCACGGAGTTCGACGTTGAACGCCTCGGCCTCGATCGCCCGGTCGCGTGCCACGATCAACCGACTGCAGGCGTCCTCGACCAGCCCTTTCTTCTCGTCGAGCACAGCGAGAGTGACCAGTACGTCGGCCTCCGCGCCGCGTGAGCCGGCCTGGCGCGCATCGTCGATGGCCAACCCCGCGTATTCCCGCGCCTCGTCGTAGCGTCCGGAGTCCCGCAGGGCACGTGCCCTGACCGCGAGGACCCACGCTCGCAACGTGCTCGCCGGCTTGTCTTCGACGAACCCCCAGGCCCGGTCGATCGCCTCGAGGGCGCTGGCCTCCCTGCCATCGATGTTCATCAGCGCCATCGCGAGCCGGCGGTAGGCGTCGGCCTTGTCCTCGACGCTCGCGCCCTGGGTTTCGGCGACCCGCACGGCCGACTGGGCATAGGCGATTCCACGCTCCAACTCGCCGGCGCTGATGGCGAAGTAACTGGCCCGGTTGAGCAGCCTCAGTTCGGTGACACCCGCGTGGCTGCTGGGATCGGGGACCGCGTCCCACAGCTTCAGCACCTGCTCGGTGAAGTGTAGGGCCTCGCCGGGCGCGCCAAGGTCGTCGGCCTCCCGCGCGGCCCGCGCCGAGGCGGCGAGGGCCTGAGCAAGGGCGTGGCTCTCCATGCTGTGGTAGGCGAGCTCGGCAGCGGTGCCCCGGGTCTGCGGCTCTTCGAGCAGATGCCTCGCGTAGGCCCCGTGCAGCCTTACCCGCTCGCCGGGCAGCAGGTCGCCGTAGACGGCCTCACGCAGCAGTGCGTGCCGGAAGGCGTAATGGCTGTCGCTGTCGACGATCTGCAGGACGTTGTGCTGAACCGCCTCGCGCAGCGCGTTCTCCAGATCGGGTGCTGGCAGGTCGACAACCTGGTGCAGCCTGGCGTAGCGCACCCGGCGGCCGCCGACCGAGGCGGCCCTGACGACCTGCTGGGTGGCGGGGCTGAGCCGTTCGATCCTGGCGAGCAGCACGTCCACGAGGCCGGGAGGCATCAGTGGCTCGTCGCAGGTGGCACAGCTGGCCAGCAGTTCCTCGACGAAGAACGGATTGCCCTCGGACCGGTCGGCGATCCTGCGCAGTGCCGTCTCCGGGACATTCTCGTCGGCCAGCGCGCGAACCAGCTCCATGGTCTCGGCGCGGGTGAGCGGCTCGAGTTGGATCCGCTCCACGGACGTCAGCCGCACCAGCTCGGCGATCACCGGGCGCAGTGGGTGCCTGCGGTGCAGTTCGTCGCCACGGAAGGTGACCACGACCAACAACCGCTGGGACCGCAGCCGGGACAGGAGGAAAGTCAGCAGGTGCCGTGAGGAGGAGTCGGCCCAGTGCATGTCCTCGAGCGCCAGCAGCACACAGCGTTCCTCGGACAACTCGGCGAGTATCCCGTAGACGGCGTCGAAGAGCTGGAGCTGACCGAGCCCGACCTCCTCGGCCCCGTTGGCCGGTGTCGTGGTCTCGGCAGCCAGTTCGGGAAGCAGCCTGCCAAGCGCGGGGCGTCCGTGCAGTGCGTCGGGGCACCGTTGCCGGAGCTGACCGAGCATGTCGGCGAACGGCAGGTAGGGCAGACCGCCACCGACACCGACGCACCGACCGGTGAGCACGAGCACACCGTCCCTTTCGGCCTGCTCGGAAAGGTCAGTCAGCAACCGGGTCTTGCCGACTCCCGCGTCTCCGGACAGCAGCACAGCGCTTGCCGCGCCGTCGCTGGCACGGCGCAAGGCGGCGCGCAGCCCGTCCCTTTCCGAACCGCGCGCCACCAGGGGTATTCCCGACCCGATGCGTGGCATTTCCGGCATCGTCGCACATTTCACGCCGCGACGTCGTGCTCGGAGCCTCCTGTCGGGTCTGAGCCGGATCCGTCGTCCCGATGACGTCGAACGATCTTGCTCCACCACGGCCGGGACCTCGGCCGCTGCCGGGACAACCGGGCTTGCCTGGCGTGCCGTGTGGCGAGCTCACGTCGATAGTCGATCTCCGCTTTGAGCGATTCCGGGGTCCACTCCAACATCGGGTCCTCCTGCTGTCGGTCCGCCTCGACAGTGGCGAACTGGTACCGACAACAGTTGCCCTGAGGGGACGGTGGACACATCCGGAGAACGCCTACCGCATCCCTTACCGGGATCCGCCCGAGGCGAGATCGGGGTAAGGGGTGAGCCGGGATGGCACCCGGAACGGCTTGCGATGTCGGTGGCCGGCCTGAACCGGCCACCGACACCTCCTTCCCCTTCCGACCACCGCGCCCGGCAGTAGGACTGTGTGCGTCAGTGCGGGCCGAACTCGCCGCCGCGGGCCGCGTCGAGGAAGTGGCTCCAGCCCTGCACGCCGAACAGCAGAATTCCGGTTTCCGGACTCTTGGAATCGCGCACGGCGGTGTTCTTCCCCGCGAAGGCGACCTCGACGCAGCTCACTTCCTTCGGACCACTACGAGTGCTTTTCCGCCACTTCAGTGCCATCGCAGGGGAGTCGGTCACAACACTTCACTCCTTGGTACACATGGGAACTAGTCGAGCTGTCGTGCCGCGTCCGCGACGAACGCGACGGAATCCTGCGGTGGCAACGCCGACGCCACCAGGTGACCCCACAACATCGTGTGGTAGTCGACCTCGTCGGCGTTGTCCTGGAACTGGCCGTCCACGGTCCCCTCGACGTAGACCACGTCGCGGTCGGCGGGATCGGGGAACTCCATGATCACGAAGGAGGAGCCCATTCCGGGATAGGAGCCGTGCACGAAGGGGATCACCTGGAAGGTGATGTTGGGCCTGGCGGCGAGGTCGACAATGTGGTCGAACTGGGTCCGCATCACCTCGGCACCGCCGACCGGGCGGCGCAGGATGGCCTCGTCCAAGACGAAGGAGACCCGGGGCGGGTCCGGCCGCTCCAGGATGTTCTTGCGCGCCATGCGCATCGCGATCCGTCGCTCGGCCTCCTCCTTCGACATGTCCGGCGCGCCCTCGCTGATCAGTGCCCTGATGTAGGCCTCGGTCTGGGCCAGGCCTGGCACCAGTACCGCGTTGTAGGTGCGCAGGATGGCGGCCTCGGCCTCGAAGCCGAGAAAGGCACCGCGGCCGACATCGCCGAAGGCCTCCCACCAGCCTTTGATCCGCGCCTCCCTGGCGATCTGCACCAGATACTCGCGCTGTTCCTCTCCGACGCCGTAGAGCAGCAGCATGTCGCGTACGTCTCGAGGAGTGACCCCAACCCGCAGCGTCTCGATACGACTGATCTTCGACGGCGAGCACTCGAGCTTCTCGCCGACGTCCTCGATGGTCAGCCCGGCTGTTTCACGCAGCCGGCGGAGCTCACTGGCGAGGCGACGTTTCCGAACCGTGGGACTTGGCTCCCTTGTCACCTGTCAACCGCCTTTCGCACGAACTTCAGTGTGGATGGGAACGGGATGCCAGCAAAGGACTGTCATCCAATCGTGTACTGCAACTTGCAGAAATCTGGTCGCGGCCGCACGCTGCTAGGCGTTGACCAGCACCGCACCGGGGCACCACCCCCGGTCTTGGCACGTCTCGCCTCGCGGAAGGACCAGGATGACCGAGAACACCGGGTGCCACCGGGACGCCGGACGCGGGCCGGACATCGCGCGCGGGGCCAGGTGAAGCGGACGTGTCCTCCGAGGTCTTCGGCCATTTGCGCAAATCGCTTCACGATCACCTCTGCGACGTGACGAACCTGGCGTCCACCGTGGACGACCGCACAGTGGCCCGGCTGGCCAGGGCCGAACTGCCGCGCCTGGTGACCGCGCTGAGAGCCTTGCTCGAGGAGCACAAGCCCGACCAGAGCGGACGCTGTCCCACCTGCAGGTCAGGCCCGTTCAGCCGGCGGCTGCCCGCCCCGTGCCGTGCGTACCTCGCGGCCCATCTATCCCTGGCCGTTGCCGAGGACGAACGGCCCACCGGCACCGGCGACCGCAGGTACACCCAGCGCCTGCACCGCGTCGGCTGATCCCCGACAGGCACCGGGACGCTCGCGGACCGGGGAGCCTTGACGGAAGGAGACACCGGGCCCCGTACGGCGACACGACACGGGGCCCTAGCAGACAAACACGGCCGCGGGCCCGTGACCGAGAACCCGGGTGGCGTCTTCCCCGACACGATCCACGCCACCCGGCACCACCAGTGGCGGGGCCGGCAACAGCCCCTCGATTCTTCCTGTTGCCGGCTCCGCCGCGACATCCGAATCTCCCGTCGTACGCGGCGCGGTTACCGGGCCCCGATCCAGGGTGCCGCCCCTGCCTGGGGCAAGTCCCCTTCGGACGCGCGCCGGACCCATGGTCAACGGCGCGGGAGCGGATCAGGTTCCCGAAACGCGACTGTCTACCCGATCGCTGCCAATTGGTGGAAACCCGTCTCGAGCCTGTGCACGATGGGAACCCGAGCGACACGAATTGGTGACCGCATCGCGCGGCAGGCGATGCCAGGTGTGGGGGAGACGGGCCCTTGGCCACCGAGCAGCAGCACTATTCCAGGCAACAGCACTGTTCTGAACAGGTGGCGGGAGGCGCCCCACGCCGGGTCCGCATCGGCCGACCATGGACGGGAACCGTCGCGACGGTGCTCCGCAACGACCTACCGGCCTCGTTCGTCGTGTTCCTGGTGGCCGTTCCCCTGTCCTTGGGTATCGCGGCCGCCTGCGGAGCGCCCCTGATCGCCGGTCTGATCGCCGCGGTGGTCGGCGGCATCCTCGGTGGTGCGCTGAGCGGAGCGCCACTGCAGGTCAGTGGGCCAGCGGCCGGCCTGATCGTCATCGTCGCCGGGCTCATCGGCCAGTTCGGCTGGGCCGCGACGGCCGCGATCACCGCCTGCGCCGGCGCCGTCCAGGTGCTGTTGGGGCTGAGCAGGGCCGGCAGGCTGGCGCTGTCACTGTCGCCCGCCGTGGTGCACGGGATGCTCGCCGGCGTCGGCGTGGTTATCGTCGTCGGACAGCTACACGTCGTGCTTGGCGGGACGCCCACCGGCTCGGTCATCGAGAACCTGTGGGAACTGCCCACACAGCTGGTCGACCACCATACGGGCTCGCTGCTCGTCGGTGCGGTCACGATCGCGGTGATGCTGCTCTGGCCGAACCTGCCACGGCTGTCCGTTGTGCCCGCGCCGATGGCGGCGGTCGCGGTCGGCACCGCGCTGGCCGCGGCGCTGCGGTTGGACGTGGCCAGCGTGGACCTGCCGGCCGATCTCGTCAACCAGGTGGTGCTCCCCCGGCTTCCGCAAGCCCCGCTGTCGGCCGTCATCGGCGGCGTGCTGACCGTCGCGGTCGTGGCAAGCGTCGAGTCACTGCTGTCCGCGGTCGCCGTCGACAAGCTGCATGATGGGCCCCGCGCCAACCTGGACAGGGAGCTGGTAGCCCAGGGCGCGGCGAACCTGGTCTCGGGCGCGCTCGGCGGCCTGCCCGTGGCCGGTGTGATCGTGCGCAGTTCGACCAACGTCAGTGTCGGGGCCAGGACACGCGCCTCAACGATCCTGCACGGCCTATGGCTGCTGGTCGCGGTGACCATGCTCGCCGGCCTGCTGGACATGATCCCGCTGGCCACGCTGGCGGGAGTGCTGGTCGTGATCGGCGCGAGGCTGGTGGATGTCCAGCACATGAAACGGTTGCGGCGCCACCGGGAAATGCTGGTCTACTGTGCAACTGTGCTCGGCGTTATCGGGTTCGGGCTCGTCGAGGGCGTGCTGATCGGTCTCGCCGTCGCGATGCTGCGCGCGCTGTACCGGCTGACCCACAGCACGGTCGAGGTGATTCGGCGTGACGGCGGCGACTGGTTGGTCAACGTCCGGGGCTCCCTGGTGTTTCTCGGCGTCGGCCGGCTCGTGCGTGCGCTGCGGGCGCTCCCCACCGGCGAGCGGGTGGTGCTGGAGCTGCACGTCGACTTCATGGACCACGGCGTTTTCGAGGCGATCAGCGACTGGATCTCGGGATACGAGCGGCGCGACGGACGCGTGCGTGTCGACGAGGTGTTCGACAGCTGGTACCACCGCGCGGTCAGCGGTCGCCCCCTGGCGCGCAAGACGGTGCGCACGATCATGCCGCGTTGGTTCGCACCGTGGACGCACTGGCAGAACAGCGCGGAGTACGACGGCGCCGACGACGGCGGGCTGCCGGCGCCGCGACACCCGGACGATCCGCTGCTCACCGGGGTACGGGCCTTCCAACGGCACTCCGCCGAGCTGGTGCGCCCCTTCCTCGCCGACCTCGCCGAGAACGGCCAGCGCCCCGACCAGCTGTTCATCACCTGCTCGGACTCGCGGGTAATACCGAACATGATCACAAGCAGCGGACCGGGTGACCAGTTCTGCGTGCGCAACATAGGAAACCTGGTGCCGCGGCACGCCGTGCCGAGTGACGCTTCGGTCGGCGCCGCGGTGGAGTTCGCGGTCGACGTGCTCGGCGTGCGCGAAATCGTGGTCTGCGGCCATTCCGACTGCGGGGCGATGAGGGCGGTGGTCGACTCCTCAGCGCGCCCCGGCTCCGCCCTGCACGCCTGGCTGCGGCACGCCGAGGAGAGCGTACTCCGGTTGAACCGCGCCCCGGACCGCAACCCCGAGCTGCCACCCAACGAGCGGCTGTGCCTGGCCAACGTCACCCAGCAACTGGAAAACCTGCTCAGCTATCCCACTGTCCGTTCGGGTGTCGAGGCCGGGCGGCTCAGGCTGACCGGACTGTACTTCGACATCTCGACAGCCAAGGTGTACCTGGTGGATCCCGACCACGCGACGCTGTCCGAGGTCGGCGCCGACCAGTGACCGGCGGTGCCGGTCAGCACATCTTCGTCCACGAACACTCGAGGCCGGCCCGGTGCCCGGACCGCAGGGCCCGTCCCTCGCGCGGCGGCAGCGGATGCGCGGCGGCACTGGAGCCGGCACCGCCGTAACTGGCCAGCCGAACCGCGACGGCGTCCTCGACGTCGGTCACCGAGTCGGCCAGGAAGTTGTTCTCCAACAAGGAAAAGACCAGTTTTTCACCGTTGGCGGCCGTCACGTAGCCGGACAGGGCGCTGACCGCGGTCAGTGACCCGGTCTTGGCGTGCACGTTGTTGGCCGCCGGGGTGCCCCCCATCCGGTTCCGCAGCGTGCCGCCGGTGAGCCGGTCGTGGTTGCCCGCGACCGGCAACGCGTCGTACCACGACTGGAACCATGGGCGACTCCTCGCGGTCATCAGCAGCGAGGCGAGCTGACCCGCGCTGACCAGGTCCATCCGGGACAGCCCGGAACCATCGACCATCCGCGTCCCCGTCGAATCGACCCCGAGTTCGGTCAGCTTGTCGCTCAACGCACGCAGCCCAGCCTCCCAGGTTCCCGCCCCGAACACCTTGCGACCGGCGGCCTTGGTGAGGATCTCGGCATGCATGTTGTTGCTCAGCTTGAGAAACGGCACCTGGAGCTGACTGAGCGGAATCGACTGGCGGCCAGCCAGCTGTGTCACCGTCGACGGCGTCGCACCGTACGCCGTCCCGCCAAGGACCCGCACTCCGTTGTCCGCCAACGCCTTGCTGAACACCGAGGCCACGAACGCGGTCGGGTTCCACACCGCCATGAACTCGCTGTCCGGTTCGGCTCCCACCGGAATCGAACCGGACACGGTGATCGTGTTGCCACCGTGTGCGCGGTCGACGTCCACGGTGGAAGCCGTGCCGGCCTTACCTGTCACGGCCGTGTTGGCGACCCTCACGTAGTCCGTCGGCGGATCCAGCTCGACCGAGGCTGGCCGGCCGGCTTCGGTCGGTGAGACCTTCACGATGATCGAACCGGCGTCGTAGTCGGTATCCGGCGCCATCGTCAGCGCTGAGATCTGCGCGTCGTAGTAGTACGGCTCGTCGTCCCACGCCCAGCCGGCTCCGAGCCGGGCGGAGTCGAACCACGTGTCGTCGGCGACGAGGCGTCCGGTCACCGTGCGCAGCCCGCTCGCCGCCACCGTCCTCGCGAGGTCCTGGTAGTCCCTCGCGAGCATGGTCGGATCCCCGGTTCCCTTGAGGTACAGGTCACCGGCGAGTACCGGGCCGGCGCGCGTTCCCGACGAGGACACCGTCGTGGCGAACCGGTAGTCAGGGCCGAGCACCTCGAGTGCGGCGGCGGAGGTCAACAGTTTGCCGTTGGACGCCGGCGACAGCAGGCTGTCAGCCTGCCGCGAGTAGACGACGGCGCCGCTGTCCGCGTCGCGCACCACCAGGCCGGCCTGTCCGCCGGTCAGCTCGGCGCTGGCCAGCAGCGCGTCGAGGTCCTTGCCGAGTCCCGACGGGTTGGCCTTGTCGGCGGCCGCGGCGCCGGGCAGTCCGACAACGGTCAGTGCGATGCATCCCGCGGCCAGTAGCCGCAGCCGACCTGTCATGATCCGCTCCACGAGTCGTTGTGGTTCGGTGAGCCGCACGCGGTGGCCGCGGGATGCCGTGTGTTCAGGCGTCGACTTCCTCGCGACCTTCGCTCCACAGGGTATGGAAGACGCCCTCGCGGTCAACACGCCGATAGGTGTGTGCACCGAAGAAGTCACGCAACCCCTGGATCAAGGCGGCGGGCAGCCGGTCCGACCGCAACGCGTCGTAGTAAGCCAGCGCGGAGGAGAAGCCGGGCACCGCAACGCCCGCGCCGACCGCGGCCGCGACCACTCGCCGCCAGGCCTGTTGGGCCTTGGCCACAGCGCCGGCGAAGTAGGTGTCGACCAACAGCGACGGCAGGTCGGGGTCGGCGTCGTAGGCGGACTTGATGCGCTCGAGGAAGCGGGCCCGGATGATGCAGCCGCCACGCCAGATCGTGGCCATGGCACCGAGATCGATGTCCCAGCCGAAGGTCTGCGCCGCGGTCCGGATCTCGTCGAAGCCCTGGGCGTAGGCGACCACCTTCGAGGCGTACAGCGCCTGCCTGATGTCCTCGATGAAGGCGTCCCTGTCAGGGATTGAGGGCTGGCCCTGCGGACCCGGCAGCGCTGCGCGGGCGGCCGCACGCTGCTCGGTGTGCCCGGACAGCGACCGGGCGAACACGGCCTCCGCGATACCGGTGACCGGAACGCCGAGTTCCAACGCCTCCTGCACGGTCCACCGGCCGGTGCCCTTCTGCTCGGCCCTGTCGGCGACGACGTCCACGAACGGCCGGCCGGTGGCCGCGTCGACGTGTCCGAGCACCTCCGCGGTGATCTCGACGAGATAGGACTCCAGGTCCCCGGAGTTCCACCGCCGGAATACCTCGGCGATCTCCGCCGGTGCCAGTCCCGCCACGTTGCGCAGCAGGTCGAACGCCTCGGCGATCAGCTGCATGTCGGCGTACTCGATGCCGTTGTGCACCATCTTGACGAAGTGGCCGGCGCCGTCCGCGCCGACGTGCGTGCAGCACGGCTGGCCGTCGACCTGTGCCGCGATGGTCTCCAGTACCGGCCCGAGATGCTGGTAGGACTCCACCGAGCCGCCGGGCATGATGCTCGGCCCGTTCAGCGCACCCTCCTCGCCGCCGGAGATACCGGTACCGACGAAGTGCAGGCCGCGCTCCCGCAGCGCGGCCTCCCTGCGCCGGGTGTCGGCGTAGTGCGCGTTGCCTCCGTCCACCACCATGTCACCGGGTTCGAGGAGTTCGACCAGTTCGTCGATGACCGCGTCGGTCGGCTCACCGGCCTTGACCATGATGATCACCTGGCGGGGAGTGGCCAGCGAGTCGACGAAGTCGGCCAGTTCGACGGCGGGGACGAAGTCGCCCTCGTGCCCGTGCTGGTCCACCAGCTGCTTGGTCCTGGCCTCCGACCTGTTGTGCACCGCGACCCGGAAGCCGTGTCGGGCGAGGTTGCGGGCGAGGTTGCTGCCCATCACGGCAAGGCCCGTCACCCCGATGCGCGCCTTCTGTTCTGTTGCCATGCCCGCTAGCCTGCCCCCCGCGGGATCCACTTTCCACCCCGGGGTGTCCGGAGGTGACGTCACTCCGTTTCGTCCGAAATGACTCTCAGCAAGCCTTCCTGCACCACCGTGGCGATCAGGCTCCCGTCGCCCGCGAAGAAGTTGCCGGTGGCCAGCCCCCGCGCACCCGAAGCACTCGGCGAGGCGCAGTCGTAGAGGAACCATTCGTCGGCCCGGAACGGCCGGTGGAACCACATGGCGTGGTCGAGGCTGGCGCCGAGCACCTTGTCGGTGCCCCAGTAGACGCCGTGCTTGGCGAGCACCGAGTCGAGCAGCGTCATGTCGGAGGCGTAGGCCAGCACGCACACGTGCAGCAGGTCATCGTCGGGCAGCTTGCCATCCGCCCGCATCCACACCTGATTGCGCGCTTCGTGTGGTCCCTGATTCCTGGTCACCCAGGGCGGCGCGGACACATAGCGGATGTCGATCGGTCGCGGCGAATGAGCGAACTCCGGGACCTTGTTCCCCAGTGACGCGGTCAGCTCGCCGAAGGTCGGCAGCGATTCGGGTTCCGGCACCCCCGGCATCGGCTGGGCGTGGTCCATGCCGGCCTCGGCCTTCTGGAACGACGCCGACAGCGAGAAGATCGCCCTGCCGTGCTGGATGGCGACGACCCGCCGGGTGGTGAACGAACGCCCGTCGCGGATTCGGTCGACTTCATAGACGATCGGTGTGCTGGGATCGCCGGGCCGGATGAAGTAGGCATGCAGCGAGTGCACCCTCCGCTCGGCGGGAACAGTGCGTCCCGCCGCGACCAGCGCCTGCCCGGCGACCTGGCCGCCGAAGACCCGCACCGGCGAGCGATCGGGGCTGACGCCGCGGAAGATGTTCTCCTCGATGCGTTCCAGGTCGAGCAACGCTACCAGCCGGTCGAGCACCGGCTGGCCGTGGGGGACGCCGTCGACCGACAGCGGAACCTCGTCCGAGGTCGCCGGAACACCCATTGCTTCGGTCATCGCCTCGCTCCTTGTGTGGCCGGGCAGGCGACGAGTCCGTGCACCGACGCCGTGGTAATGCGCAGAGCGCGACCGCCCATTTCACGAGAATCGTACTGTCGAGTCGACCTGGTGTTGAATATGGCAATGGCCACCACGCCACGCCCCGCCACGATCAAGGACGTCGCGAAGCTGGTCGGTGTCTCCTACCAGACCGTCTCGCGGGTGATCAACGACAAGCCGGATGTCGATCCCGAGACGAAGCGGCGGGTCCTCGAGGCGGTGGGCGTCCTGCGGTACCGGCCGAGCAGGCACGCGCGTGCCCTCGTCCGGCCCGACGTGAAGACGATCGGCCTCATCGTCCCCGACGTCCGCAACCCCTTCTTCCCGGAACTGATC
Organism: Kutzneria sp.; assembly: GCA_019239965.1. GTDB lineage: Bacteria > Actinomycetota > Actinomycetes > Mycobacteriales > Pseudonocardiaceae > Kutzneria. The sequence goes on along the minus strand of JAFAZC010000117.1, from coordinate 22,421 downwards.
GACGGAGTGATCGACTCCGCGGCCGAGCGCGGCTGGCAGGTCACCATCACGACAACGGGGAAACGGCCCGGCCGAGAGGCCGAGGTGCTGCACGCGACCCTGCGCCAGGCCGACGCGGTGATCGGGTACTTCGACCACACCGAGGACGCCATCAGGGACCTCGACACCGACATGCCGCTCGTCACTGTCGATCACGAACTCTCGGGGCCGTTCGGTGGAGTCCGCATCGGTGTGGACCGGGCGGTCCGGGAGGGCGTCGCGCATCTTCTCGCTCGTGGACACGACGAGCTCGGCATGCTCGACGGCTCGTCCGGCTGCGACCGCCACCGGCGCCGTCAGGTGTTCACCGATATGCTCACCGGTCTGGGCAGGCCGCCCGCCGCGCGCAGGATCCGGGTCGCCGACCCGTCGATCGAGGCGGCGACGGCCGCCGCCCATGACCTGCTCGACGACAATCCGGAGCTGAACGGAATCTTCGCCTTCAACGACCTGATGGCGATCGGTGCGCTGCATGCCTTGCGGGCCCGTGGACTCGACGTCCCGCGGAACTGTGGCGTGCTCGGTTTCGACGGTCTCGCCCTCGGACAGCTGGTGACACCGACGTTGACCTCCCTGCACATCGACAAGCACCGACTCGGGGCGCTGGCCGTTGACCAGGTGGAACGGCTGTTCGCCGACCCGGCGGCGCGACCCGAACCCGGCTCCACGCTGCTGGAACCCGAACTTGTCGTTGGCGGCTCCACCTGATGGACCGACGTCACATTCCTGCCGTTTGACACCCGCACCGCAGACTCTCATACTCAATGTGAACGTTCACGTGAACGTTCACACACGACCGATGTCAGCCAAAGGAATGGAGACTCATGACGCTGAGGACGAGCATCCGCGCTCGGCTTCGCACCGCGTTTCGGGCGGCGGACGCCTGGACCCTGGAGTCGATGAATCCGCAGAAAGTCTTCCTGTGCCTGGCGCGGCACGACTTCCGTCATCGCAGCGATCCTCGGCACGGTCCCCGTCGGCCCCACTGAGGCCGACGGCCTGTCCACCCCGGACTGTCGGAGTCAGCGGGCAGGATGGGTGGCATGGACGAGACCGAGGCGGAACTGGACGAACTGCAGACCCTGCTGGACACCTCCCTGTCGCGGGCGACCGCGCACCTTCGCTCGATCGTCGTGCCCGGTGAGCGGACCCTCACCGCACGGCAGCTCGTCGACACCGTCACCGGCATGTGCACGCTCGCCATCTCCACCGTGACCGCCAAGGGCGAGCCGCGGATCAGCGGTATCGACGGCCATTTCCTCCATGGCCGCTGGATCTTCGGCACGGACCGGTCAGCGGCGAAGGCACGGCATCTCGCCGCACGGCCGGCCGTGAGCGTCGCGTACCTGCGCGGCGAGGAACTCGGTGTGTTCACCCATGGCACGGCGGAGGTGCTCAACCCCAGCGGCGGCCCCGACGACCCGAGGTGGCCCGACGTTCTGGCCTACCTGACCGGGCACTACGGCCAGTCGCCGACCGACTGGGGGGACGTCGTCTACTACCGGCTTCGACCGCACTGGATGGCCGTCTACAGCGCGCCGGGCGCCGGTCAGGCGAGCGGGTAGGCCACCTGCCGGTCAGGCGTGGTCGTCCTCCCCCAGCCGGTGCACCCGGATCAGGTTGGTCGACCCCACCGTGCCCGGCGGTGAGCCGGCCACGATGACCACCAGGTCGCCGGACTGGTAGCGCCCGATGGACAGCATCGACATGTCCACCTGGTAGACCATCTGGTCGGTGGAGTCCACCCGCGGCACCAGGAAGGTCTCGGTACCCCAGGTGAGCGAGAGCTGGCGGCGGACACCGGGCTCGGGCGTGAACGCCAGCAGGGGCAGCGGCGTGTGCAGTCGGGCGAGCCGGCGCACGGTGTCACCAGACTGTGTGAAGGCCACCAGCGCCTTGGCGTTGAGCCGCTCGCCGATGTCCCTGGCCGCGTACGAGATTACGCCGCGCTTGGTGCGCGGCACGTGGGTCAGCGGAGGAACCACCGTCGACTCGGTCTCGACCGCTTCGATGATCTTGGACATGGTCCGCACCGACTCGATGGGATAGCGGCCGACGCTGGTCTCGCCGGAGAGCATCAGCGCGTCGGCGCCGTCGAGCACGGCGTTGGCCACATCGGAGGTCTCCGCGCGGGTCGGCCGCGAGTTGCTGATCATCGAGTCCAGCATCTGGGTGGCCACGATGACCGGCTTGGCGTTCTCCCTGGCGATCTGGATGGCCCGCTTCTGCACCAGCGGCACCTGCTCGAGCGGCAGTTCGACGCCGAGGTCGCCGCGGGCGACCATGACACCGTCGAAGGCCAGCACGATAGCTTCCAGGTTGTCCACCGCTTCGGGCTTCTCCACCTTGGCCACCACAGGCAGCCGACCCTTGCCGACCCGGTCCATCACCTGGTGCACCAGGTCGATGTCGGCCGGGGACCGGACGAAGGACAGCGCGATGAAGTCGACACCGAGGCTGAGCGCGAACTCCAGGTCCTCGACGTCCTTCTCGCTCAACGCCGGCACGGACACGTCCATGCCCGGCAGCGACAGGCCCTTGTGGTCGCTGACCTGTCCGCCCTCGGTCACCTCACAGACGACGTCCTGGCCGTCGACGGCGGTCACCACCAGGCCGACCTTGCCGTCGTCGACAAGCAGCCGGTCGCCCACCTTGGCGTCCTTGGCCAGATTCTGGTACGTCGTGGAGACCCTGTCGTGGGTACCCGTGACGTGCTCGACGGTGATCCGCACGACGTCCCCGGTCCGCCACTGGACCGGGCCGCCGGCGAACGTGCCGAGCCGGATCTTCGGCCCCTGCAGGTCGGCGAGGATGCCGATGGCGCGGCCGGACTCCTCCGACGCGGCCCGCACCAAGTCGTAGGTCTGCTTGTGGTCGGCGTGGCTGCCGTGGCTGAAGTTCATCCTCGCCACGTCCATACCGGCCGCGACCAGGTCACCGATCTTCTCGTGGGTGGCGGTCGCCGGCCCGAGGGTACAGACGATCTTCGCTCGTCGGCTCACGTTCGTGCAGCCTAGACCGCCGCGCTTGATCGATCCCGCGCTACCCGGAGGTAATATCGAATTCGTCCGGGCGTGGCGCCGATCCCGCTCACCGCCGGGCACGGGACTCCTCGCTCACCCCGACGTGGTCGGCCGCCCACTCGTTGAAGGCGCGCACCTGCCGCCAGGCCTTGCGCACCCGGTCGAGGCTGGCCCGTTCATGCAGCGCGTCGTCGGGCGCCCACTGACGTACCGCGTAGACCGAGCGGTACCGGAGCAGGTCGATCCTGGGATGCTCCGCCGGGTAGCCTCGCGGCTTCGTCTTCAGCTGTTCACCTCGGATCTCCCAGCCCGCCTTGCGCAGTGTGCCGAGAATTCGCTCCAACGCCTCTCCCCTGCGCTCCTCCTCCACGGCGGCCCGGAACCGGGCGAGTTGGTCGGGCTCGAGGTGGAAGCAGCCACCGCCGACCAGCAGCCCCTCGGCGCTGACGGCCACGTAATAGGCGCCAGCGCCGCGCCCCTGCTCCATCACTCCACCGCACTGGATCTTGTACGGATGCTTGTCCCGGCTGAACCGCACGTCCCGATGAGGGCGGAACACCTTGGGCTGGCCGAAACCACCGAACTCCGGCTCCAGTTCGGCGAGCAGGGCCCGCATCGGCGCGAGCACGTCGGAGGAGTAGATGTGCTTGTTGTCCTCCCAGTACGGCTTGGAGTTGTCCGCCAGCAAGCCGTCGTAGAAGTCCACCGCGTGTTCGCCGAAGCCCTGGAACGTCACGCCAAGCACTTTACGACCTCATCTCGACAGTCCTTCCTGTCCTGGCGCCCGGTCCGGATCCGCAGTTATGACGCCCATGTCGTGCCAGGTCTGCTGCAGATCGAGGAGTACGCCGAGGCGGTCACCCGCGCCGCAGCTCCCCGACACCGAGATCGCCCAGCGCGTCCAGCTGCGCATGGCCCGGCAGACCATCCTGACTCGCGACGACGCGCCGCCAGAGGTGCGCTGTGTGCTCGATGAAGCAGTGCTCCGCAGGATGGTCGGCGGCCGTGAGGTAATGCGCCGCCAGCTGGAACACTTGGTGGAGATGGCGCAGCTACTCGATGTCGACCTGTACTTGCTGCCCGACTCGATCGGCGCGCATGCGGGTGTAGAGGGCACCTTCACCGTGCTCGACTACCCAGAGGATTTCGCGCCGGACCCCGGCACGGCCTACGTCGAGGACCGTCTACAGGGGCACTACGACGAACGGCCCACCGAGGTCGCCGACTACCGCGACGCGCATAAGCGGTTGCGGACACAGGCTTTGGATCCGCAGCCTACGGTCGAGGCGATTTCCCGAGTAGCGAAGGATATGTGATGACCTGTGACGACACTCTTGCCGTGCTGACTACAGCTCCTGGGTGGCGCAAGGCAACCACGAGCAACCAGAACGGCTGTGTCGAGATCAACCAGACTGTGCCCGGCTACGTCGGGGTGCGTGACTCCAAACTCGCCACACACAGCCCGATTCTGGTCTTCACCGCCGCCGAGTTCGCGCTGTTCCGCACGGCGGTCAGGGCGGGGACGGTCGGCCGGTAGGAGCGGATCAGCCCGCGCGGCCGGGAACGAAGGCGGACATGACGTGCACCGCGGGCGTCAGAGTGTCCCGGTCCCTGACCACCAGTTCGAGCGCCACCAGTCTGTTCACGTCTCTGGTCAGCGTCTTGTCGCTCCTGCCCGCGTACAGCTCCGCCAACTCGGGAGTCAGCCGGCGCAGACCCGTGATCGGGACCGGCCCCTCGCCCATGGACAACAGCAGGGTGCGTTGCCGCGCCGTCACCTCCGTGTTCGGCAGGACCTGGAAGCTCTCGTGCACGAAGTTGATCCATGACACCCGGAGTTGCTGGGCTTGGACGAGCTGGATCTGCTCCCGGAGCCGATCGACGAACCCTTGGGCCGCGTAGCGGATGAATCCGGTGACATCCCCTTGGCGGGAAGCGTTGGACAGGCGGCGGTAGTAGTCGGTGCGCGTCCTGTTGTAGTGGTCCGACAGCAGGTTCGCCGAGACCCACGGGACCAGTCCGGAGTTGGTGAGGATGGCGCACTCCAGCAGCCGCGCCGTGCGACCGTTGCCATCGCCGAACGGGTGGACCCAGACGAAGTACAGGTGCCCGAGTGTCGCGGCCAGGAACGCGCTGAAGAAGCGCCCGCTGGCCGGCTGTTCGCCGTTGACCTCGGTGAGTTCTCCGATCCAGGCGACGCCGACGGGGTGTCCGACGGCGACACCGGCACCGGTGTCGCCGCCCGTCAAGCTCGGTCTGGCTACCTCGCCGCGGCGTTCAGCCGAGCCGGGCCAAGGCGCTGTCGAAGGCATCCGGGCCGACGTTGGCACCTCCAGTGAACGGATCCTGCATCTGGAAGATGGCGAACAGCACCAGGGTGATTGTGGCCGCGAGGATTCCCATGACAACGATGTGTCCCGCGCCCCTGGCCCCGGCGAACAAGAACGCCACGGCGATCGAAAGGACTCCGCCGATGATGAGCGCGAACCACACCACCGCGTTCACTCCGCCACCAGCGGCGTCCAGTCTCTGCTGCCGGGACTGATATACCTGCCAGAGCTCGTTCGACGCCTCCGTCTTGCGATCCTTCACCCAGTCGTCGTCGGTGTTCGCGGCGCCGGCGATTTCCGTGTGCAATTGGGCCAGCTGTTGCTCTCCGGGCCCGACGACGAGCTGACCGGAACGCATCTGCGGCCATTCTTTGTCGCGCACGGTCATGGCGTACTCATGGGCCAGTTCATGAATTTTCGTCCGGGCCGGATCCGGCAGTGAGTCCGCGGCCCAGGAGGCCGCGACCAGGGCATTCGCCTCTTGTTGTGCGTTGTCGTGTGCGCCGGATGCTCCGTCAAAAAGGGAAATAAGGACAAAAGCGACAAGGACCGCGTGCAGCCCACCGACGATCGTGAAGACACCCCCGACGACCTCATTGTTGAGTACCCTCCCTTCACCCGCCGTCCACCGATGGAATAACGCGGTGAGTCCGCCGGTGACTATGCCGATCCCGAGGACCCACAAAAGCCCTTGTAGATAGATGTCCATTCACTTCTTCCTGTCTTGGCGGACGGTGTCGACACCGATTGCCGTAAGATCATGTCAGTCCCGTCACCGGAGCAGGAAACGAGTGCCCGTGAGAACATTTCGCCGTTTCGTGGGAATCTTGATACCCGTTCTGGTGATAATGGCATTAACTCCGCCCGACACCGCCACGGGATCGGCCACGGACTGTATTGCTTTCGAGGTCCAAACAGGTGAACAGGGCCGACAATTCACCCTGATGCGAGTCGATCTTCACTCCGGGACCGCTGTGCCGCTGCACGGTCTCGACTACGAGGTGAACGCGATCGGCTATGCCCGGTCCCAGGACCTCGTCTACGGCATCGGCAACGGCGGACACGTGATCACCATCGACCGTGCTGGAACAGTGGCCGACCGCGGCCCCGTACGCGGGGTGCCACTGGGAGAGCTGGCGTCGGCCACCGCCGGGGCGGCCGCGGCGGACAAGCTGTACGTGCGGGTCGACGACCGCCTCTCCACCATCGACATCGCGCCGAAGAGCCCTACCTATCTGGGCGTCGTGCATACGGCACGGATGCGGCCCGCGCCGGCCGCGCAGGGTGTCGACGACTTCGCCGTGGACGACACCGATGGGTTGCTGTATGGGGTGTCGACCTCGCTGGGTTCAGCGGCCGCGATCGTCAGCATCGACCCGGCGTCCGGCGCCGTGCGGGTCGGTGATTCCGCCGGCCTGCCGAGGCGGTCGAGCTACGGATCGGCCGTGCTCGACTCGGGTCGCACCCTGTACGTGATCATCAATGAGTTCGATCGGCGCAGCAGGCTGTACGCGGTGCCGCATGGCGGAACGGCGACCGAGGTGGCGTCCTGGCCGGCGGCGAAGACCACCGACGCGGCCGGCTGCCTGAACCAGCCCACTCCAGCGCCAACGCCGACCGTGCCCGCGCCGCCTCGAGCCGAGCACCCGCAACGCTCCGCGGCACCGGCGCTTCCTCCGCCCGCCCCGGTGCCGGCACGGCCAACCCTGCCACCAGCCGCGAATCCGGTCCTTCCGGCTCCCCCCGCTCCCCCCGTTCGGGCGCGCACGGCAAGCGCGTCCGTCCCGCGTGTCGTCGCCGCGAGGTCCTCCGGCGCAGAAGTCACCAAACAGCGCCGGTGGGCCCTGGCAGCGGCCATCCTCATCCTCGGTGGTGGCGCGGCGAGCGCCTGTGCCGCACGGGCCCGCGGCCGGTCACGATAACCGGCGACTCGGCTCGGCGGACACCGACGCCACCTGGCGGCGTGAGCCGGCACCCAGCATGAGCACGCTGGCCGCCGCGGCAAGGCCAGCGGCAAGGGCGAAGGCGGTTCCGTAGCCGAACCCGGCGGCGACCGCACCGCTGACGGGGCCGGCGACCAGAATGCCGAGATCCCAGCACGAGGTCATCGCGCCGACGGTGGTGCCGGTGTGATGACCCCCGGTGTGGTCCACCGTGACCGCCACCGTCGCCGGGTACACCAGCGCCACACCGATTCCGGTGACGGCGGTGGCGACCAGCGCCGCCGGCCGCACCGTCGCCAGCAGCGCCAGTCCGGCGGCCTCGATCGCCAGGAAGAACCGGCCAACCACGGCACCGCCGAGGCGGTCGACCACGGGACTGCCCACACCACGTGTCACCAGGAACGCCCCGGCGAACACAGTGAGTCCGATCCCCCTGGCCTCGTCGTAGTGCGTGCCGGTGAGGTAGAGCACGAGCAGGGCGGTCAGACTCCCGTACCCGTAGGCGGCCAATCCGAGACACAACCCGGGGAGCCCGATTCCAGTGAGGAGGCCAGCCCGGAGAGATCCTCGCGGCGGGCCGCTGCGGCAGCCGCCGGACGACGGCATCTGGCGGCCAGCGCTGACGGCGAGCGCGGCGGACAGCGACCCCAGCGCGATCACGGTGTACCAGACTCCAGACGAGCCGCCGAACCCGTGCACCGCCGTGGCGAGCAGCGGTCCCACCGAGAGGCCGCCCCACATCGACAGGCCGAACCAGCCGGTGACCCGACCGCGGCGATCGGCCGCGGCGCGAGCAAGCGCCCAGGGCAGCGCCGCCGAGAAGAGCGCCGCTTCGCCGGCGCCCATCAGCAGTCGGAAGACCAGTAGCGCGCCGACGTTCGGCGCGAGCAGATGACCGACCGCGGCGAGAGCGGTCAGTCCGCCGCCAGTGATCACCACGGGTCTCGCGTGACCGGTGTCGCCGGCGCGCCCGGCGAATGGCCTGGTCACCGCCGTCGCGGCGAATGCGGCACCGACCACGAGACCGACGACGGTTGTTCCGGCCCCGAACCTGGCCACTAGATATCCGGGCAGCTCCTGCAGGCTGGCTCCCAGAGCGAGGTAGCCGCACAGAACAGCACGCCACAGCCGACGGACCGGTGGACTCTCCGCTGATGACATGACCCGACAGTACAGATCGGTACTCTCAAAGTACAGATCGGTACTGTATCGTCGAGGGATGACCGAGACCCGCGCCCGCATTCTGGACACCGCCATGGCGCTGTTCTACGCGCACGGGGTGCACGCCGTGGGCGTCAACGCCATCGCGGCCCGCGCGGCGGCGTCCAAACTGAGCCTCTACAAGTACTTCCAGTCAAAGGAGCACCTGGTACGGGCGATGCTCACCGAGCACAGCGACCGCATCCACTCCTGGCTGGAGCGCAACACCGCGCAGGCGCCGCCGGGGCCCGGTCGGGTACTGGCCGTGTTCGACCTGCTCATCGACTGGTTCGCCCAGCCGAACTACCGCGGTTGCGCGGTAGTCAACACGGTGACCGACACCAGGGCGGATCCCGCCATCGCCGCGATCGCGCGCACGCATCTCGCGCGCTACCGCGGCCTGCTGGAAGATCGCCTGCGCGAGGCTCATGTCGCCGATCCGCCGGTCGTCGCAAGGCAACTGCTGCTGCTGATCGAGGGGGCCAGCGTGGTCACCTCCATCGACGGCACACCGACGGCGGGCAACGACGCCCGCGCGGCAGCCGCCCGACTCGTCGGCCTCGCCGGGTCAGTCACATCCGCCACCGCAGGGCCGGATCGGACAGCGGACCACCGCGCACCTGCCTGACGTGTGCCGACAGCACAGGACCACTCAGTCGGCGTGCGTGATCAGGTGACGGCCAGTGGCAGCAAGTTCGGGCGCACCGGAGCGGGCAACTCCGACGCAGCGCCGGTCAGGAACTCGTCGACGGCGTTGGCAGCGGAGCGCCCTTCGGCGATGGCCCACACCACGAGCGACGCGCCGCGATGGGCGTCGCCACAGGCGAACACGCCCGGCGCTGTGGTCTGCCAGTTCGACGACACCGACAGCGTGCCCCGCCCCGACGGGCTCAGGTCGAGACCGTCCAGCAGAGGCATCCGCTCGACCCCCTCGAAACCGATGGCCAGCAGCACGAGGTCGGCCGGTATCGTCTCCACCTCGTCCGACACCGGCAGCACGACACGACGAGACGTCGCCGGGTCTCTCTCCACCCGCACCCGTCTCAGTTCGACGGCCCGCACGGCGCCCTCCGCGTCGCCGACGAACCGTTGCACCGCAACGGCGAACCTGCGCTCGCCACCCTCGTCGTGAGCCGGATAGTTGCGCAGAACCAACGGCCACGTCGGCCAGGGCGACAGGCTGAAGTCCCGCTCCGATGGCGGCCGGGGGTACTGGTCGAGCTGGACCACACTCGCGGCGCGCTGCCGGTGCGCGGTGCCCAGGCAGTCCGCCGCGGTGTCTCCGCCACCAATGATCACCACGTGCCTTCCGGCGGCGTCGATCTCGGTCGGTCCATCACCCTCACAGGCCCGGTTGGCCCGCACAAGGTGTTCCATCGCCAGATGCACACCGGCCAGCTGGCGGCCGGGTATGTCGCTGGCGTCTCTGCCGCGCAGCGCGCCGACCGCCAACACGATCGCGTCGTGACCGGCGCGCAACTGGTCGGTTGTGAGGTCGACACCGACCTCACAACCGGTCACGAACTCGGTGCCTTCCGCGCGCAGCTGCGCCAACCGGCGGTCGAGGACCTTCTTCTCCATCTTGAACTCGGGAATGCCGTAACGGAGCAGGCCGCCGAGTCGGTCGTCCCTTTCGTACACCACGACGTCGTGACCGGCGCGGGTGAGCTGCTGCGCCGCAGCGAGCCCGGCGGGGCCGGAGCCCACGACGCCGACCCGTTTCCCCGACGCGACGGTGGCCGGACGGGGCCGCACCAGGCCGGTCTCCCAGGACACGTCGGCAATCGTCTGCTCCACCCGCTTGATCGTCACCGGACCGCCGGCACGCGGAGTCGCCGAGAGCACGCATGCCGACTCGCACGGTGCCGGGCACAGCCTTCCGGTGAATTCGGGGAAGTTGTTGGTGGCGTGCAGCCGGTCGCCGGCCTGTGCCCAGTTGTCCCTGCGCACCAAGTCGTTCCACTCCGGGATGAGATTGCCCAGCGGGCATCCCGTCGCCGGAGAGTGGCAGAACGGGATACCGCAGTCCATGCACCTGCTGGCCTGGGTGCGAACCTGGTGACCGCGTTCGGCCGCCGGCACGGTCGCGTACACCTCGCCCCAGTCGCCAATCCGTTCCGCGACCGGCCGTTTGGCCGACTCCTGTCTGGCGTGTGAAAGGAATCCTTTCGGGTCAGCCACGGGTCGCCTCCATGACCGCCTTGTCCACGTCTCGACCGGAGGTGCGGGCCACCCGCATGGCGTCGAGCACCCGTTGGTAGTCACGCGGAATGACTTTGGTGAACGATCCGGAGCGGCGGGGCCAGTCGCCGAGCAGTGAAGCCGCGATCGTGGAACCAGTCAGCCTGTGGTGCCGCCGCACGATGTCCCGAAGCCAGCTCAGGTCCTCCGGGTCAAGGCGGCGCAGGTTGACCGTGCCGGTGTTGACCTGTGCCGGATCGAGGCCGAGAACATAGCCGATGCCACCGGACATACCGGCGGCCACGTTACGTCCAGTCGGACCGAGCACGACGGCCCTGCCACCGGTCATGTACTCGAAGGCGTGGTCGCCGACTCCCTCGGCGACCGCGACCATGCCGGAGTTGCGGACACAGAATCGTTCTCCGACCTGGCCGCGCAGGAACACCTCGCCGCCGGTCGCACCGTATCCGATCACGTTGCCCGCGATCACCTGCTCCTCGGCCACAAACGGCGCTTGCTCGTGCGGGCGCACCACGATACGGCCGCCGGATAGTCCCTTGCCGACATAGTCGTTGGCATCGCCGACCAGTTCCAGCGTCACGCCTCGGGGCAGAAAGGCCCCGAGCGACTGGCCGGCCGATCCGGTGAGCCGGATCCGGATGGTGTCCTCCGGCAGTCCACCGCCTCCGTGCCGACGGGTGACCTCGGCGCCCAGCAGCGTGCCGACGGTGCGGTTGACGTTGCGTACCGGCAACTCGAGGCGGACCGGAGTCCCGTCGTTCAGGGCCGCCTCGGCGAGCTGGACGAGCGTCCGGTCGAGCGCGTGGCGCAGACCGTGGTCCTGTCCTCGGGACCGTCGCCGAGCCGCTCCATAGCGAGTCGCGGCCGGCACATGGAAAATCGGCGACAGATCAAGCCCATCGGCCTTCCAGTGCTCGACGGCCCGCTCGGTGTCGAGCAGCTCGGCGTGCCCGATGGCTTCGTCGAGGGTGCGGAAACCGAGCTCCGCCAACAGTTCCCTGACATCCTCGGCGACAAAGCGAAAGAAGTTCTCGACGAACTCGGGTTTTCCGGTGTATCGCTCACGCAGCACCGGATTCTGGGTCGCGATACCGACCGGACAGGTGTCCAGGTGGCATACCCGCATCATCACACAGCCGGCGACGACGAGCGGAGCGGTGGCGAACCCGTATTCCTCGGCACCGAGCAGTGCGGCTATCACCACGTCACGTCCGGTCTTCATGGCGCCGTCGACCTGAACGGTGATCCGGTCCCGCAACCCGTTGAGCAGCAGGGTCTGCTGGGTCTCGGCAAGGCCTATCTCCCACGGCGTGCCCGCGTGCTTGAGCGAGTTCATCGGAGACGCGCCGGTGCCGCCGTCGTGGCCGGAGATCAGGACGACGTCCGCGTGCGCCTTGGCCACACCGGCGGCGACCGTGCCGACACCGACCTCGCTGACCAGTTTGACGTGGATGCGAGCGTGCTCGTTGGCGTTCTTCAGATCGTGGATCAGCTGGGCGAGGTCCTCGATGGAATAGACGTCGTGGTGCGGCGGCGGGGAGATCAGACCGACTCCCGGCGTGGAGTGCCGGGTCCGCGCGATCCACGGATACACCTTGTGTGCGGGTAGCTGGCCACCCTCGCCGGGCTTCGCCCCCTGGGCCATCTTGATCTGAATGTCGTCGGCATGGACGAGGTACTCACTGGTGACGCCGAACCGGCCACTGGCAACCTGCTTGATCGCCGAGCGTCGAGCCGGGTCCTGCAGCCGCTCCGGGTCCTCGCCGCCCTCGCCGGTGTTGGAGCGGCCGCCGATCCGGTTCATCGCGACGGCGAGCGTCTCGTGGGCCTCGACCGAGATCGATCCGTAGGACATCGCTCCGGTGTTGAACCGCGCGAGGATCGACTCGACCGGCTCGACCTCGTCCAGGGGAACCGGGGTGCGGTCCCGCATGCGGAGGCGGAAGAGACCCCGCAGTCCGCCACCCTCGCGGACCAGCCGCTCCACCTCCTCGGTGTAGCGCCGGTAGACCTCGCGCCGGCGGGTCTTCGTCGCGTGCTGCAACAGGAAGACCGTCTCCGGCGTGAACAGGTGCAGCTCACCCTCCCGCCGGTAGGCGTACTCGCCACCGACGTCAAGGCCGCGGTGGACAAGGCCAGCAGGATTGTCCGGATACGCCCTGCGGTGGCGTGCCGACACCTCGGCGGCCAGCACGTCGAGTCCGACGCCTCCGAGCGCCGAGGCCGTCCCGGTGAAGTACTCGTCGAGCAACTCACCCGACAGTCCCACCGCCTCGAAGGCCTGTGCCGCCGTGTAGGCCCCGACGGTCGAGATGCCCATCTTGGACATGATCTTCAAGACGCCGTTGGTCAGCGCGGCGACGTAGCGCGACACCGCCTCCCACGGCTGGACACCCGTGATGGCGCCCTGGCTGATCAGATCCTCGATCGTCTCGAAGGCGAGGTAGGGATTGACCGCGGCGGCTCCGTAGCCGAGCAACAGGGCGACGTGGTGTACCTCGCGGCAGTCGCCGGTCTCCACGACGAGAGCCACTCGCAACCGCTCCTTGGTACGGACCAGATGGTGGTGCACGGCGGATACCAGCAGCAGCGACGGTATCGGGGCCAGCCGGTGATCGGAGTCCCGATCGGAGAGCACCAGAATGCGCGCGCCGGCCGCGATCGCCGCCGACGCCTGCTCGCGCACCCTGGTGACGGCGGTCGCGAGTGCCTCCCCGCCGCCGTCGGCCTCATAAAGTCCGGAAAGGACAGTGCAGGCGAAGCCAGGCAGGTTGCCATCGTCATTGATGTGGATCAGTTTGGCCAGCTGGTTGTTGGTGATGACGGGATCGTCGAGCGCCACGTGTCGGCAGGACGCCGGGCCCGGCGCCAGCAGGCTCTGCTCGGGTCCCATCACACGCGCCATCGAGGTGACGAGCCGCTCGCGGATGGCGTCGAGCGGCGGGTTCGTCACCTGCGCGAAGTTCTGCACGAAGTAGTCGTAGATCAGCCGCGGTCGGCTGGACAGCACGGCGATCGGCGTGTCGGAACCCATCGAGCCGATCGGCTCGGCGCCGGTCTCCGCCATGGGGGCGAGCAGGACGCGAAGCTCCTCCTCGGTGTAGCCGAAGCAGCGGTGCCGACGGACCACCGACTCGTGGCTCTGCACGACGTGTTCACGGTCGGGCAGGTCGGCCAGTTCCAGCAGACCGGCGTGCAGCCATTCGTCGTAGGGCAGCTCGGTGGCGAGGTCAGCTTTGACCTCGTTGTCGTCCACGATCCGGCCGGCCGCGGTGTCCACGAGGAACATCCGGCCCGGAGCGAGGCGTCCTTTGGCCACCACCCCGCTCGGCGGCACATCGAGCACGCCGGTCTCGCTCGCCAACACGACACGGTCGTCGTCGGTCCGCCACCATCTGGCGGGCCGCAGTCCGTTGCGGTCAAGCACGGCTCCGACGAGGACACCGTCGGTGAAGGTCACCGAGGCCGGTCCGTCCCACGGTTCCATGAGGCTGGCGTGGAACCGGTAGAAGGCGGTCCTCTTGGGATCCATCCGCACCTGGTTCTCCCAGGCCTCCGGGATCATCATGAGCATCGCGTGCGGCAGTGACCTTCCACCGAGATGAAGAAGTTCGAGCACTTCGTCGAACGACGCCGAATCGGAGCCGTCGGGGTCGCAGATGGGGAAAAGGCGGCTCAGGTCCCCTGGGATCACCCCGCCTTGCAGCAGCGCCTCACGAGCCCGCATGCGGTTGCGGTTGCCGCGAATAGTGTTGATCTCGCCGTTGTGCGCGACGTAGCGGAAGGGATGCGCCAGTGGCCAGGACGGGAAGGTGTTGGTGGAGAACCTGCTGTGCACCACGGCGATCGCGCTGACGAGACGCTCGTCGGTGAGATCGCCGAAGAACGCGGGCAGCTGTGTTGTGGTCAGCATTCCCTTGTACACCAGGGTGCGCGCCGACAGTGAGGGGAAGTACACACCGCACCCGGCGGCCCTGGTGTCCCGCTCGGCTCGCTTGCGCAGACAGAACGCCAGCCGATCGAGGTCGATCCCGGCCGGACGCCTGCCCGCTGATCCGGGTTCGCCGGACACCACGAGCATGGCGAAATGGGGCATCACCGACAGCGCTGTCGGCCCGACATCCGCCGCGCCTGGCGCGACAGGGACCTCACGCCAGCCAAGGACAACGAGGCTCTCCTCGGCCGCGATTCGTTCCACCATCTCGATCGCGCTGGCCCGTTTTCGTTCATCCACCGGCAGGAAGGCGATACCCGCGGCGTAGGTGTGCGCACCGGTCGGGTCCGGATCGGGCAGCGGGAAAGCGCACTCCTCGCGGAGAAGCCCGTCGGGCAACTGCAGCAGGATGCCCGCGCCGTCACCACTGGTGGGCTCCGCGCCGGCCGCGCCACGATGATCGAGGTGCGCGAGGGCGGTCAGCGCGTCGAGCACGATCCCGTGTGACGGCCGGCCCTTGACGTCGGCCACCATGGCCACTCCGCAGGCGTCGCGCTCCCGGTTCGGGTCGTAGAGGCCCTGCTGGCGAGGGACCGCGGAGAAGATCGACACGGCGCTGCCTCCCTCGTCGTCCGCCGAGGGTCCGGCGTCGCCGGGAACCCCGGTTCGACCGCCGAACACACTCGGTGTCTTCGTGTCGTGACTCGGGACGGCGATGGCCCGTGGATGAGAAAAACCCTAACAGCCGTGGGCGGTGTGAACACCCGCGAACGAGTGGTCCGCCCCGGCCGCGGGTAACGATATGGGTTTTCGACCCGCGACGAAGTACGGTGAGAGGACCGCCGCTGTCCACAGCCTACATCACCCGAGGACCCGATGACCCGAATCTCGCGCGCACTCGCGGCGATGATCGTGGTTGGCGCCGTCGCGCTGACCGGCTGCGCCACCCGACCGTCGCCACCCGCCAACACCAGCGGTGACGCACGATTCCCGGTGACGGTCACCCCGACGGGCGGCAAGCCGGTCACCCTCACGACACGACCCGAGCGGATCGTCTCGCTCAGCCCGACGAGCACCGAGGACCTGTTCGCCATCGGAGCGGGCGCACAGGTGACCGCCGTCGACAAGCAGTCGAACTACCCGGGCTCCGCGCCACGCAGCGACCTTGACGCCTACAAACCCAATCTCGAGGCCATCACCGCGAAGAAGCCCGATCTCGTGATCAGCTACTACGATGCCAACAACCTGGTGTCCGGCCTGGAAAAGCTCAAGGTGCCGGTGGTGCTGCTCCCCGCGGCGGCCAGCCTTGACGAGGCCTACGGGCAGATCACCCTGCTGGGCAAGGCCACCGGCCACACCGACGCTGCCGACAAGCTGGTGGCCACGATGAAGGCGGGAATCGCCGACGCGGTGGCCAGGATGCCCAAGCCGGCCAAGCCACTGCGGTACTACTACGAAGTCTCGCCCGACGGGTACACCGTGACGTCGCGGACCTTCGTCGGCGGCCTGTACGGCCTGTTCGGACTCACCAACATCGCGGACTCGGCGAAGGGCTCCGGCGACTACCCGCAGCTGTCCGCCGAGGAGGTCGTCAAGGCCAATCCCGACTTGATCTTCCTCGCCGATGTCAAGTGCTGCCAACAAAACCTCGCCAGCGTCGCCACGCGACCGGGATGGCGCACACTGACCGCGGTGCACAGCGGAGTCGTCACACTGGACGACGACGTCGCCTCACGGTGGGGACCGCGCGTCGTCGACCTTGCCCGCGCCGTGTCCGACGCGGTGGCCGGGGCCGCGCGACGGAGCGGTTGAACCAGTGCCCGCCGCGATGGCCACCGGCACGACGAGGCTGTCCAGGTGGCATGTGCTCGGCGCCGCACTCGTTCTCGCCGGCGTGCTGGTGTCGGCGGCCCTGTTCGGCGCGATCGACCTGGACTGGCACCGGGTGATCGCCGAGGTCGTCGCCCAGCTCACCGGCGGGGTTTCCCCGCTGACCGAGCAGGAGTCGGCGATCCTCTGGCAACTGCGCATGCCACGGGTCGTGCTCGGCGGCCTCGTCGGTGCCGCACTGGCGTGTTCCGGGGCGACGTTTCAGGGCGTGTTCCGCAATCCGCTCGCCGACCCCTATCTACTCGGTGCGGCGGCGGGCGCCGGCATGGTGGTCACCGGCATGGTCGTGCTCGCCCCGCATACGCCGGCCAGCTTCCTCCCGGTGGCCGCCTTCACCGGCTCGATAGGCGGAGTCGGCCTGACCTGGACCCTGGGCCGCTCGGCGGGCTCCGGGACCGCACACCTGTTGCTGGCCGGTGTTGCCGTCGCATCGTTTCTCACCGCCGTGCAGACCTTCGTCCAGCAGCTCAATACCGACACGCTGCAGCGGGTGTACGGCTTCATCCTCGGCGGTCTGGCCACCACGGGGTGGAACCAGGTGCTCGCGGTGCTGCCCTACCTCGTCGTGACGTCCATCGTGCTGTGTGCCTGCGCCGGACTGCTCGACGTGCTCGCGCTCGGTGACGAGGAGGCGACCTCACTGGGAATACGCCCCGGTCTGGTCAGGGCCCTCGTACTCGGCGCCGCGTCGCTGGCCACGGCCGCCGCCGTGTCGGTCAGCGGGCTGATCGGGTTCGTCGGCATCGTGGTACCACATCTGATCCGGCTGTTGTTCGGGGCGAGCTACCGGGTGGTGGTGCCGCTGTCACTGGTCGGCGGCGCGGTGTTCCTGATGGTGGCCGACGTGGTGGCGCGGACCGCGTTGGCGCCCGCCGAGCTGCCGATCGGTGTAGTGACGGCGTTCTCCGGTGCCCCGTTCTTCATCCTGGTGCTGCGGGCCACCGGCGGGCGGCGGTCATGACGCGCCCGCTGGTGACCACAGCACTGTGTCTGCGGGGAGTCGGCGCCGGTTACCGTGGCCGGCCGGTGGTCCATGACGTGACGGTCCAGGTGCCGGGTGGAAGCTGGCTCGCGGTTCTCGGCCCCAACGGCTCGGGCAAGTCGACGCTGCTGAAGTCCATGGCGGGCTTGGTCGACTCGACCGGCGAACTGCTCGTCCACGGCAGGCCGGTGTCCACGATGGGCAACCGTGAGCGGGCCCGCGCGATCGGGTACGCACCGCAGATTCCCGCGCTGCCAGACGGTTTGACCGTGACTGACTACGTACTGCTCGGCCGCACTCCGCATCTGGGTCCGCTCGGCCGAGAGGGGCCGTCGGACCTGTCGCTGGTGGCGGAGGTGCTCACCAGGCTCGATCTCTCCAACCTCGCCGGCCGTCCACTTCGGACGCTGTCGGGTGGCGAGCGGCAGCGGACGGTGCTGGCACGGGTGCTCGCGCAGCAGGCCGGCGTGCTGTTGCTGGACGAGCCGACGACCGGACTGGACATCGGCCACGCCCAGGCACTGCTCGAACTGGTCGACGGACTGCGCACGACGGAGGGCGTCACCGTGGTGACCACTCTGCACGACCTGACGCTGGCCGCGCAGTATCCGGATCAGGTGCTGTTGCTGGACGCCGGCGAGGTCGCCGCGGTCGGGTCTCCGAGTCATGTGTTGACCGCGGAACGGCTTGCCCGGCATTATGCCGCCAACCTCACCGTGCTGACCGGTCCGGACGGGCATCCGGTCGTCGCCCCGGTACGGGGCCACTAGCCTGTACACGGCCGCTAAGCGTCGGCCATCGGCGCACGGCGACGGCCGCGTTGAGGATGGCGAGCAGTCCCACCGCGGCGGCGGTGCCAAGCACGGCGGAGGTGCCGTGCCGGCTCAGCGCCACTCCGCCGACGGCACCGGCGAGGGCCACCCCGAGGTACAGGCCGCTAGTGTTCAGGGCCACCGCTTCGGTGCCGGCTTCCGCCGCGATACGCAGCACACGGGCGTTCATCGGCGGGTTGTGGCCCCACGCCGCCAGTCCCCACACGGCGAGGAGAACACCGATCAGCCATGCCGGCGCACCGGACCTGAGGTGGCCGATGGCAGCCAAGGCGGCCGTGTCAGCCACGAGAGTGGCCAGGGTGACCACCACGGTCCGGTCGGCTCCCCACCGATCGGTGAGACGTCCCCCGACAACCGTGCCGACGGCTCCGGCAACACCGATCACCACGATGAACGGCACGAGGTACCTGTCTCCCGCCCCGGTCAGCCCTCCGGTGATGGGAGCGACGTAGGTGTAGGTCATCAGTCCGCCGCAGGCACCGATGACGGTTCCCGTGACGCAAGACACCACGGCGGGGCGTCTCAAGAGGACCAGGCGCCGTCGCACGCCGACGACCGTGGTCCGCAGGTGCTTGGGCAGCGTCAGCGCCGTGACCGCGACGGCGACACAGGTGAACAGCGCGACAGCGACGAAGGTCGCGCGCCAGTCGAGAACCTCGCTGAGCCGCGACCCGATCGGTACCCCCATGACAAGGGAAACCGTGAGTCCCGCCGCGACCGTGCCGATGGCCCGCCCGACGCGATGCGGGGCGGCGAGGGCACTGGCCGCGGCGAACGCCGCTGGAGACAGCGCCGACGCCACAAGGGCCGCCAGCATGCGGAGCACCAACAGCACGGCATAGGAGGACACCGCGGCGGTGAGGAGATTGATGATCGCGAACGCCACCAGTCCGGACACGACAAGGCTTCTGCGGCCAAGCCGGGCCGTGGCCACCGCCATGACCGGAGCGGACACCGCGTACGTCAGGGAGAACACCGTCACAAGCTGGCCTGCCGCGGCCAGGGACACGTCGAGGTCGGCGGACAGTGATGGCAACGCGCCAGCCACCACGAAGTCGTCGGTGCCGATCGCGAACGTCGTCAGCAGCAGGCCGAGCAGCCAGCCGCGAGCCCGGCCGGGTGCGGCGTATCCCTGGTGACTCATCATGGCCGCAACGTAGAACCCTGACGCTGGCGTCAAGGTCAAGGACCGGCTTCCGATCAGGAAGCCTGGTCACCGCGCAACCGCCGGAGCCGCTCGGCCAGCCTGCCGTGAACATCCCTCAGTGCGGCGAGTTGGGACTCGACTACCTCGATGCGGTGCTCGAACAGCGCGATGGCCTCGGTACAGGCCGGGGTGTGCTCCAGGTCCTGGTCGAGGCAGGCCTCAATCTCCCGAATGCTGTCGGTGTCTAGTCCAGCCTGGATCATCAGCCGGATGTTTCTCACCCGGAGGACCTCTGATTCCGCATAGTCGCGGTATCCGTTGTGCTGTCGCCGCGCGCGGAGCAGGCCGCGCTGCTCGTAGTACCGGAGCGCGCGGATGCTAACCCCTACTGCCTCGGCAAGCTCACCAATCCGCACCCGTCACACTGTCCCCGGTTCGCACGGGGGACGCCACTCGTGCGGCGCTCGAAGAAAACCCGCCCGCTCGGCGTCAACTGGACCGTTCGGCCGAGGCGGTCTCGTCCGCCGCGGCCGACTTCGCGGTGGTGTCCGTCGTGTCGGCCGGTTCGCTCCCGGTGCCGGCTTCGTCACCGGCGGCGGCCTCCGCTTCACTGGCGGTGTCCGATTCCGGGTCGGTTGCCGGTGCTGGGCTGGCTTCCGGTGCTGGGCCGCTTTCCTGTTCTTGGGTGGCCTTGGCGGCGAACACCGCGGCGAGGTCCTCGCGCGGGCCCCGGTTGCGGGTGACGACCAGGTAGATCACCGCGCCGAGGAACACGGCGCCCGCGACGTACACGTTGACCCGCACCCCGAAGATGTGGGTGGCCTCGTCGTCGCGCATCAGTTCGATCCAGAACCGGCCAGCGGTGTACCCAGCGACATACAGCGCGAAAGCGCGACCGTGGCCGAGACGGAACCTGCGATCGGCCCACACCACCAGTCCGGCCACCGCGAGGTCCCACAGCAGCTCGTACAGGAAGGTCGGATGCACGGTGAACAGCGGCCCGCCCTGAGCGACCCCGTTGATCGGGTCGATCATCCCGGTGCTGGGGTCGACCCTGTTGAAGATCTCCAATGCCCACGGAACGTCTGTGACGCGACCGTAGAGCTCCTGGTTGAAGTAGTTGCCGAGCCGGCCGATGGCCTGCGCGACGACGATGCCCGGTGCGACCGCGTCGGCCACCGCGGTCAGTGGCACCCCACGGCGGCGGCAGGCGATCAGGGCGCCGACTCCACCGAGCGCGATGGCGCCCCAGATGCCGAGGCCACCGTTCCAGACAGCTAGCGCGCCGAGCGGGTTGCCGTTGGGCCCGAAGTACTTCTGCCAGTCCGTGGCCAGGTGGTAGAGCCGCCCGCCAACGAGCCCGAACGGCACCGCCCACACGGCAACGTCGGTGATGAAGCCACGTTC
The DNA here is from genome assembly GCA_019239965.1 of Kutzneria sp. Classification (GTDB taxonomy): domain Bacteria; phylum Actinomycetota; class Actinomycetes; order Mycobacteriales; family Pseudonocardiaceae; genus Kutzneria. Next base: position 1,491 of record JAFAZC010000117.1, on the reverse strand, counting down.
ACCGCCGCGTGCGACGAACCGGCGCTCGCCCCAGACGATCGCCACGATGATGCCCACGATGATGAACAGGGCGTATGCCCTGATCGGAATCGGCCCGACGAACCAGACGCCCTGCGGGGGGCTCGGAAAGCTGGCAAGAACCATGCTGGAGGCGGAGGTCACCACGGCGACACCGTATACGGCTGCGGAGGGTAATCACAGTGCCCCGCCACTATGGTCTGTTCGTGACCTATTAACACCCGGCCGTGGCCGAAGCGCGGACACCGTCCGCAAGCTCGACGGCCAGCGCGTGGACCCCCTCGGCACCGTCGGCGGCGCTGCTGACGAAGGCCGACCCCACGATCACCGCGTCCGCGAAGCCGGCCACCTCGGCCGCCTGCGCGCCGGATCGCACGCCGAGACCGACCCCGACCGGCAGGTCGGTGTGCGCGCGGACCCTGGCGACCAGTTCTGAGGCGGCGCCGCTGACCACCGCGCGGGCGCCGGTGACTCCCATCACCGAGGTCGCGTACAGGAAGCCGCGGCTCGCCGAGGCGGTGCGGGCGATCCGCTCCTCGGTGGATGACGGCGCGACGAGGAAGATCCGGTCGAGGCCGTGCTCGTCGGCGGCCGCGATCCACTCCCCCGCCTCGTCGGGGATCAGGTCGGGCGTGATGATGCCCAACCCGCCCGCGGAAACCAGATCGCGCGCGTAAGCCCTGACCCCATACCGGTTGACCGGATTCCAATAGGTCATGACCACCGCCTTGCCGCCGGCGTCGGCCACCGCCGCCACGACGTCGAAGACCTGGCGCAGCCGGAATCCGGCCTCGAGCGCCGTGGTGGACGCCGCCTGGATGGTCGGGCCGTCCATCACCGGGTCGGAATACGGCACGCCGACCTCGACGACGTCACAGCCACCGTCGATCATCGCCTTGAGCAGGACCGTCGACTGCTCGACGGTGGGATAGCCGGCGGGCAGATAGCCGATCAGCGCGGCCCTTCCCTCCGCCTTCGCCGTGGCGAACACCGTCGCGAGCGTCATCGTGACTCCTGGGCGTCGACAAGTCCGAAGAACGCGTTGGCGGTGTCCATGTCCTTGTCACCGCGGCCGGACAGGCTGACTACCACGATGCCATCGGGCCCCAGCTCGCGGCCGAGCTCGCAGGCGCCGGCGAGCGCGTGCGCGGATTCGATCGCCGGGATGATGCCCTCGGTCCTGGCGAGCAAACGCATCGCCGCCATCGCCTCGGCGTCGGTCACCGCGCGGTACTCCGCCCGCCCGCTGTCCTTCAGCCAGGCGTGCTCGGGACCGACCCCCGGATAGTCGAGGCCAGCCGAGATCGAGTACGCCTCGGTCGTCTGGCCGTCGGCGTCCTGCAGCAGGTAGGACCGAGCGCCGTGCAGCATTCCCGGCGTCCCCACTGTCAGCGTGGCGCCGTGTTCGCCGCTGTCGATGCCCTTGCCGCCCGGCTCGAGGCCGACCAACCGGACGCCGGGATCGTCGAGGAA
>JAFAZC010000164.1 GCA_019239965.1 Kutzneria sp. | reverse complement strand
TGCACACGACAGCATTATCTGCATATACACATTGTGCTCAGACACAGAAAAGGGTGGCCATGCGGGTGTTCTTGACTGGCGCCACCGGATACATCGGCGGGTCACTCGCGGTGCGGCTCGTCGACGAGGGGCACAGCGTGGCGGGGTTAGTCCGCTCGCCGGCGGCAACCGACGCCCTGCGGCGACTCGGCATCCACCCCGTCGGCGGTTCGCTGGACGACACCGCCCTGCTCACCCACGAGGCGCGGCAGGCCGACGCGGTGGTCAATGCCGCGGACAGCGATCACGGCGCGGCGGCGAGGGCGTTGGTCGCCGCGCTGGTCGGATCCGGAAAACCACTGCTGCACACCAGCGGGTCCAGCATCGTCGCCGACGACACCCGTGGCGAGTTGTCCGACAAGGTGTTCACCGAAGACGACGTGGACCCCGCCAGCCCCTGGCGCCCCGCTCCGGCCAAAGCCGCCAGGGTCACCATCGACCGGCTCGTCATGGCCGCCGCTCGAGAGGACGTCCGGTCCGTGGTTCTGTGCAACAGCCTGATCTATGGATACGGACGCGGACTGGCCCGTGACAGCGTTCAGATCCCGCTTCTTGTGGCCCACGCGAAGGCAACCGGCGTCGTGCGACGTATCGGGCGGGGCCACAACGTCTGGTCGACCGCGCACATCGACGATGTCGTCGACCTGTACCTGCGCGCGCTCGCCGACGCGGAGCCCGGCTCGTTCTACTTCGTGGAGAACGGCGAGAGTTCGTTCGCCGACATGACAACGGCCATCGCCGAAGTACTCGGCCTCGGTCCCGCTCAGCCATGGGGCATCGACGACGCGATCGCCGCCTGGGGGCATGAGCCGGCCGTCTTCGCACTGGGTTCCAACAGCAGGGTGCGCGGTGTCCGTGCCCGCCAGGAACTCGACTGGCGACCGCGACACAGCTCGACGACGGACTGGATCCGTCGCGAGCTGACCGCTGACCGGGACTCCGTCCGGTTCCCGTGATGGCGCCCTCGGTGACGGCGCGTGCGCGCATACGCGTTCAGACATCGATGTGGGCCCCGGCGGTGACGGGGCTTCTCGCCGTTGGCATTGGATGGGGCCCTGTGCCGGCAACGTCAATCGCGGTCCGACAACTGTCGATGGAACGCTTCGTGGCGTTGCTCCCGGCCGGCCACGAACTGGCTGGACGCCGGACGGTCCGATCCGTGGATCTGTCGGGGCGCGGTGTCCTGACCTGGCCGCACCGGGTCAACAGTGGTCTCTGCGACAGGATCATCGCCGCCTTCGACCAGGTTGGAGCGGTCCTCCGCATCGTGCGCACGGCCGAAGGGATAGCCACGCTCGCCACTCATGTGGCGGCAGGTGAAGGAATCGGGCTCGCTGTCGAGTCGGACCTCGCCGGCCGGCACCTCCCTGGGATCGTCACCGTGCCGTTCACCGGTCCGTCCACGACCGCTCAACGAGTAGTCATCACGGCGCGAAACCACGGCGACCCGGCGACACAACGGCTCACCGAGCTTCTGCTGACCACCGTTCGTTCTCACTGATCCGGAGCGCGATCGGCACATGGATCCGGTGCCGGGCGAGCCGACGGACTGTGCTGTCAGGTCAGCAGCAGGCGGCCGACGCGTCGAGGGGCGACGGCCACACCGATCACCGCCATCACCACGAAGTAGGCCAGGTGCCCCAGCATGCCGGCTCCGACGGACCCAGTAGTCAGCCCACGCATCAGCTCGATCGCGTGGTACAGCGGAAGGCACTCGACCGCAACCTGAATGGCCGCTGGATAGACGGTCAGCGAAAAGAAGGTGGTGGAGAACAGGAACATCGGCATCAACACCAGCATCACTAGGTCGAAATCCTGCCAGGAACGCAGGAACGTGCTCACCGCCATGCCCAGCGCGGCAAAGGCGAAGGCGACCAGCAGGGCGGCGGGCAGCGCCAGCAGACCCCAGGGTGACGTGATCAGTCCCATCGCCACCATCACGCTGAGGAAACCAGCCGCGTACAGCCCACCCCGCACCAGAGCCCAACTGATCTCCCCGATGGCCACGTCGAACGGCCCGAGTGGGGTGGCCAGCATGGAGTCATAGAGCTTGGCGTACTTGAGCTTGAAGAAGATGTTGAAGGTGGCGTCGTACACCGCGCCATTCATCGCCGAGGCCGCGAGCAAACCTGGCGCGACGAAGGCGAGGTAACTGACCGGCCGACCGTCGGAGCCGGCGACCGAGCCAATGATCGACCCGAAGCCCACGCCCAGCGAGAAGAGGTAGAACAACGGCTCGCACAACCCGGACAGGACTACGGTCCAGGAGCGGCGGTTGACCAGCAGGGAGCGCTCGACGACCACCCTTGCCCTGCGCGCGTACATCCCTGGCGGCAGTACCCGGAGCACGAGCCCCGGTGACGTGCCAACCTTGCCCGCCGGCTCGGCGAGGTCGATGCTCATCAGCTCACTTCCTGTCCGGCCATCAGCGGATCACACCATCAGCCGCACTCGGAACCGCTGTCCCGCCAGCAGAACGCCGCCGACTGACAGGACGACCAGGTAGCCGAGGTGTCCCCAGGTCGCGGGCCAGTCGGCCGGGCCGAAGGAGACCGTCCGTGCCAGCTCGTTGCCGTGCCACATCGGGGTGACCCAGGCAAGCGGCTGAAGCCACGCCGGCAGCTGGCTGATCGGGTAGTACGTCCCGCCGAACAGCGTCATCGGCAGCACGACGAAGCGGAACACGGCGTTGAAGGCCTGCCCCTCACTGTCGATCGAGGCGGCCAACGCCACAACCCACGAGCAGAACGCGAGGGAGGTCAGTACGGCGACGGGCAGCGCGAGCAGTACACCGGGACCGGACAGCGCGCCGAACGCCGCGGCCACCACGAGGTAGGCGGCCACGGCACTGAGCAGGCGCAGCGCGATCCACGTGAACTGCCCAGCGACCAGCTGGGCGACCGTCACCGGGCTGGCGACGATCCCCCAGTAGATCTGGGTCCACTTGAACCCGGACAGGATCGGGTAGGTCGACTCGAAGGCGGCGGTTTGCACGGCGCTGGCGACGAGGACGGCGGGGGCGAGGTAGACGACATAAGGCAGGCCGAGGGTGGCCGGGCCGGGACTGACCTGCGAACCGAGGCCCATGCCCATCGCGACCAGGAACAGCACTGGCAGCATGAAGCTGGACACCACGCTGGACCGCCAATTGCGCCGGTACCACACCCAGTATCCCTCGACCACCAGCCAGACAGCCCGCGCCGGTGACACGACGCGGCCAGACGACCTCGGCACGGACAAGGTTGTGACAGTCACCGCTCCCCCTCAGTCCACCAGGCTCCGGCCGGTGAGGCGCAGGAAGACGTCTTCGAGCGTGCTGCGCCGCACCAGGCAGGACAGCGGCCGGACGCCGCGCTGGTGCGCCGTGGACAGCGCGCCCTCGCCGTCGGCGGTGTAGAGCAGCAACCGGTCGGGAAGGACCTCGATCCGCTCGGCGAGATCGCGCAGGTCCGTCAGGTGTCTGTCCTGCTCGTCCAGCGGGAAGCGCAGTTCGAGCACCTCCCGGGTGGAGTACTCCGCGATGAGCTCGGCCGGTGAACCCTCCGCGGCGATGCGGCCGCCGTCCATCACCACCAGCCGGTCGCACAGCTGCTCGGCCTCGTCCATGTAGTGCGTGGTGATGATCAGCGTCACGCCGGACTGCTTGAGCCGGAACAGCCGGTCCCACAGCAGATGCCTCGCCTGCGGATCGAGGCCGGTGGTCGGCTCGTCGAGCAACAGCAACTCCGGCTCGTTGACCAGCGACCGAGCGATGGTCAGCCTCCGCTTCATGCCGCCGGACAGTGGATCCACCTGATCGTCGGCCCGGTCGCTCAGCCGCGCGAACTCCAGCAGCTCGGCCGTCTTGTCCCGCAGATAAGACTTGGACAGCCCGAAGTACCGACCGTAGACGTGCAGGTTCTGCCGGACGGTCAGCTCGTTGTCCAGGGTGTCCTGCTGCGGCACGACACCGATGCGGGCACGGATCCGCGGACCGTCGGTGTCGGGGTCCATGTCAAGCACCCGCAGCAGCCCGGAGGTGCGGGGCGAGACACACCCGATCATCCGCATGGTCGAGGACTTGCCGGCCCCGTTCGGCCCGAGGAACCCGAACGCCTCCCCGCGCCTGACCTGTACGTCGACCCCGCGGACGGCCTCGAACTCGCCGAACCGCTTCACCAGGCCCTCGGCCATGACCAGGGCGTCCCGCGAACCACTCACCCGACCGACGCTAGCGGCTCCCCCTGACAAAGTCGCTCGACTTTGTCCATGCCGGCCCAGCCGGTTGGCCGAGCCGGCACCGCGCCCGCGCGTCACCACAGCTCATAGATCGGGGAACCAGAGCTTGATCTCCCGGGCTGCCGACTCCAGTGAGTCGGAGCCGTGCACGAGATTGAACTGGACCTCGAGCCCGAAGTCGCCGCGAATGCTCCCCGTTGCGGCCTTCTCGACCGGGTCGGTGCCGCCGGCCAGCTGCCGGAACGCTGCGATGGCCCGCGGGCCCTCCACCACGGCGGCCACCAGGGGACCCGAGGTGATGAAGTCGACGAGCTCACCGAAGAAGCTCTTGCCGTCGTGCTCGGCGTAGTGCTGCTCGGCGAGGGCACGCGTCACCGTCCGCAGTTCGAGCGCGGCCAGCGTCAGGCCCTTGCGCTCGATGCGGGCGATGACCTCGCCGACAAGGCCGCGGCTGACGCCGTCCGGCTTCACAAGGACCAGGGTGCGCTCGCTCACGACTGCTCCGTCTCCTTCGTTCTGGTGGCCTTCTCATGCGGAAGCACGGGAGGTGATGGCAGCCTAACGGTGGCCGACTTCTCCCAGATGGGCGACCAACCGTCGAGCGTGGGCGGCGACTCGGCCGATCACAGCACGACGCCGTGGCGCAGGACGAGCTGGACCACGGCCACGACCACCGCCGCGACAGCCGCCAGTGCCGCCGAATTGGCCCACCGCCGCGGTGGGTTCGCGGCAATCCGCGCCTGTGCCCGACGCAGGAACGGCATGCTGTAGACAGAGAACACTCCACCGCACACGAGATACACCGCCACGAACGCGTTGTACCAGGGAATGTTGGCCAGCAACACCAGCACCGTGCCACCGATCCAGCCAAAGATCCCCATGGCCACAACGGCGGTGCGGTCCGAGGCGAGTCGAGTGAGCTCGGCGGCGAGCAACCAGCCAAGACCGACCGTGCCGACAACCGCACCGACGACACAGAACGCCAGCTGGACCGCGATCGGCACGCCCAACTCCTTCCATACCTTGCCGATGTCACCACCCTGAACGAAAGGGCCGGTCAGCAGATAACCAAAGAAGTTCTGCACGCCGAGGGTTCCGGCCCAGATCCGCAGCAGCCGCAGTTCGGCCGGTCCGCCGCGCGGCAGCGCAAGGATGATCAAGCCGGTGATCAGACTGGTGACCGGTCCTGCCAGGGCGACGAGCACCGTCTGGGTCGTCGACGGCTCAGGGTTCTCCACATGCGAGACGTAGACGACCGGATGCTGACCAAAGAGGAATGAGACGAGGCCATGACCGAATTCGTGGAGGACCGAGGTGGCCAGGAAGGCGATGGCGAAAACGAGAGCGGACGCGGTGAAGCGGGACAAAGCAGACACTTCTGCCAGTCGAGGACGTGTCTGGTGCGCGGTGGCGGAGGTCGACATGCCCGGCATGCTAGCTTGCGAATGTAAACTTCTCTACAAAGTCAACGAGTTTCAGGCAGAGATAATCTCCACGGTGGGGAAGTTTAGGTGCGGTAGCGATCAACGTCTCTGGTCAATAGGGCCAACCCCATTACGGCAGCATGAGCACCAATTCGGTGGTCAGCTGGACGTCCCCTCGGCCGAGCAGGGATGCGGCGATAAGTCGCGAACGATCAGGACTCGGAAACGTCGTGGCTTGCCAGCCGGCCTTGCTGGATACGCCTTGCTACGTCTCGGCGCAACCACAGCAGGTAAGCCCACACCAGTGCGAACAGCACACCGACGAGACCGAGGGGCACGCTCAGGAAGAATCCGACAAGCGTAACAAGCTGCAGACCAAGCGCGAGGGGAATGCCCCAGCTGAAACGGAAGCAGCCCGCGGTCAGCACCAGCGCCACGGCGAGCCCGCCGACCGCCGCGACCGGCCAGCCACTGAGCCCGTCGACCCGCACAACCACGAACAGCGCGAGCCCGACCACGATCGCCTCGAGCACCATGGCGCCGGCCATCACTCCGCGCAGGCCCTTCCACGGGTCCGGTGCCGTCATGCCGGCTCCTTGCCGAACAGCGCCCGTGCCGCGCCGGCCGTGACGACGGAGCCGGTCACGACCACTCCGGCGCCCGCGACCGGCTCGTTCGGCGCGTCGGTCTGCTCAGCGAGGCTGACGGCCGTCTCGATCGCGTCGTCCAGCCTGGGCTCGACCACGATCCGGTCCGATCCGAAGACGTCCAGCGCAACGCCGGCCAGCTCGTCGGCATCCATCGCGCGCGGCGATCCGTTGCTGGTCAACACGATCTCCGCGAGGACCGGTTCGAGGGCGGCCAGGATGCCTTTGACGTCCTTGTCTCCCATCACGCTGACAACCCCGATCAGCTTGCGGAAAACGAACTGGTCTGCGAGGGCGGTGGCGAGCGCGCGCGCTCCGTGCGGATTGTGTGCGGCATCGAGGAGGATCGTTGGCGCGGAACGTACTCGCTCCAGCCGACCAGGGCTTGCCACCGCGGCGAACGCGGCCCTGACCGCCTCGATATCGAGCTGCCGCTGGTCGCCGGCACCGAAGAACATCTCGACCGCGGCGAGCGCGAGCGCGGCGTTGGCGGCCTGGTGCGCCCCGTGCAGTGGCAGGAAGATCTCCTCGTACACCCCACCGAGCCCTTGCAACCGCAGCAACTGGCCGCCAACGGCGGTCTCGGCGGCGAGCACGCCGAAATCAATCCCGAAGCGGACACACCGCGCGTTCATCTCGGCGCACCGGTTCGCGATGACGTCGGCGACCTCGGCGCGCTGTTCGGCGAGCACCACCAGGCTGCCCTGCTTGATGATGCCGGCCTTCTCCGCGGCGATCGCGGTGATCTCCGTGCCAAGGAACTCGGTGTGGTCGATGTCGACCGGGCTGATGACCGCGACCGCGGCGTCGACGATGTTGGTGGCGTCCCAGGTCCCGCCGAGGCCGACCTCGACGACGGCGACGTCGACCGGCGCGTCCGCGAAGGCGGCGAACGCCATGCCGGTGAGCACCTCGAATTTGCTCATCCGCACATCGGAACGCGAGTCGACGAGGGAAACGTACGGCTGGACGTCGTGGTAGGTCGCCACATAACGGGACGGGTCGATAGGTGCCCCGTCAAGGCTGATTCGCTCCGTGACCATCTGCAGATGCGGGCTGGTGAAGCGTCCTGTGCGCAGACCGATCCTCGTCAGCAGCGAATCGATCATGCGGCTGGTCGACGTCTTGCCGTTGGTGCCCGCGACGTGGATCACGGGACTTGCGTGCTGCGGGTCCCCGAGTAGGTCGGCCAGTGCCGCGATCCGGTCGATGGACGGTTCCAGCTTGGTCTCCGGCCACCGGGCGTCCAGTTCGGACTCGACCTCTCGCAGTGCCTGCAAAGTCCCGGGGTCGATGGGGGACACGGCGGGCTCCCTGGCGAGATTGGTGGCGGTCACGGCTGGTCAGTCTACGACCAGTCGCGGCTCCCGGTCCGCCACAGTGGTCAGCGGTGCCCTGCTGGCGTCAAGGATTCACCTGTGCGAGACAACAGGGTACTGATGAGCGTGATCACGGAGACAAGCCCCATGAGGGTGGCGAACACGTAAAAGGTGCGGGCAAGACCGAGAGCGGTGGCCACCACGCCAGCCCCGATCACCGGAACGGAGATCGCCAGATAGGCGACAACGAAGTACGCGGCGAGCACCTGTCCTCGGGCCTCGGCCGGCGCGGCCTGGGTGACGAGTCGGGTTCCTCCCATGAACACCAGTCCGAAGCCGACACCGGTGACGGCGTCACCGAACAGGAACACGGGTGCGTTCGTGCTGGCGACCGAAACGGCGACGACCGCCATGCCGACGATCAGCGCCACGCAGCCGACCACGGACGCCGCCCGCCAGGACAGCTTGGTCAACCCGAGCTGTGACAGTCCGCCGATCCCCTGGACGAGCAGGATGACCACACCGGCAACCAGATGGTTGTGTATGCCGAGCAAGTCCTTGGCGAGGCTGCCACCAAGGCCGAGGTACAGCCCGCCGACCGACCAGGCCGCACCGACCCCGAGACAGGCGACCACGAACGGCCGGCGAATTGACCGGGGAACGCTGATCCGCCTCGGCCGGATCAGCGTCGCCAGGCTGAATGTCACATCCGCGGCAACGGTCTCGGGCACCCTCATCGCGATAGCGGCCACCAGCACCGCGGCGAGGGTGACCAACACCAGGTAAGGGGTTTCCAGCGGCCACGGCGCCCACTGGGCGAGCGCGCCCGCGCCAACCGCGCCCGCGGCGATGCCCACCGAGGTCGACGTGCTGTTCACCAGCGCGGCCACCCGGCTGTCGCGCCTGGGGTGCAGCTCGGTGAGCGAGGCCGCAGCGGCACTAGTGAACACACCGGTGGCAAGACCCTGAACCAGCCGAGCGGCCAGCAGCCAGGGAACGCTCCTCGCCAGCAGGAAGACCACAAGGCTCGCCATAAGTCCCACCACGCTGCTCAGCAGCACGGGCCGGCGCCCAACCCGGTCGGAAAGGCCGCCCGCGAACAACAGGGTGAGAACCACGCCCCCGGCGTACATCGCATAGACGACGGTCAGGGTTGTCGCGGAGAAGTGCCACTCGGCCTGGTAGTCGACGTAGAGCGGAGACGGCGTACCGCTTGCCGCCGCCGCGATCGCGATCGCGGCGGTGACCAGCCAGAAGGCGAGCCACGATGGGTGCGCGGACCGCACGGCCGGTGTTCCCGTGCTGGATAGGAAAGACGCCATATGTGCCGGTGAGGACATGCACGTTCCTTATGTGGGTGCCGTACCGCCGCGGTGACCGATCGGAGCAACTCGGTCAAGTGTAAAGATCCATCTTGTCCACGTCGAGATCTCGTTCTACCGGGCGTTATAGATGCTAAGCTATAGGTGATTCCGGACAACCTGGGGGAATATCCGTGGACGAGCTCGATGGCTTAGAAATACGGCATCTGCGGTATTTCCTCACAGTTGCCAGAACGGGCAAGATATCGGCGGCCTCCCAGGAGCTCAACATCGCTCAGCCGAGCCTGAGCCAGCTGATCCAGCGGCTGGAACGCCGCCTCGGCATCACTCTGTTCGCGCGCAACGCCCGTGGTGTCGAGCTGACCGCGGCAGGCGAAGTGTTCCGGCATGGCGTCGAGCGCATTCTGGAACAGCTCAGGATGGTCCTTGCCCAGGCCGGGTCGGCGCCAAGAATGATCCGGATAGGAGTGTGCTCAGGCGTGATGCCCGTGCTGCTCACCGAAATCGAAGACGCCATTGCGGGATCCAAGTCGAGCCTGTCTCCGGAACAGCAGGTCGAAACTGTACTCAGGTGGGAGCCCACCAGTCGGCAGGTCGAATTGCTGAGGTTAGGCGAGTTGGATCTGGGTATCGTGCGGCTGCCCATCGATGACCCCAGTCTCGATATTGTGACGGTGAGCGATCAGGAGCTCGGCGTCGTGCTGCACAGCAGTCATCCTCTCGCCGTCAGGAATGCCGTCACCTGGCACGACCTCCAGGAACAACGCCTGCTGTGGTTCGACCTCAGACGTGCCCCCGGCTATGCGCGAGGGCTGCTCGCCGAACTGGACCGCCGCGGTTGGCACCCGCAACTGCTCCCGGTGGACAACGATCGGCGAGCGTTGTTCGCACACATGTTGCGCACGGTGAAAGACCTCGTCGCCCTACGCCCGGAAGCGGATGTCAACGACGTCCCGCAACTCGTGTGGCGCCCCATCCTCGAAGTCGATGTGCCCAGGGAACAGCTGGGGCTGGCCGCGGTCCGGGACAGCGGCCACGCCGTGATGATGCGGGAGATCGCCCGATCTCGGCACTGGCCGATACATTCCGTGGACACGGCCTCGCCACAGTGACGAATCGGGCCCGTCGCTCAGACGGCCAGCAGCCGACTCGGACGGTCGCGGGTGATCGCGGTGACGTCCTGCTCGGCCAGTCCAGCCTCGGCGAACCAGCCGGCGCTGATCGCGAGCCACTGGCCGATGTCGGGCTGATCGGGCTGTCCGAGGTCTGAGCTGAACACCACCCGAGGATGCGCGGAAAGGACTTCGGCGAAGCGTGCTCGGTCGTGGTGCCCGAGCAATCTGGTCAGTGCCGTCAGTTCCAGGTACACCTGGTCGACGGTGGCGAGCGTAGCGATGTCGCGCGAGGTCAGCCCGCACATCGGATGCGTAGGATGCGTGAGGAGCAGCCGGTCGAGTCCACTGTCGACGGCCGCGTCGACGATACGGAGGGTCTCCTCACGGTTGGCGTGTCCGGTGGCGAGTACGACGCAAAGGTCGCGTGCCGCCCGCAACACCTCGTGCACGGCCGGCACCAGCGCCCCGGACTCGTCGGCCACCCGCAATCCAGTCAGCGCCGCCGGATCGAGCAGCGGGTGGAAGGGGACGCGAGAGAGCCCGCACGCATGCGTCCGGTCGACCACAGTGGGTAGGTAGACCACCAGCCGCGCCGGGCCGTCGTCGCCGTGCTGGTAGACCGCACGCTCGATGGTGCGGACATCCAGACCGCCGCCGATGTGGTTGAGCGTCAGTGAACCGGAGACCGGCAGCCCCTCCTGGCGCGCCTCCCATGCGCTCGCCGCCGTTGATCCGAGGTGGCTCTTGACCACCACCCAGCCGCCGAGCCGGGCGTAGTGACGGCCGGCTTCCAGCACGGAATGACGTCGCCGATACAGATCCGGTCCAGCATGGTAGTGCAGGTCGACCACGCTGGCGGCCAGTTCAGCCACTGTCGGCCCCTCGGCTGTCCTTGTCCCATTCTCGCCAGGGAGTCGCATAGCCGTGGATCGCCCGTGCCCGGTCAAGACGCACGCCCTCGTCCACAGCCGCCGCGATCCCACGCTCGGTGGCCACGACACGTTCAGCGCGCGCCGCTACTTCGGCGGCATGCGCGGCGGGGACGACAAGGGCACCGCTGTCGTCGGCGAGAACCACGTCGCCGGATCGAACCCGGGTGCCCAGGATGTCGATCGGGAGACCAACGGAGTCCAGTTCCACCCTGTTCTTGCCGCTGACCATGGTGAGCCCGGTGCTGAAAAGGGGATAACCCTTCGCCCGGATCTCAGCGATGTCCCGCGCGGAGCCGTGCAGAACGGTGCCGAGGACACCTCGTTTCGTCGCGAGCAGGGTCAGCAGCGAACCCCAGGTAGTGCAGGACGTGCTGCCGGCGTTGTCCACGACGACGACCGAGCCCGCGGGCACGTCGTCGAGATAGTTGGCGGCACCGCGAAAGCCTGAACCGTCCGCGCGGGTCGGCTCGGACAAGGCGATCGGACGATAGGCCACCGGGAAGGCCGGTCCGCAGACTCGGGCGCCGGGGACCCGCGGCACGATTCCCGATAGCACACAGCGAATTCCCAGGCTGTCCATCGCATCGGACACCGCCGCGGTGCCGGCGACGGCCAGCCGGTCCACGGTGCTCCCGTCGGGGGTCACGACGTCGCCTCCGCAAGCGTTCGCGCCACACTCCATGCGAAGAACGCCGCGGCGCACTCGGCCACCTCCGGACCCCTGTTGGGCACCACAAGATGGAAGACCCGGGTGCGGCCGCCGCCAGCGACCTCGCTGGTCAGCCGCACCGAGCCGAAGCATCCCACCCCACCACCGGAGAAGACCGCGCGGCCCGTCAGAGACAGTGCGGGGCCCTGCGGGCCACCGACTTCCCCGATGGCCGCGACACCGGCTCGCCGTAGACCGGCGGCGAATTCCTCACCCGCGAAACCGAGGTCCACAGCGGACAGATGAAAGTGTGGTGCGGCGGCGAGTTCACCGAAAGCGTCCAGACCACGCCGGCTGACCGTGTGTCGTGCCAGTAGGCGCTCGAGCGACGGCGGCAGCGGCACGGAGTCGGATTCGGACAGCGCCCTCACGGTGACGTCGACATACGGAGGGCGCCACAGATAGGACACGCCGACTTGGTCGGCGACCGGCCTGAGCACCTCGTCGACGTCCGTTGCGACGTCACTCTCCATGACGCCGAGCAGTCGCCATGTCGTCACCGCCGACCGCTGACCGCGCGGCAGGTCGGCTATCGCGGACCTCGCCATTGGCAGGCATTCCCTCGGCGGTCCCGGCAGCATCAGCACGGTCGTCGTGGCGAGCTCGATACGCGCTCCCCACGCGGTACCGTTGCCATTGGGCAGCAGGCCGCAGCCGGCGGGGAACAGGGCCTGCCGGCGATTGGCCTCGTGCACCGTCAGGTTGAACGACTCCAGCCGGTGTCGAACCGCCTGCCAAGCCGTCTCACGGTGCTCGAGCCGAAGTCCGCAAGCGGCCGCGACGGCATCCCGCGTGCGGTCGTCAGAGGTGGGACCAAGTCCGCCGATAACGGCGACAACGTCATCGACGCCCAGTCGGCAGCGCACCGCATCGGTGATGTCCGTCAAGGTGTCCCCGACGATCAGCCGGGCCCGCACCCGATAGCCGTGTTCGCCCAGCAGTGCGCTGATCTCGTCGCCGTTGGTGTCGGTGACGGTGCCGCTGAGCAGTTCGTCCCCGACGGCGACGACCGAGGCTTGCCGGTCCCGCGAGGTCCGCGCCATCGCGGCCGCCACGGCTTCCGCGGCCTGGCCGGTTGTCGCCGTCCCGCCGAGATCGTAGGTCACCGTCCGACCTGACCTGATCACCGCACGCACCGCGGCCCGGATCTGCTCGGCGGGAGCGGGCATGTCCAGGTACCGCAACAGCTGTGCCGCCGTCAACAGCAGGGCCATCGGATTGGCTCTGCCACGGCCCGCCATCGCGGGCGCGCTGCCGTGCACCGGCTCGAAGTAGCTGCCGTTGTCTCCGATGTTGCCGCTCGGCGCGAGCCCAAGGCCACCCATCACTCCCGCGCCGACATCGGACAGGATGTCACCGAACATGTTCTCGGCGACCACAACGCCGAACCGCTCCGGACGCCGCACCATCCACAGGGCCACCGCGTCCACGTTGAGGATCTCCGCCTCGACGTCAGGATGGTCCGCGGCGACCAGTTCAAGTCTGGCACGCAAGTGGTTTCCGCTTGCCCGCAACACATTGGGTTTATCCACCACGGTCAACCGCCGATAGCCGTGCCTGCGCGCGTAGGAAAACCCGAAGCGCAGCAACCGGTCGACACCCTGGCTGGTCTGCAGGCGCAGTGTCACGCTGGTGTCCGCCGGGCCCGACAACGCGGCGTTGGGGTGTGTGCCGACCAGCTCCCACAGGGATGGAGCGGCGCCGTGGAAGTCGAGTCCGGAGTACAGCCCCTCGGTGTTCTCCCGGATGACGACGAAGTCGAACCGGCCGGCGCGCAGGTCGACGATGGGGCGGACATTGGCATAGAGCGCGAGTCGTTGGCGTAGCCGGACCACCGGGGACACGTAACCGAGGCCGGTGCCACGCAGCCCTTCGGCCAACTCGGCCTCGGCCTCCCTGACCGGCTTGCTGGTGACCGCGCCGAGCAGGCAGGTGTCGGTCTCCGCGAGCAGCCGCCACGTGGCGGGCGGCACCGCGTCACCGGTCGCGCACCACGAAGCCCAGCCGACCTCCCCGTGGCGGAAGTCCAGCGGCAGGCCCATGCGCTCCAGCACGGGCAGCACGGCCGACACCACCTCGGCACCAATACCGTCTCCGGGCAGTACCGCGACGGCCTTCATCGGCTCATGCCCGCTGCGACGAACCGGGTGAGCAGGCCCGAGACGAAGGCCGGGCGGTCCACGTGCGGTCGCATGCCCGCGCCGGGCACGGACACGATTTCGTGATGGGCGGCCGCCACGACGTTGGCTGTGGTGACCAGCTGGGACCGCGCCCCCACAACGTGCATCAGGGCGCCTGGGAAACCGATCGCCTCGGCGGAGACGTCCACGTCCACCAGCAGACGCAGTCCTCCCGCGACGCGACGGCACGCCGCGCTCTCGTCCACGAATTCCGAGCCGGCACCAAGGGGACGGCCTGGCGGCGTGTCAGCGGGAAGCACGAGTCGCTCCAGCAACGCCAGCGCCTGCCTCAGCCGACCGCGGTCGGCGAACTCGATGATGGCGGACAGCTTTTCGGCGAGCGAGTTGTCAGCGCGAGTCGGCGCGGATACCAGAACGATCCCGTGCGGAGGCCGGAGGACGCAGGCAAGCACCTGAGCGAGCGCACCGCCGAGAGCATTGCCCACCACCAGGTCCGCGGGTTCCAGCTCAGGTAGCAGCGGGATCCACTTCCTGGCGAGATCGCGGACACTGGCTGCCGAGGCGTCCAGCGTCGCGAGAGTGTCGACCACGGTGACTCGGTAGCCGACAGCGGTCAGCGTCCCTGTCACCGTGCCGAAGAACCTGCCGTCGTCCCACCGCGCCAGCACTGGCGAGAACACCAGTGCGTGCGGGCGCCTGCCGGTCGACACGGCGGGCGTGAGCCGAACCTTGTCGACGATCATCCCGCCACCGCACCGGCGAGCACATGTCCCCAGGACAAGGACTCCGCGGCGTGCACCGCCTGCCGGTGGTCGTCGTGGGCAATGTCGCCGCGCGCCTCGACCGGCAGGTCGAAGTAGCCAAGGACGAGGTCGAGCGGTGATTGGCGGGGAGCGGCTTCCGCCACGGTGCGCCCGAGCAGCTGTGCGAGGTTCAGCATGGTTCCCAGGTCATAACGCTCGACGGGCCCAACCCGGTTGAGGTACGCCAGCCACTGCTCGGCCACCAGGTTGCCGGGGCCCTTGCCCATGCCCAGCAGCGAGGAGTCGATCCAGGTGGCGCCGGCCTGCACCGCGGCGATCGCGTTGGACATCGCGAGGCCAAGATTGTTGTGCGAGTGCAGTCCCAGTTCACAGGACACCGCCTCGCGGCAGCGCGCCACAAGCGCGGCCGTCTCCGCCGGCATCATGCTGCCGTTGGAATCGGCGAGGTAGACCACGTCGGCGGCGGCCTCAGCGGCATCGGCCACGACCTCGACGACTCGTGCGGTGGCTACCTGGGAGACACGGGTGATGTGCAGGCACACGGTGAATCCCACGCTCTTGGCCTGTCGAACGCAGGCCATCGCCTGCTCCGGAACATGCGCCGGCGTGCAGATCCGCAGCAGGCGGGCCCCTGCCCGATACATCGCCGAGATGTCGTCCTCGTCGACGTTGTTCGGGTGCAGCATGAGTCCGACGTGCTCAGGACCGACCGCTTCGGCGATCGCCGAGATGTAGTCGTCCTCGCCGCGGCCGGTCAGGCCCAGTTCCGGGGTGCGCTGGAGCGGTCCGTTCCGGTATGCGATCTCGACCCAGTCAACTCCGCCGGTCACACTCAGCTTCGCATGAGCCAGTGCGTAA
>JAFAZC010000123.1 GCA_019239965.1 Kutzneria sp. | reverse complement strand
CGCGCTGCTCCACGAGGTGATCGCCGGCCACGACCCGCTCGACTCGACGTCGATTGACCAGCCGGTGCCCCCCGTGGTCGCCGCCGCCCGTGCCGGCGCCTCGGGCGACCTCCGCGGCGTCCGCGTCGGTGTGGTCAGCCAGTTCCGCGGCGAGGGGTACCAGGCCGGTGTGCTCGCGTCCTTCGAAGCGGCAGTCGACCAGCTGCGAGCGATCGGCGCAGAGGTCGTGGAGGTGTCCTGCCCGAGCTTCTCTTACGCCCTCGAGGCGTACTACCTGATCGCGCCGAGTGAGTGCTCCTCCAACCTCGCCCGGTTCGACGCGATGCGTTACGGCATGCGGGTAGGCAACGGCGACTCCTCGCTCTCGGCGGAACAGGTCATGTCGCTGACCCGCGAGGCGGGTTTCGGCCCCGAGGTCAAGCGACGGATCATCCTTGGCACGTATGCCCTTTCGGCCGGATACTTCGACGCCTACTACGGCTCGGCGCAGAAGGTCCGCACGCTGATCTCCCGTGACTTCGCCGCGGCGTACGAGCGGGTGGACGTCCTCGTGGCGCCGACAACCCCGACAACGGCGTTCGGCATCGGCGAGCGGGTCGAGGACCCGATGGCGATGTATCTCGCCGACCTCTGCACGATTCCCGCCAACATGGCGGGCAACGCGGCCATGAGCGTGCCCTGCGGACTGTCGCTTGAGGACGGTCTCCCGGTCGGGTTGCAGGTGATGGCGCCGGCCCTCGCCGATGACAAGATGTACCGGGTGGCTGCCGCCTACGAGGTGGCGCGCGACGCCGCCGCCGGCGGTCCACTGATCCACCGTGTCCCCGAACTGGAGGCAACCGTCCGATGAGCCCGTCGAAGAAGATCCGCGGTCTGTTCATGCTCGTGAGCGCGCTGTTCGGCGCGGTGAGCGCTGTGTCCGACGTGAGGACCGCGCGCGCGGAACGGGACAAGTTGGCGATGGCCAACGCGGTCGCCAACATCCTCGTGGTGATCACCGGTGGCGCGCTCGCACTGCGCGAGTTCAGGAAGGACGAGCACAGGTGACCACGGTGGCCGAGCTGATGGACTACGACGAGGTCCTCGAGCGGTTCGATCCTGTGCTCGGGCTCGAGGTGCACGTCGAGCTCAACACCAACACCAAGATGTTCTGCGGCTGTGCGAATGTCTTCGGTGGGGAACCCAACACCCACGTCTGCCCGACCTGCCTCGGACTGCCCGGCGCGCTGCCCGCGGTCAACGGCAAGGCGGTCGAGTCCGCGATACGGATCGGGCTCGCGCTGAACTGTGAGATCGCGCGGTGGTGCCGGTTCGCGCGGAAGAACTACTTCTACCCGGACATGCCCAAGAACTTCCAGACCTCGCAGTACGACGAGCCGATCGCCTTCAACGGCCACCTCGACGTGGTCCTCGACGACGGCACGGTGTTCGGCGTCGACATCGAGCGGGCACACATGGAGGAGGACACCGGAAAGTCACTGCACGTCGGCGGGCACACCGGACGTATCCACGGTGCCGAGCACTCCCTACTCGACTACAACCGGGCCGGCGTGCCGTTGATCGAGATCGTGACCAAGCCGCTGGTCGGCGTCGGTGCCCGTGCGCCGGAGGTGGCGCGAGCCTACGTCCGCGCACTGCGCGACCTGCTGTCGGCACTGGGCGTCTCCGACGTACGCATGGATCAGGGATCGCTGCGCTGCGACGCCAACGTTTCGCTGATGCCCAAGGGTGCCACGGTGTTCGGCACCCGAACCGAGACCAAGAACGTCAACTCGCTGCGCAGTGTGGAGCGAGCCGTGCGGTACGAGATGACCCGGCAGGGGGCGGTGCTGACGGCCGGTGGCACCGTGACCCAGGAGACGAGGCACTTCGACGAGTCGACCGGTGCGACGTCGTCGGGTCGCACCAAGGAGACCGCCGAGGACTACCGGTATTTCCCCGAGCCGGACCTTGTGCCGATCGCGCCGCCGCGGGAATGGGTCGAGCAGCTCCGGTCCACCCTGCCGGAGCCGCCGTGGCAGCGCCGCAAGCGCATCCAGGCCGAGTGGGGTCTCACCGACCTGGAGCTGCGGGATCTGGTCAATGCCGACGCGCTGGACATCGTGCTGGACACCGTGCGGGCCGGGGCTCCGCCGGCGGAGGCGCGGTCGTGGTGGGTGTCCTATCTGTTGCAGAGGGCCAACGCCGGTGGCGTCGAGCTCGCCGACCTGGCGATCACGCCGGCCCAGGTGGCAAGGGTGATCGCGTTGGTCGCCGACGGCAGCCTGACCAACAAGCTGGCCCGCGAGGTCGTCGATGGCGTGCTAGCCGGGGAGGGAGCGCCGGAGGAGGTCGTCGATCGGCGTGGCCTACGGGTCGTCTCGGACGACTCGGCGCTGCTCGCCGCGATCGACGAGGCGCTGGCAGGACAGCCCGATGTAGCGGAGAAGATCCGGGGCGGCAAGGTGCAGGCCGCCGGCGCGATCGTCGGAGCCGTCATGAAGGCCACGAAAGGGCAGGCAGACGCCAAGCGTGTGCGTGAACTGGTGATCAGCCGCTGCGGCGAGTGAGATGGTGACGCCTGGCCAGTTCTCCGCACATTGGGGCCGAGCGCGCCGTTGCTCGGCGCACCGCCTCCCGCGTTCCGTTCTCCGGGATGACCCACCTGGTTGTCGGCATGGCGTTCAGCACTCGGAGGATTCGGTGGCGCGCAGGCACTTCTTGTCGGGCTTGCCGGTGTCGGTGAGCGGGATCCGGTCGAGAACCGTGACCTTGTGGGGCGAGTACATCACTCCCATCGTGGCTTCGACGTGAGCGCGGACCTCCGACAGGCTTAATTCGTGGCCGGGATGCGATACCAGAGCCGCGTGCACCTTCTCGGTCGCGTCGGCGTCGCGGACGCCGTAGACCGCGGCCTGTGCGATCGCGGGGTGCCGCAGGAGGGTTTCCTCCAGTTCGGCGGGATACACGTGTCCGCCGGCAACGATGATCATGTCCTTGAGTCGGTCGATCACATGTAGATAGCCCTCCGTGTCGAGGTAGCCAACGTCACCGGTATGTATCCAGCCGTTCCGCCACACCTGCGCGGCCAGCTCGGGGTTGCGCCAGTACCCAGTGCTGGCCATCGGTGATCGGACACAGATTTCCCCAGGCTGGCCCGGTTCGACGTCGGCACCGGCACTGTCGCGGATGGCGATCTCGACGCCGGGCAGCGGATGGCCGACCGTGCCGAGCAGTTCGGTGCGCAGGTGGTCTTCAGGCGTGAGGAGGGTGACCCCGCCTCCGCACTCGTTCTGGCCATACACCTGGAACAGGATCGGGCCAAAGCGCTCGACCGCCTCGGCGATCCGGGTCGGTGAGGCGGCGCAGCCGCCGTAGCTGATCCGCTTCAGTGAGCTGGTGTCGACAGTGCCGATGGTCGAATCGTCGAGTAACTGATATAGCAGCGGTGGTAGCAAGGACAGGTCGGTCACGCCGAATCGGGGAATGTCGGCGAGCACGCGAGTGGGATCGAAATGGTCGTGCAGCACGATCGTGCCCCCGCCGGCTAGGACGGCATCGCTCATCGACCCAGCGAAGTGCGCCAGCGTCGTGCAGGCCAGGAACACCACGTCCACCCCCACGATGCGGGTTATCGTGTCGAGGAAACCCTGCTGTCCGCCGTGCACCATGACGATTCCCTTGGGGTGTCCCGTCGTTCCCCCGGTGTGCCGGATGCACCACGGTTCCGCAGGGGAGACCGGATGGGGGGACACGGCCGAGCTCGGTGCGGCGTCCGCCATGGCCAGCAGGTCGGAACCGACCACGGCAGGTCCCAGGGTGAGCACGGTGCCCACCCTGGCCAACTCCAGAATGCGGTTCACACGTTCGGCAAGCTCTGCGTCGACCACAAGCAGTCGGGTGTCCACATCGGACAGAATCGCCGCCTGTGCTTCGGCGGCGAGGCCCTCGTAGAGGAACGCGACGCGTGCCCCGAGCAGGTTGGCCGCATATCTGACGGCGAGAGTGTCGGCCCTGTTGCGGGACAGGAACGTGACGGTGATGCCATGCCCTACGCCGTGGTGGGCGAGCACGTATGCCATCCGATGGACGAGCCCGCCGAACTCGGCGTGGCTCAGCGTCGTCCCCGTTGGTAGGTGGAACGCGGTTTTCTCGGGGTCCCGTGCGAGACCGGCGAGGATGCGGCCGACGTAGTTCGCACTGGGTGACGTGGTTGCCGTGCTCATGGGGACCGTCCTGGGCTGGGGTTTCGCCGACGGAGCAAAATGCTAGCTTGCTAGCAAGCTACTCTCAACGCATGGCGTCAGGCGACAAGCAGCAGTTCAACGTCTATTTGCCTCCCGAGCTCGTCCGAGCGGCCAAGAAGGTCTCGCTGGAGCAGGGGCAGTCGCTGTCGGCGTTCGTCGCCGATGCGCTGCGTGCCCACGTCCAGATGCCCACCGGACGCCCCTTCGCCGTCGACGGCCAGGTGTCGCCGCTGCCCATCATGTTCGTACGGGACATGCGCACGGCGTTGGTTTTCTGCCGGGCGCTGGGATTGCGACTGCGTGCCCGCAGCCGCAACGGGCGATGGGCCGAGCTGACTGGCCCGGACGGCGGCGTGGGGCTGCACGATGCCGACCGTGACGACGAGCCGCGCACCGAGCTCGCTTTCGTATCCCACGGTCCGCTCGAGCCGCTTGTCCAGCGCCTCACCGCCGCCGGATTCACCTGTCAGGACATCATTGACGAAGGCTTCGGCTATTCGGTGATCGTGCACGGACCCGACGGCATGCGGTTCCAGGTCAATGAATTCGACGACGCGACCTATGACAATGCGAGCACGAGGACCGACCGGTGACCGTTGTCGATCCTAGTCCCTCGCGTCACTGCTGTTCGGTTTCGGCAGCAGCACGACGCGGTCGTCGCTGGACACCGGCACACCGCCGTCCTTGTTCACCGTGCCGATGACCGCGGTCTGGTCGTCGATCGCGTCGACGCCGCAGATCTGGCCGTAACCCTTCTCGTCGTCAAGGACCACGGTCGGCTTACCGTTGAACGATCCGTCCTTGTTCAGCGCCAGCAGCTGCAGTCCGGCTCGATGCGCGGTGGCGACGAGGATCTGGTCGGTGAACGCGGCGCAGCCGGCGACGCCCGGCCGATCCGGCCAGGACCACGCTGGTGTGCCCACCGGCTGGCCGAAGGTGACCTTGTAGAGCTGGTCGGCCGCCGCGGCCTGGTCGGTGACCCACCATGAGGCTGCGCCCTCCGACTGGCCACACAGTCCCGCGGGAGAGGACAGACCGCTGGCGATGACGACCGAGGTGGGATCCGGATTGCCGGGAGCCGGCTTGCCGAGTCCGTCGATCCGCAGCACCTTGCCCGCCAACGACTTCGGGTCCGACGCGGCGGCTGGGTCGCCGGCGTCGCCGGTGGCCACCAGCAACGCACCGGTACGGTCGGTGGCCATCACGCCCCGATTGTCACGCTGCCCCTTGGGAATACCGGTCAGTATGGGCTTGGGTGCGTCGCCGGCGGTGAACCGGACGACACGGTTGTCGGTCGCCGTCGTGAGATAGACGTAGAGGAGCTGATCCTCACGGTAGGTCGGCGACAACGCGAGCCCGGTCAGGCCGCCCCCGGTCGCGGCATCGACACTGAACGCGGCGACCTGTCGTGTGGCGGCCCCGCGCTGGACCGCGAGTACCCGACCGCTTGACCGCTCGGCCGCCAGCCCGGCGGTGCCACCTGGAAGCGCGGCCACCGCGGCGATGGGTTCGAGACAGGTACCGATCACGGCCGGATCGAAGTCGGTGCATCCCTGTGGGGGCGGAATCGACGTGGCAGGACCGGGTCGGGGGGCACCGTCAGTGTTGGCGCCCCCGGGCAGGTTCGGTTGCGGGCCGGCCTGCTCGGTCAGCTTGGGTTGCGGTTGCCAGGTCGGTGGTGGTCCAGCCTGTTCGGGAAAGCTCGCGCAGCCCACCGCTAGCAGTCCGATCACCACTGTGGGCAGGATCACCCCGCTCGCGCATCGCATGATGACAGGACTGTAGGCGCGGGGCTGTGAATACCGGGTGAGTGGTCCACGGTGGTCTGCGTCCGCGACGTCGGAATAGTGTGCTGTGGTGACGGATCGAGAGTTGACCACCGTGCTGGTTCCCGATGAGCACGCCCGCGCGGTGTTGTCCGCGGTCGAAGGCGTGCGCGCGGTTCGGTACCAGACCGAGGAGGTCCTGCCCGCGGAGGCCGGTGAAGCCGAGGTGCTGGTGGCGCCGTTCCCCGCGGCCAGACCGGCATCCAGTGTGGTGCCATTGTTGAACAGACTGCCGAAACTGCGGTTGGTCCAGCTGGTCACGGCTGGCGCCGAGGCCTGGATCGGAAGGCTGCCGCATGGCGTCGCACTGTCCACAGCACGCGGTGCGCACGGTGGCAGCACGGCGGAGTGGGTGGTAGCCGCGCTGCTGTCGGTCTGCCGCCACCTTCCCGCCTTCGATCGGGCGCGGCAGGCGCGGACGTGGGACACCCACACGACCGATACGTTGCAGGGCAAGCGGGTGCTGATCGTCGGCGCCGGTGACCTGGGCCGCCAGTTGCGGCGCAGACTCGAACCGTTCGACGCCACGACGACGCTGGTTGGGATCTCGGCACGGGACGGAGTGCACGCGAGGGACGAGCTGCCGGACCTGCTCGGCGAGCACGATGCCACCGTTCTCGTGGTGCCGCTGACGTCGCAGACCACGCGGATGGCCGACGCGAAGTTCTTTGCCGCGATGCCCGACGGAGCGATCCTGGTGAACGCCGCGCGCGGGCCGGTCGTCGACACCGACGCGCTGGTCGCCGAGCTGCGCGCTGGCCGGCTCAGGGCCGCACTCGACGTGACCGACCCCGAACCACTGCCGGCAGACCACCCACTGTGGACAGTCGACGGACTACTGCTCACGCCGCACGTCGCCGGCAGCTGTACCGGGGGCGACGAGCGTGGTTACCGGGTCGCCGCGGCGGAGGTGGCGAGGTTCGTCCGCGGCGAGCCCCCGGCCAACCTGGTCCGAGGCGAGTACTGACGCCGGCACGGCTCACTCGGCAAGGACCGCGACCGCCTCGACCTCGACGAGGAACTCGGGACGGACCAGGGCGGCCACCTGGACCAGTGAGCTCGCCGGGTTCGGTAGGTCACCGAGCGGCCCGCGGATCATCTCGTCCCGAACGTCCCGGATCACCTGTATCCGGCTGACATCGGTGAGGTACCAAGTGAATCGGACCACGTCGGTCCAGTCCGCGCCCAGTGCGCCAAGCACAATGCGCAGGTTGGTCAACGCCTGCCTGGTCTGTGCGGCGAGGTCACCGACCCCGACCGGGTTTCCCCTTGTGTCCACCGAGACCTGCCCGGAGACGAAGGCGAACCGGCCGGAGGCGGTGACGGCATGCGCATACCCGTTGCCCGGCGCAACGTCTGGTGCGACGGTCACCCGCTGGTGGATCGGCATGGATCGCACTGTACGCACTGGTCAGGCGTCGGCGGCGGCCGACGTTTCGGACACCGAACGGACCAGTTGCCCGACGATGTCGGCAAGGCGGTCACGCAGGCCGGTGTCAGCGAGTGAGCCGTCCTCGGTGAAGGCCTCGTGAGCCATGCAGACGGGCAGTTCCTCGTCGACGACCCGGGCACCGATAGTGGTCAACACCTTGCGGAGCTCGGCCTGTGCCCACACCGCCCCGAACAAGCCGGTTGACGCCCCGACGACCGCAACCGGCTTGTCCCGGAGCGCGTTGTCCGGGAACGGCCGAGATGCCCAGTCCAGTGCGTTCTTGAGCTGTCCGGGAATGGACGCGTTGTACTCCGGTGTCGCGATCAGGACCGCGTCGGCCTCGGCGATGGCCGCGCGCAGCTGCTCGACGGGGGCCGGGGTCGACGCGTCCTCGTCGTAGGGCGGAATGGGGGCCAGACCCGGGAAGATCTCGACATGGTCCCCCGGCGGCAGTGAGCTGGCCGCCGCCCGCAGCAGCCGGCCGTTGAACGAGTCGCGCCGCAGACTGCCGCACAGACCCAGCACCAGCATGGTTGTCAGTCTCCCTGCTTGACGAGCTCGATGTTGGCGGTGAGCCGAACCTCGTAGCCGAGTGCGTCGCCGCCCTTGGGCAGCGGTGCCTGCCAGTCCATGTCCCAGTCCCGGCGGTCCACGGTCGCTTCGATCTGGATGGCGGTGCGCTGCGATCCGTACGGATCCTCGACCAGCGGTTTGTACGTGCCGGCAGCGACGATGGGCT
>JAFAZC010000084.1 GCA_019239965.1 Kutzneria sp. | reverse complement strand
CCGCCGCCACCTGCTCAGCGCCCTCCGCCGGCAGCCGCGCCGAGGACGCGAGCAACACCCCGTCCACCGACACCACCACCGCGTGCGCCACCCCAGGCACCTGCCGGGCGAAGTTGTCGACCAACCACCCGAACTGGCTCACTTCGCGGGAGCGAAGCGTGGTCATGAGTTCTGCCCCCGTTCATTCTGGATCGGCGACGCTTGTCTGTCACGGTCCGTTCTGGTGTTGTCCGCACGGATACCGGACTGGTAACTGGCGAGGAATCCCCGATTTCGGTCGGCATTCGTCGATGTGGCCACCGTGCCCGGATCCGCCGTTCTCCGCTCGTCCAAGGCAGGGAACAGGCTCGCTCTCGGTACCCGCTTGGGCAGGTCCACAAGCTCGTCGCCCGGGTCGCTCGGCCATTGCGGCGTGAGTTCCTGCACCGGCATGGGCGCCGTGAACGGTTCAGCTGCGCCAGCCCGATTTGGTACGGCCGAGTGCCGTCCCGCCGTACGGTTGTCCGTTCCTGGGTGGCCGCCTGCCGCGTCCGGTTCCGAGTCGAACCACGTGTGCCTCGCCGTTCCCGCGGGAGGATCCGCCGCTGGCGTCATCAGTGGTTCCGGTTCCGGTTCCGGTTCGACGGTCGCGGCGAACCAGGTGGGCTGTGACGTCTGCGGCTCGGGCGCGGGATCCACGGTGACCGGCTCGTCCTCATCCGGCAGCGACCACACATCGTCATACACCTCGACGTCGTCAGCATCCTCGGTGTCGGGCCACTGGACCACACCGGAGGCCGGGGCGTGGAAGACCGACTCCCCGGCGGGCTGTGTCCTCGCGTCCGGCTCGCCTGGGGCCAACTCCTCCGGCGCCGACGCTGGCGCCGGCACGGACGCCGCGAGGACCCCGTTCTGCCCTGGCACCGCCGGGAGCACCGTCGAGGTCACGTCGACGATCAGCTCCGCGGGCACCCCGACGGAGGCCACGAGCCCCTCTGCCGCGTCGGTCCGCCTGCTGAAGTGGACCCGGAATGAGTGCCTGCTGGCCAGCTGACCGACCACGAACAGACCCATCTGGCGGGACACCGGGACCTCGGCCGAGACGATGGCGGACACCCGCTGGTTGATCTCGGCCAGTTCGGCGTCCCCAAGACCGATTCCCTCGTCGGTCACCTCGATCACCACGGAGCCGTCTGCTCGATGCCCGCTGTCGACGACCACCTGGGTGTCGGAGCGCGAGAAGGCTGTGGCGTTGTCGAGCAACTCCGCGATCAGGCGAACCAGGTCACCGGCCGCGTAGCCGACCACCGACACCGGTGGGGCCGAGCGGACCATGGCGCGCTGGTAGTGCTCGATCTCGGAGACCGCGGCCCTGAGCACGTCGCCGAGCGGCAGTGGTCTGCTGAACCGGCGTGCCAGGTCGAGGCCGGACAGCACCATCAGGTTCTCGTTGTTGCGGCGCATCCGGGTGGCGAGGTGGTCGAGCTTGAACAGGTTGGCCAGCTGCTCGGGATTCTCCTCGTGGCGTTCCAGTTGCTCCATCAACCGCAGCTGCCGCTCGACCAGCCCCTGGCTGCGCCGGGACAGGTTGACGAAGATGTTGCTCAGGTTGCTGCGCAGGGCGGCTTGTTCACTCGCCGAGCGCACGGCCTGGCCGTGCACCTCGTCGAAGGCCCTTGCCAGCTGCCCGAACTCCTCGGTGGTGTGCACCGGCACCGGGTCGATGACGACCTCGTCACCACGACCCTCGCGGATTCGGGCGACGGCCTCGGGAAGCCCACGTTTGGCCACGTCAAGAGCGGTGTTGCGGAGCAGGCTCAGCGAGCGCAGCAGGTACCGACTGACGATGAGGCCGATCGCGCCGGCCAGCAGCAGGATGACCGCGAGGATCACCGACTCCGTGCCGACCTGGTTGCTGGCATTCTCCCGAAGCGCGGCCGCGGTGTCCCGCAGCTCCCCGCGCAGCCCGTCCTCGACCTTCATCACCAGCTGGACGGTGGCGTCGGACTTCTGGTTCCACTCGTCGCCCCTGATGTTCATCGCGGCGCCGGGCTTCCTGTTCGCCGCCGGCGTGTTCGGCGGCGGATCAGCCGGCGCCGCGATGGCCTGCTTGAGAAGCTGGTCCCGGACATTGGCGTCGACGCCGGGCACGGTCTGCTGGAACTGCTGTCGCCACCGGTCAGGGGCGATGGTGTTGAAGATGGCGATCTCGTTGTCGTAGCCGACGTCGCCCTTGATGAGCTGCTGCTGCTCGGCGCCGGTGAGATACCCGCGGCCGATGCCGAGCAACACGACATCCTGTTCGCGTCGGAGCTGCTCCCGCGCCCCCTCCAGATCGAACAGAGCTGCCGCGGGCCCAGCGAGCACCAACTCGCCGAGCTGTACCTCCAGTGCGTCATCCACGCCCATCGCGGCGTCGATCACTGTGTTGTAGGCGTCGACCGTACCCTCGTCCGCACCCTGGCCGCCGAGCACCACCTCCCGGCGGGAGGACAGTTGGCCCACCGACAGCTCCAGATCGTGGAGCTTGGCAAGAGCTGCCGCCGAGAGCTTCGGTATCCGCTTGGCCAAGTCGAGCACGCTGGACGTCGCCTTGTCCGTGGCCTCGATCTGGCGCCGGTAATTGTCGTCGGTCTTGGCCGTCGGTTGGATGGCCAGGCTCCGCTCCCGCTGCAACTCGGTGACCGCGGGGTTCACCGCCTCACCGAGGGCGACGAACTGCTGGGCGGACGTGAACGAGTCGACTCGCCGAACGTCCCCGACGACCTGGTTCACCTCGAGCGCGACGACGGCCAGGATCGGCACGACGAGCACCGCGGCCAGTTTGACCGTCACCGGCCAGTTGCGCCACCGGGCGACCTTGCTCCACCACGGTACCTGGCTGGGCTCAACCACGATGCGTCCTTCCTCGGATCGGTCGACAGTTGAACGTAGGCGCTGAAATGTCAAGGACTTCCCGCCGACCGGCCGAACCGTCGACCCTGGGCGGCGTCGTCCCACCTACTCGGAATGGTCCGAATACGTGGTCGGGGTGTACTCCACAGGAAAAGTCCGTGTCAAGGTCCACTGGACGTCGAGCATGCGACTATCGTGTGCCGCCCGTGATGGTGGCGGCAATACGCCGCCGCTACCCTTGGCGGCTGGCATGATCTCCAGGTCGGCCAGGGCTTGATTCTCGTGGGGGAGACGGTGACATACACGGCACGGTCGCCTGGTGCACATTTCGTACCGGAGCGGGGCGCTTCCACGGATGCCGGAAACCTCGCCGGTGTGCAGGCGCCTTCCGTCGGTCCGGAGGACATCGACTTCGCGTCGATCCAACACAGCCCGGAGTTCATCGAACTGCGCGGCCGGCTGCGCCGCTTCGTGTTTCCGATGACAGGGCTGTTCCTCGCCTGGTACCTGATCTACGTGCTGTTGAGCTCCTACGCTCCGGAATTCATGGGGCGTCCGGTGATCGGAACGATCACGATGGGTCTCGTGTTCGGCGTCGCACAGCTGGTCACCACCATCACGATCACCTCGATCTACCGCGGTTACGCCAAACGTCGGGTCGACCCACAGGTCCGGCTGGTGCGCCAGCGGGCGGGAATCGACCGACGATGACCGCTGGAACGCCGTCGACCAGCCTGTGGATGTTCGCCGCGATCGTGGCGAGCGTGCTTGCCATCGTCTACCGGGTCAACAGCCGCAACAGCAGCAGAGCCGACTACTACGCGGCCGGCAGCGCCTTCACCGGCGGACAGAACGGGCTGGCGATGTCCGGCGACTATCTCTCGGCGGCGTCGGTGCTCGGCACGACCGGGGCGATCGCGGTACACGGTTACGACGGATTCATGTACGCGATCGCCTGGAGCGTCGCCTGGTTGCTCGGCGTGCTGCTCATCGTCGAGATGCTGCGCAACACCGGCCGGTTCACCCTCGGCGACGTGCTCGCCTTCCGAATGCGTCAGCGCCCGGTGCGTGCCGTGACCGCGATGACCACGCTGGTGATCTGCTTCCTCTTCATGATCGCCCAGATGGCCGGCGCCGGCGCCGTGGTGGCCCTGCTGCTGAACATCACGAGCCGGTCCGGCCAGTCCATCGTGATCGCGGTCGTCGGCATCCTCATGATCTTCTGTGTGCTCGTCGGCGGAATGCGGGGGACCACCTGGGTGCAGATGTTCAAGGCGGCGCTGTTGCTGCTGTGCATCGTTCTGCTCACCGTGTTCCTGCTCGGCAAGTTCAACTTCGACTTCTCCGCGATCCTGCAGCAGGCCTCCGCCAACAACTCTCTCGGCCAGGCGATCCTGTCCCCCGGCACCCTCTACCGCAACAACACGCTGGACTTCGTCTCCCTTGCCCTCGCGCAGCTGTTGGGGGCCTGCAGCCTGCCCCACGTGTTGATCAGGTTCTACACCGTTCCCGACGCCATCCAGGCCCGCCGCACGGCGACATGGGCGGTGTGGGCGGTGGTCACCTTCAACCTGTGCGCGATGATCATCGGTTTCGGCGCCAGCGCGGTCGTCGGATCCTCCGCGATCCTGCACGCACCGGGCGCGGAGAACTCCGCGCTCCCGCTGCTGGCTTTCCGGATCGGCGGGCAGGCCCTGCTCGGTGTCGTCGCGGCCGTGGCCTTCGCCACGATTCTCGCGGTGGTGACCGGACTGACCCTGACCGCATCAGTCGCGTTCGCCCATGACGTCTACGCCAACATCATCAAACGCGGCAAGGCCAACCCGGCCAGGGAGATCCGAGTCGCACGGCTCACCGCGGTCGCCGTCGGGGTCCTGGCGATCACTGGAGGCATCCTGGCCAACGGTCAGAACGCGGCGTTCCTGGCGGGACTGGCGGTGGCGGTCGCGGCGTCGGCGCACCTCCCCTCGCTGTTGTTCTCGCTGTTCTGGCGGCGCTTCAACACCGTTGGCGCGGTGCTGAGCAGCTGCGGCGGGCTGAGCTCGTGCCTGTTGTTGATCATTTTCTCGCCGGTGGTGTCCGGCAGTCCGACCTCGATTCTGCCCTCGGTCGACTTTCACCTCTTCCCGCTGTCCAATCCCGGCATCGTGTCCATTCCGTTCGCCTTCCTCTGCGGCATCGTCGGAACCCTGCTCGGAAAAAACACCCACGACGAGCAGAAGCAGTCCGAAATGGAAGTCCGTGCCCTGACCGGGATCGGCGTCCGGTTGTCCTGAGCGTGCCGCGTCGTCCGCCCACCGTCACAGACGTCGGGTGCTCTCGCGCAGCACCACGTCGGCGCCCACCGCGACCGTCCTCGGCCGGCTCGCGGCCCGGTCACCGAGTGCCAGCTCAGCGGCCCGCGCCCCCATCTCCTCCAGCGGCAGGCGGACCGTGGTGAGTGTCGGCGCCACGTCACGCAGCGTTGGAATGTCGCCGAATCCAGCCACCGACATGTCATCCGGCACCCGCAGTCCTGCGTCCCGCAGCGCGGCCATCGCACCGAGCGCCATCACGTCGGTGACGGCGAACAGGCAGGTCGCGTCGATACCGGCCGCGAGCGCCTCGGATGCGGCCGCGTAGCCGCCGTCCCGGCTGAACTCGCCGCGCACCACCGCCGAGTCGGGCAGCGCGATACCGGACTCGGCGAGCCCGGCCCGGAAGCCGGCCACGCGGTCCCGGCTGGTCAGCAAGTCGGTCGAGCCGGCGAGGACCGCGAACCGCCGATGGCCGAGGCCGGCAAGCGCGCGCCCGAGTGCTTCCGCACCCGGCTCGTTGGCCGGCACCACGGTGTCCACCGACAGTTCGGCCTGCCCAACGCAGGCGACCCGGCCGCCCTGGTCGATGAAGAGCTTGAGCTGCTCGTCCAGTCTGGCGGTGGCCTCCGCGTCCGCGGTGAGGCTGCCGACGAGAACAACCGCCTTCGCGCGGTGCGCACGCAGCATGCACAGCAGTTCCCGTTCCCGTTCTGCCTTGCGCCCTGTGGTGCCAAGCACGACGACGAGACCCGCGGCCTCGGCGATTCGAACGACTCCCGCGGCGATGCTGGAGAAATACGGGTCGGTGATGTCGTGCACGACCAGCCCGACCAGCGAACTGCTGTTGCGTGCCAGCGCCTGTGCCGAGGCGTTGGGCAGGTAGCCCAACATCCTCGCGCTGAGCAGTACTCTCTCGCGTAACGCGTCGCCGACCTGGCGATTGCTCCCGTTGAGCACCCGGGAGGCGGTAGCCAGGGAAGCCCCGGCATGTTCGGCCACCTCGGCAAGTGTGACTTGTCGCGCTGCCACCACGGTTTCCTTCCTGAGTTCTCGATCTCTCGACCCCGAGCCTCCCTCTCGGCGCCGACGCGGAGGGTAGCGACTGATGGCGACACTATGGGCATATTGTGATCGGTCAACGCCGACCGGACGCCGGACACCCAGCACCACTCCGCGACCGGGTGGCCGAGTCGTCCCTCACGCCGTCGGTGCGTCGAGGGCGTCATCAGCCGACGCCGCGAAACGCCTCAGGAAGTCCCTTGCCGTGGCGCTGGTGAAGCTCTCAAGCCCCACGTTGGCGTAGGTCTCCACAAGGTAGGGCAGGCACCAGTCACGCGCGGGGTCGTCGAGAACGGTCCGCAGGGCCGCCACATCCGCCTCCAGTTCGAGACGAATGCGCTCGCCGGACGCCGCGACGCGGCGAAGCTCGGCTCGTACCTCGCGCTCGCTGTCACCGTCCTCCCAGTACCGCGACAGAAAGGCCGACACGCGCGACATCACCGGATCCGGCGCGGCAACGGCCAACGTTCGCGTGCGTGACACGGCGTCAGGATGACACGACACGCCGTCGACCGCGACTGGTGCCGACGAGTCAGGCCGCGGTCTGTCGCCGCGCCCAGCACTGCTGTAGCGCGGCGACCGCGGCGCGGATCGCCGGCCGCCGGGCCGCCTGCGCCCGCCAGACCGCGAACAACCGTCTCGTCGGTGTGGGAAGCAGCGGCAGTACCCGTATTCCGGCGGGTACCTCCGCCCGCCCCAGCCTCGGGACGAGCGCGACACCGATCCCGGCTCGCAGGAACGCGAGCTGGGTCTCGTACTCCGTGATGTGGTGGGCGACGACCGGTTCGACCTGCGCACCCCGAAAGGTTCTGACCAGCCAGTCGTGGCAGATCGTGCCCGCGGGCTGGCAGATCCAGCGCTGGTGGACCAGATCCTCGGGACGCACTGTTCGCCGATGCGCGAGTGGATGGTCCGCCGGCATAAGCACATCCGCGTTGTCCTCGCCGATGGGCGTCCTCGCCAGCGACTCCGGCACCGCCAGCGGCGTGTTCGTCCAGTCATGCACCACCGCGATGTCGATCTCGCCCCGAGCCACCAACCCGACGGCGTCGGTCGGGTCCACCTCACGGACGCGAACATCCAACCGCGGGTGGACCGCGGCCAGCCCGGCCACCACGTGAGGCAGCAGTCCTCGGCACGCGGTCGCGAAGGCCGCCACCGTCACCGTGCCGAGCACCTCGTCCCGCTGCTCCTCCAGCCGCACTTCGGCCTGTTCCACAAGGGCGAGCACACTGTCCGCGGTCTCGGCCAGTGCCCGCGCGGCGTCGGTCAACACGACGCCCCTGCCGCGGCGCTCCACCAGTTTCGTCCCGGTCTCCCGCTCCAGTTTCGCGATCTGCTGGGACACCGCCGACGGGGTGTACCCCAGTGCGGCCGCGGCCGCGTGGATGGAACCGTGCACTGCCAACGCATGCAGAGCGCGGAGACGGCCGAGGTCAATCATATAGCGATACTAAACTTCTCCATGCAGAATTGTGTACTGGTGCTGCGGTACCGGGGGCATCGAGACTGGCAGCCATGAAGCCTGCGCACGTGGTTCTCGCCGTGACCGTGGCGGTGGTCTGGGGTGTCAACTTCGTCGTCATCGATGTCGGCTTGCGGACGTTGCCTCCGCTGCTGTTCACCGCACTGCGGTTCACCGTGGCCGCACTGCCCGCCGTGCTGTTCGTCGGCCGCCCGCGGGTGCCGCCGCGTTGGGTCCTGGGAGTAGGCCTGTCCACCGGTGCCCTGCAGTTCGGCTTGATGTTCACCGGCATGCACATGGGCATGCCGGCAGGACTCACCTCACTGGTGATACAGATCCAGGTGTTGTTCACCGCCGGTTTCTCCGCGGCGCTGACCGGAGAGCGTCCCACCGTGAGGCAGTGGATCGGCATGGCGGTCGCACTCGGCGGTGTCGTGCTCGTCGGCGTCGACTACGGGCAGTCCAGCCCGGTGCTCGCGTTCCTTCTGGTGTTGGCTGGCGCCGCGAGCTGGGGCCTCGGCAACGTGCTGACCCGCAAGGCCGCGCCGCCGGACGGGTTCAGGTTCATGGTGTGGATCAGTGTTGTGCCTCCCCTCCCCCTGCTCACGGCGTCCCTGCTGATCGAGGGTGCCGGTGCCGACCTGGAAGCGTTGCGGCACATGAACCTGTCGGCCTTGGCGTCGCTGGGCTACGTGGCCTGGTTCGCCACACTGCTCGGTTACGGTTCGTGGAGCGCCTTGATCCGTCGGTACCAGGCCACCACGGTGGCGCCATACGCACTGCTGGTGCCGGTGTTCGGAATGACGTCGGCCGCGCTGTTCGTCGGCGAACCGGTAACCCCGCTCAGGGCTGTTGCCGCCGCACTGGTGGTCTTGGGCGTCGCCGTCGCGACCGTAACTCGGCGCAACGCCCGTGCGGTCCGTGGGACGGCGACCGATCGGCTCACGAAGGTCGGTTGACTCGTGCAATCGTGATGACCACGTTGTGTCGCGGGGTGTGCCGGTGCCGCTAGTGTGCGCCAACGACACATCTGGGTGACCATCATGGAGACAACGTGACCGCGACGACGACGGAGAGCGCCAAGCCGCCGCAAAGAGGATTTTTCGGCCATCCCGCCGGACTGGGCCCCCTGTTCTTCACCGAGTTCTGGGAACGCGTCTCCTACTACGGAATGCGCGCCATTCTGCTGTTCTTCATGTATCACCAACTCAGTGAGGGCGGCCTCGGGCTGGACAAGGGGCTGGCCGCCTCGCTGATGTCGATCTACGGCGCCTCGGTATACATGTCCGGGGTCGTCGGTGGCTGGTTAGCCGACCGGATCTTCGGTTCACGGCGAGCCGTGCTCTACGGCGGCGTGCTGATCATGATGGGCCATCTCGTGCTGTCGTTCCCCTCCGGGGTTGGCGCACTCTACGTCTCGATGCTGCTGATCACCCTCGGCACCGGCCTGCTCAAGCCGAACGTCTCCACCATGGTCGGCGGGCTTTACACCGCCAACGACCCACGTCGCGACTCGGGGTTCACCCTCTTCGTCATGGGCATCAACCTCGGTGCCGTGCTCGCCCCGCTGCTGATCGGCACGCTGGGACAGTCGGTGAGCTACCACGTGGGCTTCAGCGTCGCCGCGGTCGGTATGGCGATCGGCCTTGTCTGCTACTTCCTCGGTCGCGGGCGCCTTGCCGATGTCGGCGCCACAGCCAACAACCCGCTGACCGACGACGAACGTGCGCGGGTGTACACCAGGATCGTCGTCGGACTGCTCATCCTCGTGCTTGCCGGTATCGTGCTCGCGATGTCCGGCGCGCTCACCGTCGAACTCATGATCAACGCGATCAGCGTGCTGGGTATCCTGTTGCCGACCTCGTACTTCGTGGTGATGCTGCGCAGCGAAAAGGTCACCGCCGTCGAGCGCTCCAGGGTGATCGCCTACATTCCCCTGTTCGTCGCCTCGTTGTTCTTCTGGATGATCGAGGAGCAGGGCTCGGTGGTGCTCGCCGACTACGCCGACCACCGGGTCGACCTCCACCTGTTCGGACTGCCACTGCTGTCGTCGTGGTTCCAGACGCTCAACCCCGGATTCATCGTGATCCTCGCTCCGGTGTTCGCGACGCTGTGGGTCCGCCTCGGCCGGCGACAGCCGTCCACGCCGGTGAAGTTCTCCCTCGGTCTTGGTTTCGCCGGCCTGTCCTACCTGCTGATGGCGGTGCCGGCACTGCTGTACGGTCCGACGGACAAGGTGGTACCCCCACTCTGGCTCGCGGCCAGCTTCCTGATCGTCATCCTCGGCGAACTGTGCCTGTCGCCGGTCGGCCTCTCGGCCACCACGAAGCTGGCGCCGACGGCCTTCGGCGCGCAGATGATGAGCATGTGGTTCCTGTCCGACGCCGCCGCGCAGGGCATCAGCGCCCAGATCGTGCCGCTGGCCACGCCACAGCACGAGGTCGCCTACTTCGGCATCGTCGGCGGCATCACCGTCCTGCTGGGCGTGGCGCTGTACTTCTTGGCGCCCGCTATCCACCGCAAGATGGAGGGAATCGACTGACCCCGGTCGACTGACTGGTTCAGGCGGCCGTGTTCGCCGAGACGGCTGCCTGAACCGGCATTCGCAGAACACCGCGAATGGCACGTGACGGCCGGCGAACGACCGGTCCGGCCAACCTCAGATCGGGGAACCGGGTGAACAGGGCGCGCAAGGCGATGGCGCCCTCCATTCGGGCCAGCCCGGCGCCGAGGCAGTAGTGGATGCCCGCGGCGAAACTGAGGTGATCGGCGGCGTTGACGCGGTCGATGTCGAACCGGTGCGGGTCGGCGAACACGGCGGGATCACGGTTGGCCGCCGCGGTCAGCAGCACGACGTACTGGCCGGTGGCGATCGTCTTTCCCGCCAGTTCAACGGGTTCGAGCGCCAGCCGGCCGGTGTACTGTGCCGGCGGGTCGAAGCGCAGGATCTCCTCGACCACTGCCGGTGCGGCGTCCGGATCGTCGATCAGTCGCTGACGTGCCTCGGGATTGTCCAGCAGGGCGAGCACCCCGTTGCCGATCAGGTTGACCGTCGTCTCGAATCCGGCGGTCAGCAGCAGCCCCGACGTGGCGAGCAGATCCTCCCGGCTGAGCTCGGGTTGCGCCATCAGGGCGCCGACCACGTCGTCGGCCGGTTGACCGCGGTGGGCGTCGATGACCAACCCGAGAAAGTCGTTCAGCTCGGCGAGAGTGGCACGCAGATGGCGAACCTGTCGCACCGACCGCACGCCGTCAACCGCGGCGGCCAGCGTCGTACCCCACTCGGCCATCTGCTCATGCCGTGTGTCGGAGGCACCGAGCAGGCCACAGATCACCTTGATCGGCACCCTGGCGGCGAAGTCTCTCATCAGGTCGAATCCGCCACGGCCGTCAACGCGGTCGAGGAACTCCGTGACAATGGCGGTGATGGCCTCGCTCCGCGAGCGCAACGCGTGTGGGGTGAACGACGAGGACACCATCCGGCGCAGCCGGGTGTGCTCGGGCGGGTCGAGCTTCAGGAACGATTCGTCGACCGGGTCGACGATCCTGTGCGGCCCGTCACCGCTCAGTCCGAGATCCACCGGTGGCAGTTCGCTGCTGGGGATGACGCCGAACCTCGCGTCCCGTAAGACCGCGCTGCACAGCTCGTGAGAAGCCGTCAGATAGGGGCCGAGACGGCTGTGCACCAGCGTGCCCCTGTCACGAATGGCTTCGTAGAACGGATATGGATCGCCCCGGAAATCGATGAGACGGGCCAGCGGATCACCGAGTGCTCGGCATATTCTGCGCGCCGCACCGCTGAAGGCCAGCACTGCCGCCAATGTCACGTCGCCGGCCATCGTCGGCTCCCTTCCTCCTCCCGTCCAGCCTGAGCGAGGAAAACGCCGGGAACAAGCCGCCAATCGGCGCGGCCACACAGTGAGCAGGATTACGGACGGGCATCCCGGCCGAGACGAGTGGACATCGACCACCGCCCGATAACGTAGCTGCCCATGGAGCTCTCCGAGATCAACCGGCTCGCCCGGCTGCTGCACCCCGTACACCTGGTGATCTACTTCGCTCCAGAGGCCGAGCAGCAGCTCACCGCGGCTGGTCTTCGACCCGGCCGGATGGGGTATTTCGCCAGCCGGTCCGCTCCGATGGGCGCGGTCGGCCCGTCCGTGGTGACGGCCACCTTCTATAACTTCAGTCCCGACTTGATCGCTCGGCACATTCCCCGGGCATGGACACTGGCTAGTCCCGACGACATCTCGGCGGCCCGGCTGGCCGCCGCGGACGCCGCGCTGCGCCGGCTGCTCGGCGACGAGGTGATCGGCTCACCCGAGCTCGCCGACGCCGCCGAGCTGGCCAGGGTCGCCACCGAGGTGTGCACCGCGCAGGGGCGCGCGCTCTTCGCCGGCCACGCGGACCTGGCCTGGCCGCTCGAGCCGCATCTTGTGCTCTGGCACGCCGCGACCCTGCTGCGGGAGTACCGGGGTGACGGGCACATCGCCGCACTGCAGCACGCCGACCTTTCCGGCCTGCAGGCCCTGATCGCCCACACCGCGACCGGACAGGGTTTCCTTCCCGAGGTGGCGAAGTCCTTCCGGGGCTGGTCTGACGAGCAGTGGGCGGCCGGCCAGGAGTATCTGCGCGACCGCGGACTGCTCGACGAGGCCGGCGCGCTCACACCTACCGGTGCCGCTTTCCGTGCCGAGATCGAGGAGCACACCGACCGGCTCGACCGCGCGCCGTGGACTCATCTCGGTGCCGATCGGTGCGCCCGGCTGGCCGGCCTCATCGGACCGCTCGTGGACCGCCTTCGTGCCGCAGGTGCCTTCCCGCCGGGGGTTTTCGCCAATTCGAGGTTGGCTTCACGGAGCTGACGGTGTGGGCGGGTCGGCATTCGACTGGCCCGCCTGACTTGTCCACGTGCGGTACATCTGGCCGTAGAGTCCGCCCGCCGCAACCAGTTCTGTATGGGTACCAACCTCGACGACCCGTCCGACGTCGACCACCACGATCCGGTCGGCCTTCATCGCGGTCGACAGCCGGTGGGCGATCAGCAGTGCGGTCCGCGACTCCAGCAGGGCGTCCAGTGCCGCCTCCACCTTGGTTTCCGACCGCAGGTCGAGGTTGGAGGTGGCCTCGTCGAGCACCAGCACCCTGGGGTGAGCCAGGAACGCTCGCGCCAGGGCCACCAGCTGACGTTCCCCCGAGGAGAGCGACTGTCCACGTTCCTGCACCACGGTGTCGAGGCCGGCCGGCATCCTCTCGACGACGTCGACGAGACCGACCGCGCGCAGCGCCTCCCAGACGGCATCGTCACCGGCTTCGGGCCGGGCGAAACGGATGTTGTCCCGAAGCGTTCCGGAGAACAGGAACGGCTCCTGTGGCACGACGCCGAGTTGGCGGCGCAACGACTCGATGGACACTGCCCGCAGGTCGTGCCCGTCGAGCAGGACCGTGCCCTCGGTCGGGTCGTAGAACCTGGTCACCAGCTTGGCGATGGTCGACTTGCCGGCCCCAGTCGGCCCCACGAACGCCACGGTCTCCCCCGCGGCGATCTCCAGATCGATCCCGTGCAGCACCGGGTGGTGCGGGTCGTAGCCGAAACTGACGCCGGCGAAGCGGATCAAACCGTGCACCGGTGGCAGATCGGCGGCATCGGGCGCCTCGAGCACGCTCGGCTCGGTCGCCAGCAGCCTCCGCAGCTTGCCCACCGAGGCCTGGCCCTGCTGATAGGTGTTGTACAGCTGCACGAGCTGTTGGATCGGCTGGAAGAACGCCCCGAGGTAGAGCAGGAACGCCACCAGCTCGCCGACGCTGAGCCGACCGGCCGCCACCATCGAGGCGCCGACGGCCAGCAGCACCAACTGGCCGACGAGGCTGACCACCTGTGTCGACGGTCCGTACACCGCGTTGATGTGTCCGGTGTAGACGTTGGCGTCGAAGTAGGCGCCGGTGACGGCGCGGTGGCGCGAGGTGTTGTGTCGCTGCCGGTTGTGCGCCGTGACGACCCGGACGCCCTGCAGGCTCTCGGACAGGTCGGCCAGTACCGCGGCGATGCTGTCCCTGACCCTGGTGTAGCCCCTGCTCGACGCGCTGCGGAACCACAGCGACAGAACGGTCAGCACTGGAACGACGAGAGCCACGGTGAGCAGCGCCAGCTGGACGTCGTAGGCGAACAGGATGACCGTCACCACGACCATCGTCAGGCCCTGGATCGCGAACTGCACGAGGCCGTCCTGCAGCAGCTGTTGCAGATTTTCCACATCGCTGGTCATCCGCGTCATGATCACGCCGGCCTTCTCCTCGGTGAAGAAGTCCAGTGAGAGCCGTTGCAGCTGGGTGAACACCCGTACTCGCAAATCGTTCATCACCCACGCGGCGATCCGGCCGGTGACCTTGGTCCGCGCCCCCGAGGCGAGCCCGGTGACCAGCACGCTGATCAGGTACACCAGTGCTACCCCGACGAGAACGAAGACCTGGCGGTGGCTGATGCCCTCGTCGATGGCGATCTGGGTCAACAGGGGCGCCGCCTGCAGGGTGAGCGTCTCGACCACCACGAGCACACCGGCCAGCAACACCATGGGCCAGTACCGGACCACCAGCCTCCACAAGTTCAGCCGCGCGCCGTCCGGGTCGGGACGGGCATGCTGGAACCGTGCCGTCGGCTCGGGATGGTCCGGTTCGGTGGCCAGCAGCTTGTCGACGCCGGCCTGCAGTTCCGACGGAATACCAGCGAAGGGCAGTCCCGCGGTACCGGCTCTTCCCGCAGCGAACGGACCGCCGCCAGCTGGCCACGTCATCGGCTGCTGCCCGCCACTGGCCGCTGGCCTTCCGGTGTGCCGTCCTGGGGCGGCTCCTCGGCCTTGGCCAGGATCTCGGTGTAGAGCGGGCTCGTCGCGAGCAGCTCGCCGTGTGTTCCCTCCGCCACGATCCTGCCCTCGTCCAGCACCACCACCCGGTCGGCGAGGCTGATCGTGGAGAGTCGGTGGGCGATGATCAGGGTGGTCCTGTTCCGCAACAGTGTGCGGAGCCCGGCGTGGATTTCCTGCTCGGTGCGCACGTCGATGGCGCTGGTGGCGTCGTCGAGCACGAGCACGGGCGGATTGACCAGGAGCGCCCGCGCGATCGCGATGCGCTGCCGCTGACCGCCGGACAGGGTGTAGCCGCGTTCGCCGACCACCGTGTCGTACCCGTTGGGCAGGTGGAGCACGAACTCGTGCGCCCCGGCCAGCCGCGCCGCCCGTTCGATGTCGGTGATATCAGCGTCGGGCCGGCCATAGGCGATGTTGTCCCTGATCGACACCGAGAACAGGAACGGCTCGTCCAGCACGATTCCCACCGCGTCACGAAGGCTCTCCAGGGTCACCGACCGCACGTCGTCGCCGTCGATGTGAACCGATCCACCGCGCACGTCGTAAAACCGAGGGAGCAGCCGCGCCGCCGTCGACTTCCCGCTTCCTGTCCTGCCGACGAGGGCCACCGTCTCGCCGCCGTGCAGCCGCAGGGAGAAGTCGGTGAGCACGTCCTCGCCGTCCGCGTAGCCGAACCGCACCGAGCGGAACTCGACGTCCCCGCTGGACACGGCCAGCGGCACGGCGTCGGGAGCGTCGACGATCTCCGGTTGCTCGTCGAGCACCTCGTAGAGCCGCTCGGCCGACGCCGCCGCCCGCTGGCCCAGCATGAGCAGCATGCCGATCATCTGGAAAGGGGCCTGCATCATCATCAGATAGGAGCTGAACGCGACGATCGCACCGATGCCCAGCTGACCGTTGATCGCGAGGTAGCCGCCGAGCAACAGCACGATCGCCAGTCCGGCTCGCGGCAGGTTCTGCACCGCCGGCGTCCATCGGGCACGCAGATCGGTGTCCTTGACGTAGGCCCAGCGCAGCCTCGTTGCCGCGCGCTCCAGAGCCGACAGCTGGCGGGACTCCGCGGCGAAGGACTTCACCACCCTGACCCCGTTGACGTTCTCGTCAACGACGGTGGCGACCTCGGCCAGCCGGGCCTGGATCAGCCACGACACCGGGAACAGCGATCGCTGCGTGCGTCGGGCGGTCAGCAGCACCAGCGGCATCGGGATCATCGCGACCACGGCGAGCGGCACGTTGATCGCCAGCATGTAGCCGAAGGCCACCACCCCGATCGCGCACTGGATGAGGCCGAACGGCGCGAACGCGAGGTACATCTGCACGGAGCGAATGTCGGAGTTGGCCCGGGAGATCAGCTGACCGGTCTGCACCCTGTCGTAGAACGGGAACGACAGCCGGGTCAGGTGCTGGTAGATGATGTTACGCAGGTCGTACTCGATCTCGTAGGCCGTGCGGAACAGCAGCGTCCTTCCCAGGTAGCCGGTGACCATCGTGGCCAGGGCGAGGCCACCGATCCACCACAGGTAGGTGGCCAGCTGGGCACGATGCGTGACGATCGCGTTGTCAATCGCGCCCCGCAGCAAGTTCGGCACCTGCACGTTGATGACCAGGCCGGCCAGGGCCAGCGCGAGGGCACTCGCGAACGTCCACTTGTGCGCGAGTACGACGGGCATCGCCCGGTACAACCACGACCGGTCCTTGTCGGGCGAGATCGTCGCTCTCGGCGCCGGATAACGGCCAGGCGTTCGTTTCGGCTTCCCCCCAGCACGCGTCACTCTCTGAGGGTAACAAGTGGGCGGTGCGCCCTGGTCAGGATTGTCAAGCGGGCATGCCCCGCCCTGACCCGACGATTCGCCGCACGGCCCGGTCCCCGGTTCAGGGCGAGAGCACGACTTTCTCGCAGTTGTCCTCCTTGTCACGGAACATCTGATAGCCACGCGGGGCGTCCTCAAGAGACATCCGGTGGGTGATCACGAAACTGGGATCGAGCTCACCGGAACGGATCCGCTCCATCAAGGGCTCCATGTAGCGATGTACATGGCACTGCCCGGAGCGCATCCGCAACGAGCGGTTCATGAAGGCGCCCATCGGGAACTTGTCCACGAATCCGCCGTACACGCCGATCACCGACACCACGCCGCCGTTTGCGCAGGCCATGATCGCCTCGCGCAGCGCGTGCGGACGGTCCGTCTCCGCCATGACGAGCTGCTTGGCCCTGTCGTAGGCCTGCAACGGCCCCACGTCGATGTGCGATTCCAGACCAGCGGCATCGATACAGGCATCGGGTCCGCGCCCCGCGGTCAGGTCGTCGAGCGCCTCAAGAACCGGGACATCCTCATAGTTGATCACATCGGTGGCCCCCGCGCCGTCCCTGGCCATCCGGAGCCGATAGGGGAACCGGTCGATCGCGATCACCCTGTCGGCACCGAGCAAGCGCGCGCTGGCGATGGCGAACTGCCCGACCGGCCCGGCGCCCCATACCGCGACGACGTCACCAGGGGTGAGAT
This sequence comes from Kutzneria sp., assembly GCA_019239965.1. Lineage (GTDB taxonomy): Bacteria > Actinomycetota > Actinomycetes > Mycobacteriales > Pseudonocardiaceae > Kutzneria. The sequence continues at coordinate 28,251 of JAFAZC010000084.1, read as the reverse complement.
CGCACATCTCGGCCCCCATGTAACCGGTCGGCAGGATGTCGGACAGGAAAAGCACCTGCTCGTCCGGGATGTCGTCGGCGACCTTGAACGGCCCGACATCGGCGAAGGGCACCCGTGCGTACTCCGCCTGTCCTCCTGGGAAGCCGCCGAGCATGTGCGAGTAGCCGAAGATGCCGGCGGTGGCGTGGCCCATGACCTTCTCAGCCATCGTCGCGTTCGGGTTGGAGTTCTCGCACACCGAGGTCAGGCCGCGCTCGCAGGCCCCGCAGCCGCCGCAGGCGATCGGGAACGGCACAACGACACGGTCACCGACTTTCAGGGTGGTCACCGCGGACCCGATCTCGACCACCTCCCCCATGAACTCGTGGCCGAGGATGTCCCCCTTGCGCATGGTCGGGATGAAGCCGTTGTACAGGTGCAGGTCGGAACCGCAGATCGCCGTTGAACTGATCTTCACGATCGCGTCGCGCGCATTGAGGATCTGCGGGTCCGGTACGTCCTGGACCTCGACATGGGTCTTGTCCATCCACACGGTGGCTCGCATGGTGTTCGCTCCGATCGTTGGTCACGCGGGGGCGGGCTGGGCCGGGCGCTGCGCGACCGTCCGGCGGGACTTCGCGCCTTCCGGCGTCCCCTCGGAACGCACCACCTCGCCGGTCTCGAGCACCTGTTTGAACCGGCGCAGCTCGTCACGTACCTGCTGGTCGGGTGCCGCACCGAAAAGCTTTGCCACCGCGGCACCGAGTTTGCCGACAGGTGGGTCGTAGGTGAGCCGGACGCGGACTTCGGTGCCTCGGCCGCGCGGGGCAGGGCGGAACTCGACCCGACCCGAGTTGGCGACGGATGCCTCGCCCACCGATTGCCAGGCGATGAACTCGTCGGTCCGCTCCTCGGTGATGTCGGCGTCCCATTCGACGTCCATGCCGGCCGGCCCGTTCGCGCGCCAGCGCCAGCGTCCATCTCCCCGGTGCCGCACGGACTGCACGTGTGTCATGAACCGGGGGAGGTTCTCCAGGTCGCGCCAGTAGGCGAACACCTCGCCCACGGGTCGGTTGACGGTCACCGCGCCCTTGGCCTCAATGCCCCGCCTTCCGTTTCCGAGGTACCCCGCGTCCGTGTCGTCGCGGCTCAGGCGAAGCGCGGCGAGGAGATCAGCCGCCGTCACCCCGGCCACCGCCGCCGTGGCCACCGCGGTCCGGCCCCGCGTCTTGGCACGCCGCCCTGACCTGCCGAGCACGGTGCCGAGCATGCCCAGGTCGACGATGTCCCCGGCGACCCGGGTCCACAACCACACGGCCGGGCTGCGTCCGGACTCGATACCGGTGCCGGCCACGACCTCCCTCGCCCCACCGAGCCAGCGCTGCACCGCTCGCGTCCTCGTGTCGTCCTTGGCGCCGATCAGCCGGTTCATCGCTCCCGGCGCCGCCAGCTGGGCGACGCCGAGGCCGAGGCTGAACAACCCGAGCCCGTTCACCAGCCGGCGTGTCCTGTCGTCGTTGCCCACGCTTCGTTTCCTCTCGTGCTGCGTCATTGCCCGTGATACTCACGGCTTGGGAGGTCGCCTGCACCGAAACGCCTTGGACGGCAAGGCCTCCCGCAGCCACGGTCGCTCCCGACATACCCGGCCTGTTGCGGGCTAAACGGCGACCGACGCCGGCGAGCGCGGTGGCACCCGCCGGCTGCACAGGGCAGACAGCCGCCGACGCGGCCGTCTCAGCGCCGCCGAACCACAAGTGAGTCGGCTACCGCGGATCGCCCGTCAGCGGGCCGACATCGGTGACCGTGATCGCGGCGACGCCCGACTCGTCGGACTCACCGAGGTCCACCTTGGCGCTGATGCCCCAATCCCGGTCGCCGTGGGGGTCGTCGAAGACCTGGCGTACCAGCCAGCGATCCGGTTCCGTGGTGATCATCGGCAGCGCCGGGCCGCGCGCGTCCGGACCGGTTCCGATCGAGCCGTACTCCGCGAAGTAGGGCGCGAGCGCCTGCTGCCAGGCGACCGCGTCCCAACCGGCGTCCGCGTCGAGCTCTGCCAGCCCTTCGTAGTCATGACGCGCGGCGAGCTCGACGCGTCGGAACAGCGCGTTGCGCACCAGCACCCGGAAAGCCCTTGTGTTACCGGTGACCGCGGGCGGCCGGTCATCGGTCGCCGCGCCGGTATCGGCAGCGGGGTTGGCCAGTTTCTCCCACTCGTCGATGAGGCTGGAGTCGACCTGGCGGACCAGTTCACCCAGCCATTCGGTCAGATCGACGACGTCCTCGGTCTTGGCTTCGTCGGGAACGGTCTGGCGCAACGCCTTGAACGCGTCGGCCAGGTAGCGCAGGACGAGGCCTTCGGAGCGGGCGAGCGCGTAGTACCGCACGTACTCGCCGAAGGTCATGGCCCGCTCGTACATGTCCCGGACCACCGACTTGGGTGAAAGACGGTGGTCGGCAACCCAGGGATGGCCACGCCGGTACATCTCGTAGGCGGCGCCGAGCAGGTCGGCGAGGGGCTTGGGGTAGGTCACCTCGTCGAGCAGCGCCATCCGCTCCTCGTACTCGATGCCCTCGGCCTTCATCGCGCCGATCGCCTCGCCGCGTGCCTTGTGTTCCTGCGCGGACAGCACCTGGCGTGGATCGTCCAGTGTCGACTCGATCACGGAGAGCACGTCGAGCGGATAGCCGGGATCAGTCCGGTCGAGCAGCTCGATGGCGGCCAGCGCGAAGGGCGAGAGCGGCTGGTTGAGCGCGAAGTCCAGCTGCAGGTCCACGGTGACCCGCAGGGTGCGGCCGGTCTCGTCCGCGGTGTCCAGCCGCTGCACGACACCGGCGGCGAGCAGGGCCCGGTAGATCGCGATGGCCCTGCGGATCAGGCGGATCTGCGACCGGCGTTCCTCGTGGTTGTCCTCGAGCAGGTGGCGCATGGCGGCGAAGGCGTCACCGGGTCTGCCGATCACGTTGAGCACCATCGAGTGGCTGACGGTGAAACTAGAGGTCAGTGGTTCGGGTTCGGCCTCGACCAGACGCTGGAAGGTCGGCTCGCCCCAGGACACGAACCCCTCCGGAGGCTTGCGGCGCACCACTTTGCGCCGCTTCTTCGGATCGTCACCCGCCTTGGCCAGTGCCCTTTCGTTCTCAATGGTGTGTTCGGGCGCCTGGACGACGACCGTGCCGACGGTGTCGTAGCCGGCCCGACCGGCACGTCCGGCGATCTGGTGGAACTCGCGGGCCTTGAGATGGCGGGTACGCACCCCGTCGTACTTGCTCAGTGCGGTGAACAGCACCGTGCGGATGGGCACGTTGATACCGACGCCGAGGGTGTCGGTGCCACAGATGATCTTGAGGAGGCCGGCCTGTGCGAGCCGCTCCACCAGCCGCCGGTACTTCGGCAGCATTCCGGCGTGGTGCACGCCGATGCCGTGGCGCACCAGCCTGGAGAGGGTCTTGCCGAAGCCGGAGCTGAACCTGAACCGGCCGATCATCTCGGCGATCGCGTCCTTCTCCGCGCGTGTGCAGACGTTGATGCTCATCAGCGCCTGCGCGCGCTCGATGGCGGCCGCCTGGGTGAAGTGCACGACATAGACCGGGGCCTGCTTGGTGTAGAGCAGTTCCTCCAGGGTCTCGTGCAGCGGGGTGAGCACGTAGCTGAAGCGCAGCGGCACGGGCCGCTCGGCGTTGTGGATCACCGCCGTGGGACGGCCCGTGCGGCGGGTGAGATCGTCGGAGAACCGGCTGACGTCACCGAGAGTCGCCGACATCAGCAGGAATTGCGCCCTGGGCAGTTCGAGCAGCGGCACCTGCCAGGCCCAGCCGCGGTCGGGCTCGGAGTAGAAATGGAACTCGTCCATGATGACATGGCCGACGTCGGCGTCGGCACCCTCGCGCAGCGCGATGTTGGCCAGGATCTCCGCGGTGCAGCAGATGATTGGCGCGGTCTCGTTGACGCTGGCGTCACCGGTCAGCATGCCGACCTTGTCCGCGCCGAAGGTCTCGCACAGGGCGAAGAACTTCTCCGAGACCAGGGCCTTGATCGGGGCGGTGTAGTAGCTTCGCCCCCCTGCCGCGAGAGCCGTGAAGTGCGCTCCGGTCGCGACAAGGCTCTTTCCCGACCCGGTCGGTGTGCTCAGGATGACGTTGGCTCCCGAAACCACCTCGATGAGGGCGTCCTGTTGGTGCGGATACAGCGGCAGCCCCCGCTCGTCCGCCCAGGCGGAGAAGGCGTCGAACAGGGCGTCGGGGTCGGGGGTCGCCGGCAGCAGGTCCGTGAGCGTCATGATGGCGCTGATCGTGCCCTGTGCCGGTGACCAGGTGCGCGGCAGGGGTGGGCCGGGCCGGCGCGGCTTGCCGTCATTTAGCGAACATGCTAAACATTGCTCGCGGCCGATCCCGTTGCCGCGAAACCACCGAGGAGGGACACGAGCAGTGATCACCGGTCTGCACGCGATCATGTACGGCACACATGCCGACGAGGTTCGGGCCTTCCTGCGTGACGTGCTGGGGTTCTCCCACGTCGACGCGGGCGACGGGTGGCTGATCTTTGCCATGCCGCCGGCCGAACTGGCCGTGCATCCCGCCGAGAAGCCCGCCTGCGAGCTCTACCTGATGTGCGACGACATCGAGTCGACGGTCGCGGAACTCACCGCCAAGGGGGTGGAGTTCACCAAGCCGGTCAGTGACCAGGGATGGGGCCTGCTCACCGCGCTCGCCCTGCCAGGAGGAGCCGAACTGGGCCTGTACGAGCCCCGGCATCCCGTCGCCGCCCAGCACCGGTGACCCCCAGGACGCGGATCGGGGTCTTTCTGCCCACCGTCGGGCGCGGGCCGGACGGCCAGCTCGGCGACATCGCCGCCTGTGCCAGGCACGCGGAGGAACACGGCATCGACTCGGTGTGGGCGGGCGACCAGATCGTGCTGGGATCCGGCGCGCCCATGCTGGACGCCATGGTGGCGCTGACCACGGCTGCCGCGGTCACCCGGCGACCGCGGATCGGCTTCGGCGTGCTGATCCTGCCGCTGCGCCCGGTGGCCGCCGTCGCCAAGCAAATCGCCACCCTGCAGCGGCTCTCCGGCGGCCGGCTGGTGCTCGGGGTCGGTTCTGGAGGGACCCCGCACGGGGTGTCCTCCTGGCAGGCGGTCGGGGTGCCGCAGGCTGAGCGGGGCCGGCTCACCGACGACTGCCTCGCCGTGCTGCCCGGACTCGTCCGCGGGACGCCAACCCGGCTGCGGCACCTGCCGGGCACACCGATGGTCAGGCTGTCCCCCGGGGCCGACATGCCGCCGGTGCTCATCGGAGGCGCCGGCCGGGTCGCTATCCGCCGCACCCTGCAGTACGGCGACGGATGGTTTCCCTCGATGACGACACCGGAGGCCGTCGCGGGGGTCGCCGCGATCCTGCGCCAGGGCGCCGCCGAGCGGGGCCGCCCGGTGCCAAGCATCACCACCTGGGTGCTCGCCTCACTCGGCACCCAGGCACCGAACCGGACGGCCGTGGTGGCCAGCCTCGCAAGCGGATACAACCTGCCCGTCGACAGGGCGGCGGAGATTCCGATCACCGGTGGTCCCGCTGAGGCAGCCGAGCGGCTGGCCGCCCACGCGGCGGCGGGGGCGGACGAAGTCGTGGTCAGCTTCGCCGGCGGCGACTGGTTCCGGCAGGTGGAGCTGTTCGCCGAGCTCAGCGGCTGCTGAGCGACTCCTCCGTGCAGACGCACACCACGACCGCGCCGGCGGTGGCGGCAAGGTCGGCGCGCCGCCGAGCCGCGTCATGGTCGACCAGCGCGGCCCGTGCCCCGGCAAGGGCCGGGCGCCGGACGGGCCGGCGTTGACCGCGGCACCGGCGAGACTGTCGACCGCGGTCCCGGCCTCGTGATCGGTCACGGTGACGACGGCGTCCAGCCCGTCCCGCAGGACCGGCCACCGAGACGCGGCTGCGAAGCCAGGCGAGCAGCACAACCTGAACCGCCGAACCGTCACCCCCACGTGATGGGCAGGACACGACCTGGCCGCGTTGCCCGCCCGGGCAACGCGGTCTGGCAGCCGCCGCCGGCCGGTCACAAGGCGCGCGGCTCACCGCCGACGTGGCGAGCAGGAGGGCGTGCCGTCCCCCTACACTGAGGGCGTTCATCTGCGACATCCTGTTTGAGGAGTGACACCTTCCGTGCCTGACGCGCGGTCCCCCGGTCGGAGTACTGAGCCGGGGGAAAGCCCCGGCTACCATCCCACCCTGGCCTCCTGGCTCGCCGGAGCACAGTGATGACCGGCCCCCTGATCGAGGTCGCCACCCTGCTGGTCGTGGTGGCCCTCACCCTGACGACGGCGCTGTTCGTGGCCGCCGAATACGCCCTGACCACGCTGGAGCGAAGCCAGGTCGACACGCATCTCGCCCAGGTCGGCGACACCCGGGCACGTCGGGTCGCCCGCGCCCACCGGTCGCTGTCCTACCAGCTTTCCGGAGCCCAGGTCGGCATCACCCTGACCACGCTGGTGACCGGCTACCTCGCCGAACCGGCCATCTCCGGGCTCCTCACCCGCCCGTTGACCGCCACCGGCCTTCCCGCGGGGGTCGCCGATCCGGTGGCGGCCGTGCTCGCCCTGCTGCTGGCCACCTCGCTGTCGATGGTGTTCGGCGAACTGGTGCCCAAGAACCTGGCCATCGCCAGGCCACTGGCTACCGCACGCGCCGTCGCCGGGGTGCAGTACCGGTTCACCAAGGCCTTCGGGTGGCTGATCCGCGGCCTCAACGGCACCGCCAACTGGATCGTGCGCCGGTTCGGCGTTCGCCCCGCCGAGGAGCTGAGGTCGGCCCGCTCACCGCGGGAACTCGGTTCGCTGGTGCGGTCCAGCGCCGAGCACGGCACGCTGGACAAGAGCACGGCGACCCTGCTGGACCGCTCGTTGCGGTTCGGCGAGTTGACCGCGGGCGAGCTGATGACTCCGAGAGTGCGTATCGAGGCGCTGCGCAGCGACGCGACCGTGCTGGACCTGATCGACGCCGCCTGGCGGACCGGGTTCTCCCGGTTCCTGGTGCACGACGGAGACCTCGACGATGTGCGCGGGGTGGTGCACGTCAAGCAGTCCTTCGGTGTTCCGGTCGCGCAGCGAGCCACCACCAGGGTGTCCGCGCTGAGCCGGCCGGTGCAGACAGTGCCGGAAAGTCTCGAGGCCGACGCGCTGCTCGACCGGCTGCGCGGCTCGGGACTGCAGATCTCGATCGTGGTGGACGAGTACGGCGGCACCGCCGGCCTTGTCACCCTGGAGGACCTCATCGAGGAGATCGTCGGTGACGTCCGCGACGAGCACGACCGCCGGGAGGCCGCCCCGGTGCGCGCCCTCGGCACCACCAGCTGGATGCTGTCCGGCCTGTTGCGGGAGGACGAGGTGGTTGAGGCGACCGGCTTCCGGATGCCCGACGGCGACTACGAGACGTTGGCCGGCATGGTGCTGGCGAGGCTGGGCCGCATTCCCGAGGTCGGCGACGAGGTCGAGGTGGATGACTGGCGGATCACGGTGATGGCCATGGACCGTCACCGGATCGCCGAGTTGCGGTTGGCGAGGAGCACGGACGCGGCCGAGGTGACCGAGCTCGCTCGCCCAGGCGGGGAGCAGTCGTGAGCCAGACACTGATGATTCTGCTCACCCTCCTCCTGGTGCTGTGCAACGGCTTCTTCGTCGGCGCCGAGTTCGCCATCATCACCGCCCGCAGGGACCGGTTGGAGACGATGGCCCGATCGGGGATGACAAGGGCGAGGGTGGTGCTGCGCGCCGGGCGGCGACTCCCACTGCTCATCGCCGGCGCACAACTCGGGGTGACGCTGTGCTCGCTCGCGCTGGGAGCGCTATCCGAACCGGTCGTCGCCGGATTGCTGGAACGGCCACTCACGCCGCTGCGACTGCCCGACGCGCTGGTGCACGGCGTCGCGTTCGCCGTCGCGCTCATCGTCGTCTCGTTCCTGCACACCGTGATCGGTGAGATGGTGCCCAAGAACCTCGCCCTCGTCGGCCCGGAACGGGCCGCGGTGTGGCTGGTGCCCGCGCATGTCGCGTTCTGCCGGCTGGCGCGCCCGCTGCTCACCGCGCTCACCGTCGTGTCGACCGGCACGCTCAGGCTGATGCGGGTTCGCCCCAAAGACGAGCTCGAAGGTGCCTACACACCAGACGAACTGGCGTCGCTGCTCGGCGAGTCCCGCCAGGAAGGCCTGATCGAGGACTCCGAGCACCGGCGGCTAACCAAGATGCTGTCCTCGACCGCGCGCACGGTCGCCGACGTGCTCGTGCCGCTGGACCGTCTGACGACGCTGCCCGCCGAACCAACCGTCCACGACGTGGAGACGGCGGTGGCCAGCACCGGGTTCTCCCGCTTCCCGCTGCGCTCACCCGAGACGGGACTGGTCGGCTATCTGCACGTGAAGGACGTACTCGATCACGCGGCCGACGCCCCCGCGACGCCGGTGCCCCCCTCCCGGCTGCGTGGCCTTCCGCGGCTGCCCTCCGACACCAGGCTCGACGACGCCATTTCCGCGCTGCGCCGGGCACAGAGTCACCTGGCGGAGGCGATCGGCCCCCACGGGGAATCGCTCGGTGTGGTGGCGCTGGAGGATCTGGTCGAGGAATATGTCGGCACGGTTCGCGACGGGACACATGTCGGCCGGAGCCGGTGACCGGATGACCAGGACTTGACCAGGCCATGACGTCCAATGGGTTACGTTCCCGCCACTGGCGGGAGACAGGTAGCCACCAGCGGGAGACAGGTGAGAGACGATGGCTCGCCACCGCACGCTGATGACTAGGGTGCGTCGCGGCATCGCGCGCTGGCCCATCGTGGTCGTCGCCCTCGCGGTGCTCGCCGGCCTCGGCTGGACGGGCTGGATGTGGGTCGACTCGGTACTCGACCATCGGGCCGCCGCCCTGCTCACCAGCTGTCCAGCCGGCGAGAGCACGCTACGGATCGCGGTCACCCCGAGCGCCGCGGATCCGATTCGCGCCGCCGCGGAGAACTGGACCAAGCAGCATCCGATCGTCAACGACCACTGTGTCCGGGTGCAGGTCCAGTCTGTCGATTCGGAGACAGTCCTGACCGGCCTGACGCAGAACTGGGACGAGGGCAGGCTGGGACCGAGACCGGACGCGTGGCTGCCCGACTCGACACTGTGGGTCAACCGGCTTTCGGCGCAGAACAACAATCTGATCGGCGCGGCCGGCATCTCCGTGGCCACCAGCCCGGTGGTGCTGGCGACGCAGTCCGCCGCCTACGACGCGCTCACCGCGGGCAACCTCCTGCGTTGGACCGATCTGCCCGCGCTGAGTGCCGAGCCCGCAGGCTGGTCCCGGTATGGCCGACCGCAGTGGGGCAAGTTCCGTCTCGCGGTGCCCGACCCGGCCACCAGCCCCGCCAGTGCCATGGCGATCCAGTCGGCGCTGGCCGGCGCGACGGCGCAGGGTACCGGCCCGGTCACCACGGCGATGCTCGCCGAACAACCGGTGAAGAACCTGATCACCCAGCTGGTGTCATCGCGGGCGGGCGGTGCGCCGGCCACGCCTCAGGACGCCATGGACGGCCTGTCCAAGGCGGCGGACGTGGGCACCGCGAGCTACGGCGCGGTCCCGGTCACCGAGGTCGACCTCTACCGCCGCAACGTGGGCAAGGACGGCGCACCGGCACCGGCCAATCCGCTCTACGAGGTTCCGATGGGCGGTGCGAGTCCGCGCGCGGACTTTCCGTTCGTCACTCTCGCCGGCGATTGGATCAATTCGATCCAGGGCACCGCGGCGCAGCAGTTCCGGGACTTCCTCCGCCGACCCGAACAGCAGAGACTGCTGGTGACCGCCGGCCTGCGCGGCGAGGGCGGCGGCGAGCACCCCAAGCCCGCACCGGGCATGCGGTGGCCCGCGCCGACCGAACAGCTGGTGCCCGCCGACGCCACCACCACCCAGCAGATCTCGGCCAGCTGGACCGCGGCGGTCGAGGGCGACCTGGTGGTCTCGGCGCTGGTGGACGTCTCCGCCCCGATGGGCCAGGACGGTGGCGACGGACGAAGCCAGCTGGACTGGGTCAAGGACGCGCTCAACGGCCAGATCGACAGGACCGTGTCCGGTTCCCTGGGGCTGTGGACGTTCGCGCGGGCGGTCGACGGCGACAGGAACTACCGACAGGTGGCCCCGGTCGCGTCCGTCGGCGACCACGTCGAGCAGCTGCACGCGGCGGTCGGCCAGCTCGCTCCGGCCGGCGCCCCCCAGCTTGACGACAGTCTGCTCGCCGTGTATCGCTCGGTGCTGGACGGCTATCAGGCCGGCAAGCACAACCGGATCGTGGTGGTGGTCGGCGGCGCCGAAGCCGGCGGGCCCAACGCCGACCAGCTCCGCGGCCAGCTCGACCGCCTGCGCGACCCCGCGCGGCCGGTGCCGATCAGCATCATCGCTGTCGGCACCGGACCCGATCGGGACCAGCTCGGTGCGATCGCGCGCGCTTCGGGAGGGACCCTTTCCGTGCTGCGAAGCGCCAAGGGCATCGACGCCACGTTGGGCCAGCTGCTCTCCGTGGCCGGCTGAGCGGGTCCGCCAGCTCCCCGCCGGCCGCGGCTGGCCGAACAGGGCCGCAACGCGTGCCCGGCGGATTTGGCCGAATCGTCTTCCCCGGGGGCCGTGGCCAGGTAACCTGATGCCGAATCGCCGACGACACCGTCGGCTTCCGACCCTATCCGGCAACCCGGACCCGCAAGAGGACTGTCCCGCACCATGCGCATAGTCGCCAAGAACCGAGCCACCCTGTGCGTCGTGGTCGTTCTGTCCGCACTCGCCGCGCTCGGCACGGTGGTCGCGGGCAGCAAGGTCGCGCTCTCCGCCACGAAAGCGGTCACCGCAGCCGCGGCCCTGCCCAAGCCGCCGACACGGGCCGCGTCGGCGCCGTCGGCCCGGCCCGCCGCCGCCCCCTGCCAGGCTCCCTCGGTCACCGACGGTCTGAGCAGCCAGTACATCGTTTCCGGCGGCCAGCGTCGTACCGTGCTGGTCTACTTCCCGCACGGACACCGCACCGGCAAGCCGATCCCCGTCGTGCTCGACCTGCACGGCAGTGGCGACACCCCCCAGCAGCAGTTGACGAGCACGGGAATAGAGGTCACCGCGGAAAAGCAGGGCTTCGCCGTGCTCGCCCCGCAGGGCGGCGTGCCGTACACCCTCGGGCGTACCAGGGGCTTCGCCTGGAACATTCCCGGCGTACCGCTGGCCGACGGCCGCCCGGTTCCCAAGGGTGCGCCCAACGACCTGCAGTTCCTCCGCGACACTGTCAGCGCCGCGACCAAGTTGCTGTGTGCCAACAGCAGGCAGATCTACCTCGCCGGGTTCTCCGGTGGTGCGAGGATGGTGTCCCAGCTGGGTTGTGACCTCGCGGACCGGATCGCGGCCATCGCGGCGGTGTCGGGACTGCGGTTTCCGTCCACCTGCCGGCTGAGCCGGCCCCTTCCCGTGCTGTCGCTGCACGGCTTGTCCGATACGGTCAACTGGTACAACGGAAACCAGTCGGTCCGCTGGGACTACAGTGTGCCGGCCGCGGCGCGGCGCTGGGCCGACGCCGACCGCTGTGGAGGGTCTCCGGCACAGCGTCGACTGATGAACCTGGTCAGCGCCACCACTTACTCCGGCTGCGCCGGAGGCGTCCAGGTCGAACTGGTCACCATCGAGGGCGGCAAGCACGCCTGGCCGGGAACGCCCGGCTCGGTGGTGCGCGGACTGTCGGTCCCCCCGGTCAACACCAACGACATGATCTGGTCGTTCTTCAAAGCTCACCCGCTCGGCACGAGCACGTAGCACGCCGGGGAGAGTCCACACCGTCCCGGACCTAGACCTCACGGAGCAGCGTGAGCGGACGTTCCACACAGTCCGCGACGAAGCGGAGGAACCCGCCTGCCGTGCCGCCGTCGCACACCCGGTGATCGAAGGTGAGCGAGAGCTGGGTGACCTTGCGGACCGCGAGCTGGCCGTCGACCGCCCACGGCTTGTCCACGATCCTGCCCATGCCGAGCAGCCCCGCCTCGGGGTGGTTGATGATCGGGGTTGAACCGTCCACACCGAACACTCCGTAGTTATTGAGTGTGAAGGTGCCCCCGGTCATGTGCTCGGGCCCCAGCGATCCGGCACGGGCCAACTCCGTGAGCCTGCTCAGCTCGGCCGCCAGCTCGGTCGTTGTCAGCCGGTGGGCGTCCCGGACCACCGGAACGACAAGACCCCGGTCGGACTGCACGGCGAACCCGAGATTGATCCCCCGCATCCGCACGATCTCCCCGCGCACGGTGTCCACCGTGCAGTTGAGCTCCGGGAAGCGCCGAAGCCCAGCCACGCAGATCCTGGCCACCACGGAGAGCACGCCGACGCCGAGGACGGACTTGGCCTCCATCAGCCCGGTGGCGTCCACATCGACCCAGGTCGTCGCGTCCGGGATTTCGGCGCGGCTGCGGGAAACCCTCTCGGCGATCGCACCACGCACGCCCTTGAGCGGGATACGTTCGGCATCGGCTGCCGCCGCCATGGCCGGAGAGGACCCCGCCGCACGGGAGATCACCGACTCGACGTCCCTGCGCAGCACCACCGATCCCGGTCCCGTTGGCGCCACCGCGGCGATGTCGACACCGTTGTCCTTGGCCAGCTTACGCACCAGCGGCGAGATGACCCGGACGGCCCCGGCCCCGCTCTCACCGGCCGGCCGCGGCGTGCTCCCCACGGCGCGCCGGCGGGAAACCCTCCTGCCTTCCTTGGTTCCGTAGCCGACGAGGACGTTGCCCGAGCCGGCTCGCTCCTCGTTGCGGTACCGCTCGGCCGCGGAGGACGCGGCGGCAACGGAGATCAGCGGCTGTCCCACCGCGATCACGGCGCCGACCTCGGCATGCAGCTCCGCAACGGTGCCCGTGTAGGGCACCGGCACCTCCACCGCCGCCTTAGCCGTCTCCACCTCGACCACGATCTGGTCGACCTGGACGGTGTCCCCGACGGCCACCCGCCAGCCGAGCACCTCCGCCTCGGTCAGCCCCTCCCCGAGGTCGGGAAGTCGGAACAGCTGAAGGTCAGAGGTCATGGTCGCACCCCGGACAGGTAGCGGAGATCGGGCTCGTCGGCGAACTGCAGCCTGTCGACGGCGTCGAGGATCCGGTCGACGCCGGGCAGGTGCGAGTGTTCCAGCATGGGCGGGGGGAACGGGATGTCGAACCCGGCGACCCTAATCACCGGCGCGGCCAGCGAATGGAAACACCGCTCCTGCACTCGCGCGGCCACCTCGGCGCCAAACCCGGAGAAGCCGGCGGCCTCCTGCACGACGACGCAGCGCCCCGTCTTGCGGACCGAGGCGGTCACCGTCTCGTCGTCGAACGGAACGAGCGAACGCAGGTCGACGACTTCCAGGTCGATACCGTCGGCCGCGGCGAGCTCGGCGGCGTCCAGCGCGACCGGAACGGACGGTCCGTACCCGATCAGGGTGGCGTCCTTGCCGGTGCGGCGCACCATCGCACGCCCGAGCGGTTCACCGTCCCAGGCCAGGTCGATGTCCTCCTTGGACCAGTACAGCTTCTTCGGCTCGAGGAAGACCACTGGATCCGGGTCAGCGACCGCGGCCCGCAGCAGGCAGTACGCGTCGCCGGCGGTGGCCGGGGTGACGACCTTCAGCCCAGGGGTGTGCGTGTAGTACGCCTCGCTGGAATCGCAGTGGTGCTCGACCCCGCCTATTCCGCCCCCATACGGCACCCTGATCACCATAGGGGCCGAGAGCCGTCCGCGGGTGCGGTTGCGTATCTTCGCCACGTGCGAGGTGATCTGCTCGAAAGCCGGATACGCGAAGGCGTCGAACTGCATCTCCACCACCGGCAGGAATCCGCCCATGGCAAGGCCCACCGCGTAGCCCACGATGCCGGCCTCGGCCAGCGGTGTGTCGAAGCAACGCTGGTCACCGAACTGCGCGGTCAGCCCATCGGTGACCCGGAAGACCCCGCCAAGCCTGCCGACGTCCTCACCGAAGACGAGGACCCGGTCGTCGGACCGCATCGCGTCCCCCAGGGCCGCACAGAGCGCCTGTGCCATCGACGTCGCGGTCATCAGGAACCCTCCTGCGCCTTCAGCTCACCGGCCAGCAGGTCCTGCTGCTCGGCCAGCTGCGGGGTCGGTGTCGCGTAGACGTGGTCGAACAGGGCCAGCGGATCCAGCCGCGGCTCGGAACTCATCCGTGCCCGCAGGTCGGCAGCGAGCCCCTCGGCTTCGGCCTGCGCCGCCTCGATGTCGGAGTCGGTGAGCCCGCCAGTGTCACGCAGATGTTTTTCGAGGCGAGACAGCGGATCCGCAGCCAACCACCGCTCAACCTCCGCCTCGTCCCGGTACCTGCTGGCGTCGTCGGCGTTGGTGTGCGCTTCGATCCGGTAGGTGTGCGCTTCGACGAGGAAGGGGCCACCGCCTCCGCGAGCGCGTTCGACGGCGTCGCCCAGTACCGCCAGCATCGCCGCCGGGTCGTTGCCGTCCACCTGCTCGGAGTGGACGCCGTAGCCGATGCCCTTGTAGGCGAGCGAAGGCGCCGCGCTCTGCCGGGAAAGCGGAACGGAGATCGCATACCCGTTGTTCTGGACCAGGAACACCACGGGCGCGGAGAACACCGCCGCGAAGTTCAACGCCTCGTGGAAGTCGCCCTCACTGGTCGCGCCGTCACCGACCAGCGCGAGCACCACGGTGTCCGCGCCTTTGCGCCGCATGGCGCTGGCCAGCCCGGTGGCGTGCAGTGCGTGGGTCGCCAGCGGGGTGCACAGCGGAGCGACCTTGACCGCGGCCGGATCGTAGCCGTTGTGCCAGTCGCCGCGCAGCAGGGTCAGCGTCTCGACCGGGTCCACTCCCCTGGCGACCAGCGCCATGCAGTCCCGGTAGGTCGGGAACAGCCAATCGTCGGCGCGCAAAGCCAGTGCCGCCGCGATCTGACAGGCTTCCTGGCCGCGGCTGGACGGGTACACCGCCAACCGGCCCTGTTTGGTCAGCGCCGTGGCCTGGGTGTCGAACCGACGGCCGACCACCATTCTCCGGTAGGCGGCACGCAGCTGCTCGGTCGACGGCCGGCCGTAGCCTGCCGGGCAGTCCACGACCGTGCCGTCCTCGGCGAGTAGACGCACCGGTATCGGCGACGGCAACAGATCCTGGACGGCGCTGTCGGGCATCATGGACCTCTTCCACTGACGTATGACAGGCGATACTCGACATTTTGAGCTACATGTTCGACACTGCGCATCAGGCTGTGACAGATTGCTCCGCAGACGTCATCCGGGAGGCACTATGTCCCTCGAGGGCCCGGCCGCCGTACCAGCGGCAGGACGATCGGCCGCCCAGCTCGACGACGTCGACCGCGCGATCCTGTCCGAACTGCACGCCGACGGTCGGGTGTCGATCAGGCTTCTCGCCGAGCGGGTGCACATCTCTAGGACCAACGCCTACGCCCGGCTCGACCGGCTGCTGTCCGAGCAGGTGATCACCGGATTCACCGCCGAGGTGTCGCCGCACCGCGCGGGCCTGGGCACCAGCGCCTACGTGCTGCTGACGATCGAACAGAACTCGTGGCGCCAGGTGGCCGCCGCACTGCGGCGGATCCGCTACATCGAACACCTCGCCATGGTCGGCGGGGATTTCGACGTGCTCGCACTGGTCAGGGCCCCCGACAATGCGGCGCTGCGCGACGTCGTGCTCGAACAGATCCAGAGTGTCAGCGGCGTGCGCGGCACGCGGACCTGGCTGGTGTTCGACGAGGCCGAGGGAACCGGCCCGCAATGGCGATCCTGACCAATAGGGCCGTGGCTCTCGGGGTGGTCAGATGTTGCGCCGGTACTGGCCGCCCGCTTCGAACAGCGCCTCAGTGATCTGGCCGAGGGTGCACACGCGCGCCGCCTCCATGAGCACCTCGAACACGTTCTCGCCGTGTGCCGCGGCCGATCGCAATCGCGCCAACGCGTCCTGGGCCTGCGCGCGATGCTCACGCTGGAAGCGGCGGGTGCGCTCCACCTGCGACTGCTTCTCCTGCTCGGTGGCGCGGGCAAGCTCGATCTCCTGCGGCTGCTCGTCGGCATGCTCGGGCAGGAACGTGTTCACCCCGATCAGCGGCAGCGAGCCGTCGTGTTTGCGCTGCTCGTAGAGCATCGACTCGTCCTGGATGCGGCCGCGCTGGTATCCGGTCTCCATGGCACCGAGGACACCGCCGCGCTCGGAGAGCCGGTCAAATTCGGCGAGCACCGCCTCCTCGACGAGATCGGTCAACTCGTCGATGACGAACGAGCCCTGCAGGGGATTCTCGTTGGCCGACAGGCCCCACTCCTTGTTGATGATCAGTTGGATGGCCATGGCCCGTCGCACGGAGCTTTCCGTCGGCGTGGTGACGGCCTCGTCGTAGGCGTTGGTGTGCAGGCTGTTGCAGTTGTCGTACAACGCGCACAGTGCCTGTAGCGTCGTGCGGATATCGTTGAAGTTCATCTCCTGCGCGTGCAGCGACCGTCCCGAGGTCTGCACGTGGTATTTGAACTTCTGGGAGCGCTCGTTGGCACCGTAGCGGTCCCGCATGGCCACCGCCCAGATCCGCCGCGCCACCCTGCCGATCACGCTGTATTCGGCGTCCATTCCGTTGGAGAAGAAGAAGGACAGGTTGGGCGCGAAGTCGTCGATGTCCATGCCGCGCGCGAGGTAGGACTCGACGTAGGTGAATCCGTTGGCCAGAGTGAAGGCCAGTTGGCTGATGGGATTCGCACCCGCCTCGGCGATGTGGTAGCCCGAGATCGACACCGAGTAGAAGTTGCGCACCTTGTTGGCGATGAACCATTCCTGGATGTCGGCCATCATCTTCAGGCTGAACTCCGTGGAGAAGATGCAGGTGTTCTGCCCCTGATCCTCCTTGAGGATGTCGGCCTGCACGGTGCCGCGTACGCTGGCCAGCGCCGTCGCCCGCAGCTCGGCCGCCTCCGCCGCGGTGGGTTCCCGGCCGTGCTCGGAACGGAAGGCGCCGACCCGCTGATCGATAGCGGTGTTGAGGAAATAGGCGAGGATCGTCGGCGCGGGCCCGTTGATCGTCATCGACACCGAGGTGGTCGGCGAGGTCAGGTCGAACCCGTCGTAGAGCGCCTTCATGTCGTCCAGTGAGGCGATGGACACCCCGGAGGTGCCGATCTTGCCGTACACGTCGGGCGGCGTGTCCGGATCACGGCCGTAGAGAGTCACCGAGTCGAACGCGGTGGACAGGCGGGTGGCCGACGCGGAGGCCGAAAGGTACTTGAAGCGCCTGTTGGTGCGGAACGCGTCACCCTCACCGGCGAACATGCGGGCAGGGTCCTCGCCGTCGCGCTTGAACGGGAAGACCCCCGCAGTGAACGGGAAACGCCCGGGAAGGTTCTCGCTGCGCAGGAAGCGCAACAGGCTCCCCTCGTCGTCGTAACGGGGCAGGCTGACACGACGCACCTTGTTGCCCGACAACGTCTCCCTGGTCAGCTGCGTGCGGAGTTCCTTGTCCCGCACCGTGAACACCATCTCGTCACCGGAATACCGCTCGACCGTCGCGGGCCAGTCGGTCAACAGGTCGGCCGCGTCCCGGTCGATCTGGCGCTCCGCGGCCGCGGCGAGCGAGTCGACGTCCCCCGTGGGCTTGTCCGCGGCGGCGAGTGCCTTGCTGGCCGCGACGAGTTGCCGGTGCCGGCGGACGGCCTCGACCTGTTCCTCGGTCCGGCGGTGGTAGGACCGCACGGTGTCGGCGATGTCGGAGAGATAGCGGGAACGAGAGGCCGGCACGATGGTGGCCGCCGAGGTGGAGACCTTGCCGGCCACCGCACGCAGGGTGCCCTCGCTGACCGGCAGGCCGCGCTCGACGAGTTCCGCCCTCAGATGCTGGTACAGGGCGGTGACGCCGTCGTCGTTGAAGGTGGCGGCGCTGGTGCCGAACACCGGCATGTCCTGCCACGAAGCACCGAACGCCTCCCGGTTTCGGACAAGCTGCCTTGCCACGTCGCGCCGTGCGTCCTCGGCGCCACGCCGCTCGAACTTGTTGATGGCGACCACATCGGCGAAGTCGAGCATGTCGATCTTTTCCAGCTGGGAGGCCGCGCCGAATTCGGGAGTCATCACGTACAGCGCGAGATCCACGAAGGGCACGATCGCCGCGTCTCCCTGGCCGATCCCCGGGGTCTCCACCACGACCAGGTCGTTGCCGGCCGCCTTGCAGGCCTCGATCATGTCCGCGAGACCGTCGGGAACCTCCGCACCCGGCCGTCTTGTCGCCACCGAACGGAAGAACACCCGCCCCCCGTCGAACCCGCCGGACTCGCCGATGCTGTTCATCCTGATTCGGTCACCGAGCAGCGCGCCGCCACCACGGCGACGGCTGGGATCCACGGCGAGCACCGCGATGCGCGGCTTGTCCTGCTGGTCGACGCGGAGCCGTCGGATGAGCTCGTCGGTCAGCGAGGACTTGCCGGACCCGCCCGTACCGGTGATGCCGAGCACGGGAACGGTCCTCGCGGCGGCGGCCTCGGCGATCGCGGCCCTTGCCGGTCGCGGCAGGACACCGGCCTCGATGGCCGTGATCGCCCGTGCCAACACGCCGTGTTCGCCGGCGAAGAGTCCGTCCCAGGAGGCAGGTGCCCGGTCCGCCAGAGCGTAGTCACAGGCGGACACCATCGAGTTGATCATATGTGCCAGACCGAGGCGCTGCCCGTCGGCCGGCGAGAAGATACGCGCCACTCCCTTGGCGTGCAGCAGTTCGATCTCGTCGGGAACGATCACCCCTCCGCCGCCGCCGAAGACCTTGATATGGCCGGCACCCCGCTCGGCGAGCAGGTCGACAAGGTAGCTGAAGTACTCGACGTGGCCGCCCTGGTACGCGCTGATCGCCACCCCATTGACGTCTTCCTGGATGGCCGCGGTGACCACTTCGCTGACCGAGCGGTTGTGCCCGAGGTGGATCACCTCGGCGCCCTGGGCCTGGAGTATCCGCCGCATGATGTTGATCGCCGCGTCATGCCCGTCGAACAGGCTCGCCGCGGTGATGAAACGAACAGGTGCGGCCGGCTTGTGCAGTGGCGCGACGCCGCTCATGGCTGCTCCTCGCTATCGCCTCCCTAATACTTTGCCTTCCTACTATCGCAATGGCAACTAATAGTTGCCCGGCACACATCGTCTCCCGACTCCGTGTGGAGTCCGGCGACGATGCGTGCGGACAAAGGTCAGCGGGCCGGCCGGGAATCCGTTCTCCGCGAGACGCCAACGGCGGGTGCGGCGGGTCCCGTGTCGTTCTCGGGACTCTCCGCCTGACGCGGAATGAAGACCACCGGCGTGCGCGATGGCGACACACCGGAGGCCAGCTCCCGCAGGCGCTCGTTGAGCAGGGCCATGAACTCCGGCCGTCGCTCGTGCACCCACTCGTAGCCCAACAGCTGGTGCAGCTCGTGCGAAATCAGGCACTGAATACGCCCGTCCAGTTCCTCGAACGGGATGGTGTCGTAGTCGGGTAGCGGCAATGCCGCGGCGCTGGATCGCATGGCGGACACCTCCTCCCCCGCTTGGGCTTGGGGTACTACAACCAGGGTGCACCAGGCGTGGGGCATTACGTCGAGCCATTTCTCCGCTGTTCATCCACAACCACACAATTGGAGCAGTAGCGCAGTCCCGAATGGACCAGTGAACCCATCGTCACCGACCAGTGGCGGACCGTTGTGACCGCGCCCGCTCGTCGACCGCGGCGTCGCGGCCGGATTTTCGCCGCGACACCAGGCCGGTATGCCTAGGCAGGTGTGAACACCGTGGCGCATCATCAAGCCGTCCACCGACGCCAGGGAGTTGAGACCCATGTTGAGCACGATGCAGGACGGCCCGTTGTCGATGGCGCAACTGGTGCGCTACGGCACGACGGCTCACGGCGACTCGAAGGTAACCACCTGGACCGGTGTGGGCAGCCGGCGGATGTCCTACGCCGAGCTCGGGCGCCGCGCCGCCCAACTGGCACACGCCCTGCGCGGGCTCGGAGTCACCGGCGACGACCGGGTCGCCACGTTCATGTGGAACAACACCGAACATCTTGAGGCCTACCTCGCCGTGCCGGCCATGGGCGCCGTTCTGCACACGCTCAACATCCGGCTGTTCCCGGACCAGGTGACCTATGTGGCCAATCATGCCGAGGACAGGGTGATACTGGTCGACGCCAGTCTGCTTAGCCTGTTCGGCCCGATCCTGCCGACGCTGACCACCGTGCGCCACGTGGTGGTCGTCGGGCGGACCGGAACCGGGGACCAGGCGTTGCCCGCACCGAAGGGTGTGCGGGTCCACGACTACGAGGAACTGCTCGCGGGACAACCAGAACGGTTCGACTGGCCCGAACCTGACGAGCGGTCCGCGGCGGCGATGTGCTACACCTCGGGCACCACCGGCAACCCGAAAGGCGTGGTGTACTCACACCGCTCCATCTGGCTGCACTCCATGCAGATATGCATGACCGATGGCATGGCGCTGCGACAGAGCGACCGGGCGTTGGCGATCGTGCCCATGTTTCACGCCATGTCGTGGGGCCTGCCCTACGCGGCCATGCTGGTGGGCGCTTCGTTGATCATGCCGGACCGATTTCTGCAGCCTGGCCCGCTTGCCGAGATCTTCGCCGCCGAGCGGCCGACGCTGGCCGCCGCCGTGCCGACAATCTGGCAGGGGTTGCTCCTCCACCTGGAGGCCGTCGTCCCGCCGGACCGTCCATCACCGCTGTCCACACTGCGCGAGGTCATGGTCGGCGGCTCCGCCTGCCCGCCCGCGCTGATGCGGTCCTACTACGAGCGATATGGCACCCACATCACCCACGCATGGGGGATGACCGAGACATCACCGTTGGGCAGCATCGCGCGGCCACCGGTCGCGGCCAGTGGCCACAGCGAATGGGAATACCGGTTCAGCCAGGGGCGGCTTCCCGCGGCGGTCCGTGGCCGACTGATCGGCAAGGATGGCACCGAAGTCGACTGGGACGGCCGAACCGAGGGCGAGCTCGAGGTCCGCGGACCGTGGATCACAGGTGCGTACTACCGCGACGACGATCCCGAGAAGTTCCACGACGGCTGGCTGCGCACCGGCGACATAGGCACCCTCAGCCCAGACGGCTTCCTGCGGCTGACCGACCGGGCCAAGGACGTCATCAAGTCCGGCGGCGAGTGGATCTCCTCGGTCGAGCTGGAGAACCACGTGATGACCCACCCCGCGGTGCTGGAGGCCGCGGTGATCGGCATCGCCGACGAGCGGTGGTCGGAGCGACCGCTCGTCGCGGTGGTGCCCCATGAGGGACAACACGTCGACGCCGAGGAGCTGCGCCAGTTCGTCGCCGCCCGGGTCGCGGGCTGGCAAGTGCCCGAGAACTGGACATTCGTCCCCGAGGTGCCCAAGACCAGCGTCGGCAAGTTCGACAAGAAACGGCTGCGTGCCCTGTACGCGGACGGTCAGCTGGACATCGTACGTATTGGCTGACGAGGTGTGGCCACGTTCCGTCGGGATCGGCCGCGGGAGACCGGTCCGCTGGCCAGGAGCCGGCACACGTCGACTCGCAAGACACGAAATCGACTTTGTTCGCGACGTTTGGCGTCAGTGATGGCAGGATGGAGCACTGAGACCGGGGCTTCTCGGTGTGAGGGCCTGGCTCGGCTACAGGGAGTTAGCGGTATGACGCAAGGCAACGTCAAGTGGTTCAACAGCGAGAAGGGCTTCGGGTTCATCGCCCAGGACGGCGGCGGCCCCGATGTCTTCGTGCACTACTCGGAGATCCAGGGCTCTGGCTTCAGGACCCTGGAAGAGGGGCAGCGCGTGGAGTTCGAGATCGGCCAGGGCCAGAAGGGCCCGCAGGCCCAGGGCGTCCGCGCCATCTGAGCAGCCGGTAACCACAGGGCCCGCGTCCACGGTGGTGGGTGCGGGCCCTGTCCATGCCCGGCCAGGCTCGTGAACAGTCAGACCCTGACCTTGGCCTGGTCGTGCCGTGCCTGCGCGGCCGTCACTTCGGGCATCTGGCTCTCCACGAACTCGATCAGGTCGACCAGCTTGCCCGCCGTCTGCCGGCCCATCGGGGTCAGGCTGTAGTCGACCCGGGGCGGGATGCTCGGCTGGGCCTCGCGGTGCACGAATCCGTCCCGCTCCAGGGCCTGCAGCGTCTGGGCGAGCATCTTCTCGCTGACCCCCTCCACTCGGCGGCGCAGCGCGTTGAACCGAAGAGGGCCGTGCCACAGGGCCGCCATGGCGAGGATGCCCCAGCGCCCGGTCAGGTGCTCCAACGTGGTCCGAGACGTACACGCCTTGGCGAACACATCGAATGCGAACCGCGCGTGCTCGTCGACATACTCCGGCGTCTCGGTCATATACGTCACGGTACCTCCCGCATTGGACCGTTAACAGCAGTGACCTACTCTCAGCTTGCACTTTCAAAAAGTATGTGCAATCTTCTAGATAGTACATTCCAAGAGTAGGGAGGGTATCGCGATGATCGTTGTCACCGCGGCGACTGGGCAGCTCGGCCACCTGGTGGTGAACGCACTACTGAGGAAGCTCCCGGCCCGCGAGATCACCGCCGCCGTCCGCGCCCCGGAGAGGGCCATGGCACTGGCCGACCTCGGCGTGCACGTCAAGGCTGCTGACTACGACGCACCGGACACCCTCGTCGAGGCGTTCACCGGTGCCGACAAGGTCCTGTTGATCTCCAGCAACGCGCTCGGCAGCCGCGCGACGCAGCACCGTGCCGCGATCGAGGCCGCACAGAAGGCGGGCGTCGGCCGGCTCGTGTACACCAGCGTGCTGCATGCTGACACCAGCGCACTTCGGCTCGCCGTGGAGCACAGGGACACCGAGCGGGCCATCCGCGACTCCGGCCTGACGTGGACGTTGCTACGCAACGGGTGGTACGTCGAGAACTACGCACAGACGGTGGCCGAGGCCGCCCGGACAGGCTCCTTCGTCGGCAGTGCGGGCGACGGTCGGATAGCCGCCGCCACCCGTGCCGACTTCGCCGACGCCGC
The DNA here is from genome assembly GCA_019239965.1 of Kutzneria sp. Taxonomy (GTDB): domain Bacteria; phylum Actinomycetota; class Actinomycetes; order Mycobacteriales; family Pseudonocardiaceae; genus Kutzneria. The sequence continues at coordinate 5,270 of JAFAZC010000084.1, read as the reverse complement.
CGCCACCGTGCTCACCGGCGACAGCCACGAGAACAAGGTCTACGAACTCGCTGGTGATTCCGACTGGAGCTACGCCGACCTCGCGGCCGAGATAGCCACGATCACCGGTCGCACGGTCAGCTACCAGGATGTGCCTGGAGCACGGCACAGGGAGATCCTCGCCGATGCCGGGCTGCCCGCGGCCCTCGTCGACCTGCTCGTCGACACCGATCGCTGCATCGCGGTGGGTGGGCTCACCGACTCCAGCGGAGATCTACGTGCCCTGCTCGGCCGGCCCACCACCACACTGACCGAAGCGGTGACGGCGCTGCTGAGCCGATGAGGTCGCGAGGCCGGCCGGCCCCTTGACTGACGACGGGCGGCAGGCCCCTTATCGTTACTGGCGCCGAGAAGTCCGACGCGCCGTGGAGGCTTGACCAGTGGACGACCTTCAACAGGATCAAGCGGGAGCCGAGGAGCTGATCGTGCTGTGCGCGCCGGACGGTTCAGCGGCCGGCCGCCTGCCCAAGCGGGAGGTCCACCATGCCGACACCCCGCTGCACCTGGCGTTCTCGTGCTACCTGTTCGACCAGGAGTCCAGGGTGCTGGTCACCCGGCGTGCGCTGACCAAGCGCACCTGGCCCGGTGTGGTCACCAACAGCTGTTGCGGGCACCCGGGTCCCGGCGAGTCGATGCGCGCCGCCATCGAGCGCCGGCTTGACCAGGAGCTCGGCGTGCGACCCGACAGCGTCGAACTCGTGCTGCCCCGATTCCGGTACCGGGCCACCATGCCCGACGGCACCGTCGAGAACGAACTGTGTCCCGTCTACCGGGCGTGCGTGCGGACTCCGCTGCCACTGCATCTCGATCCGACCGAAGTCCATGACGCCACCTGGACGCCGTGGGCCGAATACCGGGCGGGCGCGCTGGCCGACCCCGCGTCGGTGTCGCCGTGGTCGGCTCTGCAGGTCGCCGACCTAGACGCGCTCGGCGCCGACCCGATGGGCTGGCCGGCAGGGTCGGATTCCGAACTCCCCCCCGCGGCCGTCGCCTGATCCCGGCTGGGTGATGCCGTTCGCTCGCACCGTGCGGCGACACCCCCGCACGAAGCCCCCGGCCTGATGCGCTAGGCTGTGCCAAGACCAAGATGGGTGTGGTCGGACCGGGACGTGGCGCAGTTTGGTAGCGCACTTGACTGGGGGTCAAGGGGTCGCAGGTTCAAATCCTGTCGTCCCGACGGTCGAAGAAGAACCTCCCACCAGGCTGTTTCCGCTGGTGGGGGGTTCTTCTCGTTTCTACAGTTGATCTTGCCCACGGCCTGCACGACATCCGACTGCGGACCGTCCGCGGACCTGCACAAGGACAGCAGTGCCCGCGTCCGCAGCGCCGCGGTCGTGATCCGTCACGCGGGCGGGGCCTCGCCACGACCATCACTCCGCTATACCACCACCCAGTTCCACGGACTGTCTGAAGTGGACTTAACCGTCATTAGGTGCCCCTCGCCCTTGGAGCCAGACCACGTTCGGTGCGGTGTGCGGCAGCAGGCGCGCCACCAGCAACGCCGCAACCTCGCGCGCGAGTACCAAATGCAGTTCGTCTCGCCCGTCGTCGAGTCGCACCGTCAGGTGATGCTTGCTCTCGTCGGTGACCGCGACCGCAGCCCACGGACGCCCCACCTCGGCCACCACCGGACGGTCGTCGCCGTCCCTACGCAGGATCAGCATTGCCGAACTCCTTCGCCGCCCAGCCACAGGCAAGCCCGCCCCACCGCGCGCGGCGCCTTTGCCAACACACCCAACGCGGACCGATCAATCAGCAGCGCCTCCGGAAAAGCCTTGCCGCATGCTCGATCCGAAACCGACCACCGCCGGGAGTCGCCATCACCCTGTCCCCTGTCTCTCGTGCCGATCACCATCACTTTCGGCGGAAAACGAGGACGTGAGCACCACACAGCGGGACATCTTAGGACGTCCTTGATACGGTAAAGACGTCCCTACTCGTCACACAGGAGCGGATGTGCCCAACGAACGGCTACGAGACGCACTGCTGCGCCACGGGCTGAGCCTGGAACAGATGTCCAAGGCGACTGGCGTGGATCCCAAGACCGTGGAGCGGTGGATCACCAAAGGTCGCACTCCCTACGCCCGACACCGCCGTGCCATTGCCGCCATCGTGCGCGAGACAGAAAGCTATCTTTGGCCCGAAGCCATCGCACCAGAGCGCGCCGCGGAGATCGCCGCCTCAGAAGTCGTCAAGGTCTACCCACACCGCCACTCACTGCCCCGTGAGGTGTGGCAACGCCTTCTCCATGAGGCCACCGACGAGATCGAGATTCTCGTGTACGCGGGAATGTTCATGTTGGACGATCCGTCATTGATCAAGAAGCTACGCGGCAAGGCGATGGCCGGCGCGCGTGTCCGCGTTCTGTTGGGCGATCCTGCCAGCACAGAGGTTGCTCAGCGCAGCGAGGACGAGGGAATCGGCAAGGGCACCGTGGCCGCCAAGGTGCGCAACGCGTTGGCTTTCTTCAAACCGCTGGACGGTGAAGAAGGGATCGAGGTGCGTTGTCACTGCACGACCCTCTACAACTCCATCTTTCGCTTCGACGATGACATGCTGGTCAACACCCACGTGTACGGCTTCATGGCCGGCCACGCCCCCATGTTGCACCTACGTCGGCTCTCAGCAGGAGACCTCTTCGAGACCTACTCGGAAAGCTTCGAGTCTGTCTGGAAGACGTCCAAGCCGCCGAAGTGGTAATGAAGAGACATGGCGCGTACCGACCACTACAACGACCCGGCCGCACCGATCGCCAACAGTATCGCGGTTGCGGTGACCGCGTTCGTCCAAGACGACGCCGGTCGCCTGCTGATGATCCGGCGCACCGACAACGAGCTGTACTCCATCCCCGGCGGAGGCCAGGAGATCGGTGAAACCATCTCGCAAACGGTCGTCCGCGAGGTCAAGGAAGAAACCGGGATCGACGTCGAGGTCATCGGACTGATCGGGATCTACTCCAACCCCGCCCATGTCATCGCCTATGACGACGGCGAGGTTCGTCAGGAGTTCTCGATCTGCTTCCGCGCCCGCCCAACCGGCGGCGAACTCCGCACGAGCAGCGAGTCCAGCGAAGTCCACTGGGTGGCGCCCGTCGACCTCGACGATCTGAACATCCATCCCTCGATCCGTCTGCGGATCGCCCACGGCTTCCAGGTCGACCGTGCTCCTCACTACGACTGACCGGCTCCTCCAGCGACCCGAATCCGCTGTTCGGTGCGTTCGACCGCTCCTAGGAGCTCAGGCCAGGCCCATTGGATGAAGCACGAGACGATGCCATCCGGCCCGTACCGCTGCTGGATCTCCGCCACGCGATCCGTGATCGTCGTCCGGTCCCCGTTCGGCGTGGTCGTCATGTCCGCCCACCACAGCGCGTCTCGCGTCGGTGTTGGCCCCTCATCGTCGAACTCCGCCAACTTCGTCGACAGCCCGCGTAGTTCGGCCTCCATTCGAGCACAGGAGTGGTGAGCCACCAGGTTCACAAGCCTCAACGGCACGTCGAGGCTCCGCAGGCGCCGTGCTCCGTCCAGCGGGTGGAACCCGGTCTGGGCCAAATCGGGCGCATACCCGACGTCGTGGAGTGCCGCTGCGGCAACCAGCAGGTCACCGTCTTCCCCAACGATGTGGGCTGCGTGTTGCGCCCGCGCGACCACCCCTTGAACGTGAATCCATCGCGCCGGCAGCGCTTCCGCGAGCTCGTGGTGAGCCAAGTCGAATGCCCATGTCGCCAGGTCCACGCCCTCACCTTTCGTAGCAATTGCAACATACGGTAATCAGTTGCGAAAGCAGGTTGAGCGGTGCCAGGCCGTGGGGCGAACTACGCTCGAGTGCCGACGATCCAGAGTTGCGACGTTCACCGTGTCGACGAAGCACCACCAGGCTTCTTACGCTGGTCAGGAGATTCCTCGTCGACCGTGACGATCACCAACGTCAGCCGCTTCTAAGATGACCGGGTCGTCGCGGTGTGGCCGGCGGGCTGTTCACCGGCATGTCGCGATGGAGGCGGTCCGCGTGCGCAGGAGTTCACAATGGTTGGGAACGTGATGGCCTACGGTGGGCGCGAGTGGCCAAGCCGCTACGAGGATGCGGGGGCTCTCGCCGCTCGGCGATGGGCCCGACGGCCGTCTGAGCTCGACGCGGACAAGCCGAGCGTTTCCAGGGTGTACGACTGGTACCGGGGCGGGGCGGCCAACTTCGCCACTGATCGCGCGTTCGGTCGTCGAGTCCAGTCGATCTTGCCGGAACTACGCGATCTGGCTCTGTGCCATTGTCGGTTCCTGGCTCGCGCGGTGTGGTTCTGCGCGTCGCTGGGTATACCCCAGTTTCTTGACATCGGCTCGGGTATTCCCGACGCATGGGGCATACATCGCGCCGCACACGCCGTGAGCCCGGAGTGCCGGGTGGTGTACGTCGACAACGAAGCGGTCGCCGTCGAGGCCACTCGCCGGATGGTGGCCGACGATGATCGGCTAGGGGTGGCGCGTGCGGACCTACGCGACCCGGACGCCGTACTGGACAACCCGGTGACCGCCAGACTGATCGAGCTGGCCGAGCCCGTGGGTCTGGTAATGGGGCTGGTGGTGCACTTCGTCCCCGATTCTGACGATCCCGCGAGCCTGTTGAACCGCTACCGTGATGCCGTCGCGCCCGGCAGTCACCTGGTGCTCAGTCATGACACGGCCGACGGTCACGAGGAGGACATGGCCCATATTGCCGGGTTGTACGAGGAAACCGACCGTCCCCTGATCCCGCGGGATCGCGCGGCCCTGACCGCCCTGTTGGGCGGATTTCAGCTGCTTGATCCCGGTATCGTGCATATGCCTCTGTGGCGGCCAGACCGTGACGATCCCACCTTTGATCGTCCGGAGCGAACCTGTGTCTACGCCGCCGTCGCCCGAACCTGAGTGAGCGGCCCCGTTCTCATCGGGTTGGCAACATCGCTCCGGGGAAGCCCCGGCATACGTGCACGGAATAACTGAGGATGCTGGCACGCACAGCGGGATCGTCGTCGTCGCCGACCGGGCAGGCGATCGGCATCACCCCATCAGCTTGCAACCCCATGGTGCGCCGGCCGTGCTTCCAAATGATTCGCTCAGTACCGTCCATCCCGTACCTGTCGGTTCGACGTAACACGACCAGCGTGTACGAGGCAGCCGTGGCGAGTTGTTCCCGCATCATCTCGTCGGTGTAGACAGTTGTCACGACATGCTCCTGTTGTCAGGCTCCGTCACGGT
>JAFAZC010000045.1 GCA_019239965.1 Kutzneria sp. | reverse complement strand
GCATTCCGGTTCCGGCGGCGCGGCGCCCGGTAGACCGGTCGCGGCGGCTGACTGTGATCGGGGCGCGGGAGCACAATCTGCGCGGTATCGACGTGTCGTTCCCGCTCGGCTGCCTGGTGTCCGTCACCGGAGTGTCCGGTTCGGGCAAGTCCACTCTGGTCAACGACATCCTGGCGACCGTGCTCGCGAACAAGCTCAACGGAGCGCGGCAGGTGCCCGGGCGGCACACCAGGATCAAGGGGCTGGACCTGGTGGACAAGCTCGTCCAGGTCGACCAGTCGCCGATCGGCCGCACGCCGCGATCGAATCCGGCGACCTACACGGGCGTTTTCGACCACATCCGCAAGCTGTTCGCCGCCACGACGGAAGCCAAGGTGCGGGGGTACCAGCCAGGCCGTTTCTCCTTCAATGTCAAGGGCGGGCGCTGTGAGGCGTGCGCGGGAGACGGCACCATCAAGATCGAGATGAACTTCCTTCCCGACGTGTACGTGCCGTGCGAGGTATGCCGGGGCGCCCGGTACAACCGGGAAACCCTGGAGGTGCACTACAAGGGCAAGACCATCTCGGAGGTGCTCGACATGCCGATCGAAGAAGGCGCGGCCTTCTTCGAACCGATCGGCGCCATCCACCGACACCTGAAGACACTGGTCGACGTTGGGCTCGGCTATGTCCGGCTCGGGCAGCCGGCGCCGACCCTGTCCGGGGGAGAGGCGCAGCGCGTCAAACTCGCCAGCGAGCTGCAGAAACGTTCGACCGGCCGAACGGTCTACATTCTCGACGAGCCCACGACCGGCCTGCACTTCGAGGACATCCGCAAGCTGCTCGGAGTCATCTCGGGGCTGGTGGACAAGGGCAACTCGGTGATCGTCATCGAACACAACTTCGACGTCATCAAGACCTCGGACTGGATCGTGGACATGGGGCCCGAGGGCGGGGCCGGTGGCGGCACCGTGGTGGCCCAGGGCACGCCGGAACAGGTCGCGGAGACCAAGGACAGTTACACCGCCGAATTCCTGCGTAACGTCCTGGCCAGCAAGGGCTGAGTGTGGTGCCGCGCCCCCGTACCGCCACACACGGCCTTCCGCCCCGGACATCGGGCTGGCCTGGGTTCCGCGCTGTCCTGGGTTCTTGGGCTTCGGTCAGAACATGCTGAGCGTGTGCCAGGCGAGGCCGGGGTCGTCCGCCCCATCACGCAGTACGGCGCCCTCGATCAGACCGTAGGGGCGGTCGGCGGCATGGAACACCTCGTTGTCGTTGGCGAGGTCGAACGGACTGAGGTCAACGGCGACATGGTGCTTGTTGGGCAGTGACAGCCGAACCTCGACGATCTCCGGCCTCGTCCGAAGCACCGCGGTGCCCATCGCGTACAGCGTCTGCTGCAGCGACAGGCTGTGGGTGGTGGCGAAGGCCGCCAGCAGCGCCTGCCGGGCCGTGGCGAAACTCTCGGCCCAGTCGATCTCCTGCTCGGCGACCGCGCGGTCGGAGAATCGCCAACGGGCCCTCACCGCTGTGGCCAGTACCCGGTCGGTGACCTCGGGCAGCGTGGTGTAGCGATCCTTCGAGTAACCGTGGAACTCCGAGCCAGTCGACTTCAGCACGACAAGATCGCGCAGTCCGGACACCACCCAGACCCGGTCGCCTTCCACGGTGACCGCGGTCGTGCGCTTCTCCTCCGAGGACCTCGCGAACGAGTGGTCATGCGGCGTGCCGTCGACGTCGATCCGCTGCCAGGCGTGCTCGTCGATCAGCACGCGTGCGCCGGTGATCTGCTCGAAGGAGCCCACGAAGTGCCGGCCGAGGCGGAGCGCGAACTGTTCGATCTGGCCGACCTGTTCCTGCTTGGCGAACGCGTAGACGGTGTTCTTCTGCGTGTCGGTCGGAACCACCTTGGAGTTGTCACCGGTCAGATGGGTGTCGGTGAGATCTCCGCGCAACGCCGTGCTCACGGTCAGGTCCCGGATGTGGTGCACGCTGCCCTGTCGGGAAACCGTGACGAGTCGGTTCTCGGCTTTGCCGTACTGGTTGGCGCCAAGAGTGATGGCCACGGATCAGCTCCCTCGGTAGCTGGTGAACGAGAACGGGCTCAGCAGGACCGGCACATGGTGGTGCCGATTGGGGTCGCTGATCCGAAAGCTTACGGTGACCTCGGGGAAGAAGGCCGGCGTGTCGTCATCGAGCGCCGAGAGGTAGGCCTCGGTGTCCAACACCAGCCGATAGACGCCGGCGTCGAGGCGGTCCGGTCCGAGTCGGTGGCACCGGCCGTCGGCGTCGGTGACTCCTGTGCCGAGCGTGGCGCCCGTGTCGTACGCCTCGAGACGGACCGGTACACCCGCCGCGGGCAGCCCCGACGCGGTGTCCAGCACGTGCGTGGTGACCGCACTCCGCGTGCGGGGAACGAGCAGTCCGTCCGCCACCTTCTCCAGCCGCTGTCGGGCTATCTTGCGCAGTTCGCTGGCGACCACGGTCAGTTCGGTGTCCCGATCGTTGCCGAGCCGGGTTCGCAGGTCCGCCAGCAGGTCCTGCCCGCCGCGGCCGGCCGCGCAGACCAGGTAGATGTGGCCGAAACGTCGCTCGTACTCCTGATTGGCGGCCACGAACTCCTCCGCGGCCGCACTGTCCACTCCGGCCTGCTCGGACCGGGACAAGAGGGCGGCTGGTCCGGCGCCGGTCGCGTGCTCACCGATCCTGGGATGTCCGGCCAGGGCGGCGGCGACCTCGTCCGTGGTCAGTGTCGCGGCGGCGCGGTCGGCCGCGGCCAGTAAGGCGGCGCGGTCGGCGTAGGGCCGGCCGGCCATCACCTCCCGCACCCAACGCGGCACGGCGAGGCAGGTCGTCAACTGGGCCCTGAGGTCCTCGTCCGCGGTTCCGCTGAGGTCGCTTCGCACTGGTCAACAGTATCGCCGTCCTCGTGGCCGCCGCTGGACGCCTATGCTGCTGATGACTGCGAGGAGGATCGCGTGTCCACAATGGATCTGGTGATACACGCGGAGAGGGTGGTGACTCCGGACGGGATCGCCGACCGCGTGATCGGCGTCCGTGGCGGCCGGATCGCCGCCGTGGAGCCCGCCCACGGCTTCTCCTCGATGTCGGCGGGTGCCAGCGACGTGGTGCGACTGGGTGAGGATGAGGTCCTGCTTCCCGGTCTCGTGGACACGCACGTCCACGTCAACGAGCCGGGCCGCACCGAGTGGGAGGGCTTCGACACGGCGACGAGGGCAGCCGCGGCCGGCGGTGTCACCACCATCATCGACATGCCGCTGAACAGCCTGCCCCCGACGGTCGACGTGCCCTCGCTCGCCGTCAAGCGGGCCGCCGCCGAGGGCAGGGTGCACGTGGACGTCGGATTCTGGGGTGGCGCCGTGCCCGGCAACGTGGCGGAACTGCCGCGGCTGCACTCCGCCGGCGTGTTCGGGTTCAAGTGTTTCCTGCTCGACTCTGGAGTGCCGGAGTTCCCGCCGCTGACCCACTTCGAGTTGGCCGACGCGCTGCGTGTGGTGCGTGAGCGGGACGCGCTGATGATCGTGCACGCCGAGGACGCCGAGACGATCGACGCGGCCCCGCCGTCGTGCGGGCGGCGATATCGGGACTTTCTGGCGTCCCGGCCGGCGCGTGCGGAGAACGTGGCGATCGCCGCGGTGATTGAGCTCGCCCGACGCACTGGCGCCCGGGTGCACGTGCTGCACCTGTCCTCGGCCGGCGCCCTGCCGCTGATCGCCGACGCCAAAGCGGAGGGGCTCGCGATCACCGCCGAGACCTGCCCGCACTATCTGGCCTTCCACGCCGAAGCGATCCCCGACGGGGCCACGCCGTTCAAGTGCTGCCCGCCGATCCGAGAGGATGCCAACCGCGATGCACTGTGGCGGGGATTGGCCGATGGGACGATCGACTATGTGGTCAGTGACCATTCGCCGTGCGTGGCCGACCTCAAGCACCTGGAGACCGGCGACTTCGGTGGTGCCTGGGGTGGGGTGGCCGGTTTGCAGCTGGGGCTGCCGGCCGTGTGGACTGAGGCGAGCCGGCGCGGCCACGGCCTCACCGACGTCGTGCGCTGGATGGCCCGCGGGCCCGCCGATCTGGTGGGTTTGACCAGCAAGGGGCGGATCGCCGTTGGCGCCGACGCCGACCTGTGCGTGTTCGCGTTCCAGGAGAGCTTCACCGTGGACGCGCGGCAGCTGGCACACCGCAACCCGGTCACCCCCTACCACGGGTGCGGGCTGACCGGTACGGTGCGCGCGACCTGGCTGCGCGGCCGTCGTGTTACCGGTGAGGACCCGCACGGCACACTGCTGACCAGAGGAGGCCCATGACCGGCGCGCCCGCCTGGACCCTGCTTCCCGACCTGGCCTCCCGCCGACTCGGCGGCAGTGTGGTGTGGGCCAGCGACGAGACCTTCGCCGAACGCGAGAACCTGATCAAGCCGGCGGCCCCGGAGTTCCAGGCGCACACCTTCGGCCACAAGGGCCAGGTATACGACGGCTGGGAGACGCGACGGCGCCGCGATCCCGGCGCCGATCAGGCCATCATCCGGCTCGGCGTGCCCGGTGTCGTCCACGGCGTCGTCATCGACACCGCGTTCTTCACCGGCAACTATCCGCCGGAGGCCTCGGTGGAGGGCTGCGCAGTCGAGGGCTACCCCGGCCCGGACGAGTTGGCGGGCGCCACCTGGCACACAATCGTCGCGCGGTCGTCACTGCGCGGGGACCACGCCAACGTGTTCGACGTGGATTCCGACCGGCGCTGGACGCATGTCCGGCTGACCATCCACCCCGACGGCGGAGTGGCGCGGCTGCGGGTGCACGGCGAGCCGGTTGCCGACCCAAGGTGGCTGCCCGGCGACGTGATCGACCTTGCCGCGATGGACAACGGCGGCCAGGTACTTGGCTGCAGCGACATGTTCTACGCCAGGCCCGTCAACCTGATCGCCCCGGGATCGGCGGCCGTGATGGGGGAGGGCTGGGAGACCGCCCGCCGCCGCGATCACGGCAACGACTGGGTGCTGCTGCGGCTGGCCGCCGAGGGCACGATCACCGTCGCGGAGTTGGACACCAGTCACTTCAAGGGAAACGCGCCCGGCTGGGCGGGCCTTCGCGGATGCGGCGACGATATCGACGACGCGGCGGCCTGGTTCGACCTGTTGCCCAGGACACGGCTGCAGCCGGACACCAGACACCGGTTCAGGCTCGGCGCGGACCAACCGGTGACCCATGTCCGGCTCAACGTGTACCCCGACGGCGGCATGGCCCGGCTGCGGCTGTACGGCCGCCTCACCGATGCTGGCCGCGACAGGCTGATCCGAACCTGGTTCAATCTCCTGCCCGCCGACCAGGCCGCTGTCGTGCTGGCGGGGGAGAAGCAGGCCGACCGACTGGTGTCGGCGCGCCCGCTGGACCGCGACCAGGCGTTGCCCGATCCGCTGGCGAGACTGCTGGACTGGTGATCGGTACTACCGTCTCCGCCGTCGACCGACTCCCGACTACGGTGAACCACCCCAGGTGAGGCAGAACTCGTTGCCTTCCGCAAGGGTCGAGTTGTGACGCCAGGCCGCTAACGTCACGGCCGACGACCAGACCAGGCCGAGGGAGCCCCGTGAGCGAGTACAGCCAGGTTGTGACCACCACCGACTCAGAGGACAAGGCCGACACGTTGGCGCGCGGGATCGTCGCGGCCCGACTCGGCGCATGCGTCCAGATTGACCGCATCCGGTCGGTGTACCGGTGGGAGGGTGACATCCAGGTCGAGGGTGAGTGGCGGCTGACGACGAAGACGACGACCGACCGCGTGCCTGCACTGACCGAGCACATCAAGGCCAACCACAGCTACGACGTGCCCGAGATCGTCGTCACCTCGATCACCGACGGCAGCCCCAAGTACCTGAGCTGGGTGTCCGAGCAGACGACTCAGGCCGACTGAGACAGCGCGGCCAGACGTCCCCGCAGCGACTCAACCGCCGCCGACCGCTTGCCGGCCGGCGGCACGCCCGCAAGGTCACGGAGGAGACCGAGCGCCAAGCTTGCCTCGGTCCGGACGGCGAGATCGGCGGCCACGGTCGCCAAGTCGTCGGCACGGTCGTAGCTGCGATGGGCTACCGCCGTGGTCGCCAGGTCCGGCAGCACAAGCGCACGGACCTTGTTGTCCGACGGGCCGAGCGAGCCCAGCACCGACGCGGCGGCTGTGCCGGTCCGGTCTGGCCCCGATCGAACAGAAGCCAGCCCATCAGGGCGTCGGTCTCGCCGGCCGCGACGAGCAGTCGGCCACGGGTCGCGGCGGCTGTCACCCGCTCCCACGGTGTGACGATCATGTCGGCACCCGCCACAGTCACGCCCAACGCGGCGAGTCGCAGAGCCTCCCGGCGGCGCACATCATCCTCCTGGTCTCGGTGTGCGTTCCCAGGGTCGAGGGTGGGGGTCAAGTCGGTCATGTCCCAGTCGTCGCGGTGCGCGTCGTCGAGGGTGAACCACAGAAACCGTTCCGGTACACGCAGTGCCCACGCCCACTTCTCAAGGCGGGCAAGGTCTTTGACCGGCTTACCGCGTTCGTACCGGCTGAGTTGTCCCTGGGTGATGCCGATCAGCGGCCGAGGGTGGCTTGGCGGATCTCAGGGTCATGGGCTTGCCGGTAGGCACGGAACAGCCGGCCGAAGTGCCGGGCGGTGAGCGCGGCCTGTAGCGCTTCCTGGTCCCACCAGTCGACGGGATGGACCGGGTGGTTCCGGTCCGTGCCGGTCAATCCTCACGCGGATCCCCGGCATGTCGTTGACGCGGTCCGGCGTGCACTCAGCGGCGCCTGAGGTCCGGTGTGAACCACCTCAGGTGAGGCAGAACTCGTTGCCTTCCGGGTCGGCGACCGTGACCCACTGGTAGGGGCCCTGCTTGCCCCGGTGCAGGAACGTGGCGCCTTTCCCAGTCAGTCGCTCCAGTTCGGACTCGACGGTGTCAGCGCCGACGAAGACGTCGAGATGGACCCGGTTCTTCACGGTCTTGGGCTCCACGACGAGCTGGAAGAGGATACGCCTGCTGTCCGGACCCGGCTTGCGGATCGCCGCGCCCACCTTCCAGACCAGGACTCCGCGGTGGGTGGTGGTGTCGCTCTCGCTCGCCTGGCCCTCGGCGATCATCCGGCGGATGAAGGCCTCGTCACTTGGCTCCGCCTCCCAGCCGAGCGCGTCGGCCCACCAGTCGGCGAGCGCGTGCGGGGTAACCGAATCGACGATGACCTGGAAGTCGTATGCCATGCGGGCACGGTAACCAGCATTCAGGTCAAGATGTGTCCTGGTTCGCCGGCATACCCGGCCTGCGAGGATCACGGCCATGAACCCGAACAAGCCCCCTGGCGGAGTGCGGCCGACGAGGTCGCTCTACCACCGCGTCGCGGGCGGCAACCTGGAGCGGCTGGCCGCGCTGAACGACGGTGTGTTCGCCATCGTGCTGACGCTGCTGGTGCTGGATCTCCACGTACCGGTGGAAGCACTGACAAACGGCGAACAGCCGCTGTGGCGGCCCGGGGCGATGGGGGCGGAGGGCCTGCTGTGGCACGCGCTGGGCCAGGTCGCTCCAAGTCTGCTGGCGTACCTGTTGAGTTTTCTGACCTTGGGGATGTTCTACGTCGGCGCGCAAACCCTGTTCAACCATCTCGACCGGTGCGACCGGAACTTCACCTGGCTGAACCTGACGTTCCTGCTCGGGGTGTCTCTGTTGCCGTTCTCCACGGCGCTGCTGGCGGGCTTCATCACGTTCCGGACCGCCGTCGCCGTCTACTGGGCCAACCTGCTGGTGCTCGGCTTGCTGCTGCTGGCCGGCGTGCGCTACGCACGGGCCGCCGGGCTGCTCGACACCGAACGGGCGCCGGCGTTCCAACCGGCGTTCGAGCGCCGGATCGTCATTCCGCAGCTGCTCTACGTCGTCGCGTTCGCGTTGAGTGTGATCAACACCTATGCCAGCATCGCTCTGTTCGTGCTGCTGCAACTCAACTCGGCGGTCGCACCGAACATCCGGCCGCTCAACAGGTTCTGACCCGATGCAGCGCGGGGCTACTTGGCGTCGGCATAGCAGTCGACCGTGGCCACGTCCAGCGGGAACCGCACCGGGGTGTCACCGAAGACGATCCGGCCGGCGCTCGCCGCCGACCGCTCCACCAGTGCGACTACCTCGGGCGCGTCCTCGGATCGGCAGTGCACCATCACCTCGTCGTGCTGGAAGAACACCAGTTCGGGCCGGTCCCCGGGGGCGCCTATCCCGGTAAGACCGGTGCGCAGGGTGGCCAGCAGGGCAAGTGCCCAGTCCGCCGCGCTGGCCTGCACGACGAAGTTTCTGGTGAACCGGCCTCTGGCCCGTGCCCGGCCCGGCGAGAGCGACAGGTCGCCGGACTCGCCGTCCTCGTCGGGGTCGGGTTCCCCCGACACCGCCGGCGCGGTCGCCGGTGGGCAGGTCCGGCCGAGCCACGACCGCACGAGCCCACCGGACTCCCCGATCCTCGCGGCCCGTTCCACGTACTCCACGGCGCGCGGGAACTGCCGGCGCAGGGCCGCGACGAGAGTGCTCGCCTCGCCGCTGGTCTGGCCGTACAACGCGGCAAGCATGCCGATCTTGGCGCGCTTGCGGTCGCCTCCGAACACCTCGTCGGCCAGCGTCCGGTACAGGTCACCGCCGCCGCCGGCCAAGGCGAGCCGGTCGTCACCGGACAGCGCGGCGAGCACCCGGGGCTCCAACTGCCCCGCGTCGGCGACCACGAGCACCCATCCCGGATCGGCGATCGCCGCCCTGCGCACCGCCTTCGGAATCTGCAGCGCGCCACCGCCCCGGGTCGCCCACCGGCCCGACACCACGCCGCCCGGAACGTACTCGGGCCGGAATCGGCCATCGCGCACCCACGACGCCAACCAGCTCCACCCATGTGCGGTGTAGATCCGGTACAGCTCCTTGTACTCCAACAGCAGCGGTACCGCGGGGTGGTCGATCTCCTTGAGCACCCATGACCTGGTCGACGGCAGCCGGATCCCGGCCCGGGCGAACGCGCGCACCACCTCGGCCGGCGAGTCGGGATGCAATCGGTGGTCGCCGAGCGCCGCGGCGATGCGTTCGGAAAGCTCGCCGAGCCGACGTGGCGGCAGCCCGTGGGCCTGCCGCGGACCGAGCAGCTCGGTCAGCAGGGCCGAATGGACATCGGCCCGCCACGGCATGCCGGCGTGCCCCATCTCGGCCGCCGCGAGCGCCCCGGCGGACTCGGCGGCCACCAGCAGGTGGAACCGGTCGGGCCGATCGATGGCGTCCATTCGCTCCCGCTGCGCCTGATGCACCGCGACCAGCATGTCAAGCGGATCGTCACCGCTCGGCGTCCCCGGTGTGGACTGGCCGGCGTCGAACAGGGTCGGCTGATGGTCCCTCGACCGCGGCGGCCGGTCGGGGGGTACCGGCGCACCGGTCAGCCTCGCCCACGCCGCGGGAAGTCCTCGGGGCTCGCCCCACCGGCCCGCATACCCCAGCAGCAGCGCCTCGGCCAACTCGACGTCGTGGCACCGTGTCACCGTGACGCCGGCCGCCAGCAGCCGCGGGTACAGCTCCATGGTGTTCGCCATCACCCAGCGTGGTGCTTCGGCCCGTTCGAGAACACCGACGGCCTCGACGAGATCGGCGTGGACCTGCGCGCCGCCGATCGGCCGCCCGTCTTCGGCCAGCACCCGAAGCCGGGCACCACCGGCCGGTGTGGGGACCACCGCAACTCGCACGGCCACCATCTTGGAGCACCGCACCGACAAGTCCGATACGTCCGCGTTCGGCAAGTCCCGTGTGGGATGTCGGCGCGATATGAAAGCCTGGCGGCGTGGCCGCCAGCCGTTCATCATCCCCAGCCCGGGCGTACGCCGCGTCCCGTCGCCGTGCCGCCCACCCCCGACTGGCTGAGTTCGCGTCGATGCTGTCGTTCGAACTCGACCCGTTCCAGCGAAACGCCTGCCAGGCACTGGAAGGCGGGCACGGGGTCCTCGTATGCGCCCCGACCGGCGCCGGCAAGACCGTGGTCGGCGAGTTCGCCGTGCACCTCGCCCTCGCCGGCGGCAGCAAGTGCTTCTACACAACGCCGATCAAAGCGCTGTCCAACCAGAAGTACGCCGACCTCGTGGCGCGCCATGGGGCGCAGCGGGTCGGACTGCTCACCGGCGACACCGCGGTCAACGGCGACGCCCCGGTGGTGGTGATGACCACCGAGGTACTGCGCAACATGCTGTACGCCTCGTCGTCGGCCCTGCGCGGGCTCGGCTACGTGGTGATGGACGAGATCCACTACCTCGCCGACCGCTTCCGCGGCGCGGTGTGGGAGGAGGTCATCCTGCACCTGCCCGCGAGCGTCCGCGTGGTCGGCCTGTCCGCGACGGTCAGCAACGCGGAGGAGTTCGGCGAATGGCTCGTCACGGTGCGCGGTGACACCACGGTTGTGGTGGATGAGCATCGACCGGTTCCGCTGTGGCAGCACATGCTGCTTGGCGGCAGGATGATGGACCTGTTCGCCGGCGACGCGGGGGACGGCGAGCAGCGGATCAACCCATCGCTGCTGCGCAGGGCCGAGGAGATGAGTCGGCACCACGTCCCGTTCGGCCGCGGGCGCGGCCCACGTGCGGTGCGGGCCCGCGGCGGCGGACCGTCCCGCTTCCGGCCCCCGTCCAGAGTCGACGTCGTCACCAGGCTGGACCAGGCCGGGCTGCTGCCGGCCATCGACTTCGTCTTCAGCCGCGCCGGCTGTGACGAGGCCGTCACCCAGTGCGTGCGCGCCGGCCTGCGGCTGACCGATGCCGAGGAGCTCGAGGAGATCCGCGCCGTGATCGCCGAGCGGACGAAGGACCTGCCCGAAGGTGACCTACAGGTGCTCGGTTACTGGGACTGGCGGGACGCGCTGGAACGAGGCGTCGCCAGCCACCACGCGGGTCTGCTGCCGGCGTTCAAGGAGACCGTGGAGGAGCTGTTCGTCCGGGGTCTGGTCAGGATCGTGTTCGCCACCGAGACCCTCGCGCTCGGTATCAACATGCCCGCCCGCACAGTGGTCCTGGAGAAACTGGTCAAGTACAACGGCGAGGCCCACGTTGAACTCACCGCCGGCGAGTACACACAGCTCACCGGCCGCGCCGGTCGGCGCGGCATCGACGTCGAGGGGCACGCCGTCGTCGTGTGGCAGCCCGGGGTCGATCCCAAGCAGGTCGCCGGCCTGGCCTCCACCCGGACCTACCCGCTGCGCTCGTCGTTTCGGCCCGGGTACAACATGGCGGTCAACCTGGTCGGGCAGGTCGGCGCCAGTGCCGCCCGCGACATGTTGGAACAGTCCTTCGCCCAGTTCCAGGCGGACCGTTCGGTGGTGGGACTGGCCAAGCGGGCGGCCGCCGCCCGCGAAGCGCTCACCGGCTACGCGGAGGCGATGACCTGTCATCTCGGGGACTTCACCGAGTACGCGGCGCTGCGGTACAAGCTCAGTGCCCGCGAGAAGGCCCTCGCCAGGCAGAACAGCGCCGGCAGGAGGGCCGAGGCCGCCGCCTCGCTCGAGCGGCTGCGGCGCGGCGACGTGATCGCGGTGCCGTCCGGCCGGCGGTCCGGTGTCGCCGTCGTGATCGATCCCGGACTCGATCCGCTCGGCGAACCGCGACCGTTCGTGTTGACCGAGGATCGGTGGGCGGGCACGTTGTCGGTGGCCGACTTCCCGACCCCGGTCGAGCCGCTCGGCCGGATGCGGCTGCCACGCACTGTCGACTGCCGTTCCCCGCGCGTCCGCCGTGACCTGGCGGCGAGTCTGCGCGACACCGGGATCACCGTGCCCGACCGGAGTCGTCGGCGATCCCGCTCATCCGGGGACGACGCTGAGCTCGCGGCGCTGCGTAGGGCACTGCGCGCGCACCCCTGCCACGGGTGTGCGGACCGGGAGACCCACGCACGGTGGGGGGAGCGGCACCAGCGGCTGGCGGCCGAGACCGAACGGATCGAGCGCCAGATCGCCGCGACGACGCACTCGCTGGCATTGGCGTTCGACCGGATTCGCGGATTGCTGTGCGAACGGGGCTATCTGGCTGAGGGCGAGCACGAGGTGACCAGTCACGGCCGCCGGCTCGCCCGGCTCTACAGCGAGTCCGACCTGCTCGCCGCCGAGTGTCTTCGCTACGGGACATGGCAGGGACTCGGGTCGCCCGAGCTCGCGGCCGTGGTGTCCGCGCTGGTGTTCGAGGCTCGCAGGGATGGTCCTGTCGAGCCGAGGCTGCCCTCCGGGCCGGTCAGCACGGCATTCGAGGAGACCATGCGGCTGTGGTCCGCCCTGGAAGAGGA
Organism: Kutzneria sp.; assembly: GCA_019239965.1. Classification (GTDB taxonomy): domain Bacteria; phylum Actinomycetota; class Actinomycetes; order Mycobacteriales; family Pseudonocardiaceae; genus Kutzneria. The sequence continues at coordinate 5,739 of JAFAZC010000045.1, read as the reverse complement.
CGAGAGCAGGCACAAGCTGGCACGAACGCGGCGGCCCGATCCTGGCTTCGCGTGGCCGGTGTACCGGTGGGCCCGGGGCGAGTCACTGGAAAAGGTGCTCGTCTCGGCTGAGACCGCCGGCCAGGAGCTGTCCGCCGGGGATTTCGTTCGCTGGTGCCGTCAGGTGATCGACCTGCTCGACCAGGTGCGTGACGTGGTGGGCACCCGGGAGCCGGTCGGCGCGACGGCCGCCGAGGCCGTGCGCGCGCTGCGGCGTGGGGTCGTGGCGATGGCCACGACATAGTGGGGGGCGGGTGGGCGGCAGACTCGGCTGCCAACGCGAAACGACACTGTGGTTTGATCGCGGCAACGCGGCCGGTATTTGCGAAGGTCGAAGATCACGGAGGCGACAATGACCAGCCCGCACGAACCGTCGGGGGAGAACGGTCCGCAGCAGTGGGGCCAGCAGCCACAGCCTGGTGGATACCCTGGCACGCCGGCCGGTGGCGTTCCGGCCGCGCCACAGCCCGGTCAGCCGCAGCAGTGGGGCCCGCAGCCGCAACCGGGGCAGCCACAGTGGGGGCAGCAGCCCGGCTACCCGCCGGGCGGCCAGTACGGACAGGTTCCGCCGGACCCGACCGGACAGCAAGGCGGTTACGCGCCGCCGCAGTGGGGGCAACAGCCACAGCAACCCGGTCTGCCGCAGCAGTGGGGCCCGCAGCCGCAACCGGGGCAGCCACAGTGGGGGCAGCAGCCCGGCTACCCGCCGGGCGGCCAGTACGGACAGGCCCCCGGGTACGGAGAGCCGCCGGCGTCTGGCAAGAAGTCCTCGTCCGTCGTGGTGACGGTCGTGATCATCGTCCTGGTGGTGCTCATCGCGGTGGTCGCCTTCCTCGCGTTCGTCACACCGGGCTTCCTTACCCGGAAGGTCTTCAGCAACAGCGACGTGCAGAACGGCGTCACCGATGTCCTCAAGAACGACTACAAGCTCAATGTCGGCACCGTGACCTGTCCGCCCGACCAACCTGTCAAGGTCGGCTCGACGTTCACCTGCAAGGCGGTGGTCGACGGCCAGACCAAGTCCGTGCAGATCACGGTCAAGGCCGACGACGGACACTACGAGGTCGGCCAGCCCCAGTGACCTCGGCACCGTGCCGGTCAGGGACGGGCAAAGTCGTACCGGACGCCGGTCAGCGTTTCCGACAGGTCCCACAGCCGGCGGCCCGCCGCGGCGTCGCGAGCCCGGGCCGATGGCCGCTCCAGGCGGGGCGAGCCTTTGGTGCGCACCAGGTTTCCCGGCCCGTACAGCTGGCCACCCTCCACCGTGGGCGAGGTGGCCGCGTACAGCGACGGCAGTGCGCCGTCAGCCATGGACTGGACGATCAGTCTGCCCAGTGACCTGGGCACAGGCTCGGTGGCTATGCCGGGATGAGCCGCGAGACTGATCGCGCCGCCGTGGCCGTGCAGGCGGCGGTCCAGCTCGAGGGCGAACAGCAGGGTGGCCAGCTTGGATCTGCCGTAGGCACGGCTGGCGCTGTAGCGGCGGGCGTGCTGCGGATCGTCGAAGTCCATACCGAACAGCCGGTGGGCGATGCTGGTCATCGTCACCACCCGTGCCCCCGCGCGGCGCAGGAGGGCCGGCAGCAGTAGTCCGGTCAGCGCGAAGTGGCCGAGATGGTTGGTGCCGAACTGGGTCTCGAACCCATCCCTGGTCACCCGGCGCCGGGCCACGAACTTCTCTCCCGCGTTGTTGATCAGCAGGTCGATGTGGTCGTGAGCGGCCAGCACACCGGCGGCCGCGTCCCGGACAGCGGTGAGGTCAGCGAGGTCCGCCAGGACAGGATCGACCTTGGCCGCGGGTACCGCCGCCCGGATCCCGGCGACGGCGCGGTCCGCGCGGTCCGGAGCGCGGGCTCCGAGCAGGACGTGCGCGCCGTGGGCGGCCAGCTGCAGTGCCGTGTGGTACCCGATTCCGCTGGTGGCTCCGGTGACCAGTGCGGTCATGCCGGAGAGTCGGGGAATGTCGGCGGCCGTCCAGTTTGTCATCCTGACGACGATCGCATCCCCGTCCGGGTCAACGCCACCTCCGGTCAGCGCTGACCGGCACGCAGAGCGGCGACCAGCCGGTCCACCGAGCTCCCCAGGCCCCATTGGCGTTTGAGTTCGGTGAGCCGGTCGACGTCGAACGACGCGTCGGGGACCGAGCCGGAGCGGTCGAGCACGACCGGGGCGTCAACGGCCACCCGCACGACGGTCGGTGCCGCGTCCAGATAGCTGGCGGCCGCCATCATCCGTTCGCGCACCTTCGCGCTCAGCCGTCGGTCTCTGCCGTCGTACACGGCCGCGACCAGCTGGTCGAGCGAGCCGAACTCGGTGATTAGCTTGGCGGCGGTCTTCTCCCCGATCCCGGGCACGCCGGGCAGCCCGTCGGACGGGTCACCCCGCAGAATGGCCATGTCGGCGTAGGCGGTGCCGACCCGCTCGGCGGGCAGTGCGTACTTGGCGGCCAACTCCGCCGTGCCGATCACCTCCGCCTTTGCCCAGCCTCGGCCGACATAGACGACAGTGGCCACGGTGGGTTCGTCGCGAACCACCTGGAACAGGTCCCTGTCGCCGGTGACGACCTCGACCCGGGCCTCGGCCTCGGCGGCCGTGAGTGTGCCGATCACATCGTCGGCTTCGTAGCCGGTGGCCTCGGCGGTGGCCAGGCCGGCGGCGTCGAGCAGGTCGAGGATCACCGGAACCTGGACGGTCAGGGCGTCGGGCACCGTCTCCTGGTCACCTTCGCCGGGAACCACCCGGTGTGCCTTGTACGAGGGCAGGGCCTCGACCCGGAACTGGGGCCGCCAGTCCGCGTCGAGGCAGGCCACCAGGCGCCCGGGTCCGCGGTCGACAAGGACCCTGGCCACGGTGTCGGCGAAGCCTCGCACCGCGTTGACCGGTGTGCCGTCGGGCGCGGTCATCGACTCCGGCAGCGCGAAGAAGGAGCGGAAGTACAGGCTGGCCGCGTCGAGCAGCACCAGGGGCGCGATCACTCCGCAAGCTTGCCAGCAGGGCAGGACAGGGGACAGCGCTGGCTCACTCGACGCGGGGTCAGGCCACGATGTCGGGCGTGCGGCAGCCGGTCGGTTCCGGTACGGAGGGAACGGTCCGGCGGACGATGGTCACGTGACTGACGTCGAGGTGCTCGTTCCCGCGGCGTGGCAGCGGAGGGGCCAGCTGACCGGTGGCGGCCAGGTCCCGCAGCAGCCGCTCGGTGGAGCGACGGGACCTGCGCAGGCTCAGCGGCCTGGTTACCACGTGCGTGGACGTCGGGCGCAGGATGCACAGCCAACAGCCGGCGGCCAGCGCTCCGAGGATCGATATCAACAAGATGTCCACTGGCCGCCCCCATGTCACTATCTGTGAATTTTTCTCGTATCGAGAAACTTAAGCCCCCAAACAGGTGACATCAAGGAGTCAATCGCGTCACCGGGAACGAAGACATCCGCCATCTGGACGTCAGTTGGTCACCGTTATGACACCGCGACACGGCTAGGCTTCGATCTGCCGGAACGATCAGTCGCATGACCTGGTGGTGTTGCCCGCGTGAGTTCGCTCGAGCCGATCGACCGTGCGATCCTGCGCGTGCTCACCGCTGACGGGCGGTGCAGCTTCACCGATCTGGCCGAGCGGGTCGGCCTCAGCGTGTCAGCGGTGCACCAGCGGGTCAGGAGACTGGAACAGCGTGGGGTGGTGAAGGGGTATGCGGCCATCCTCGACGGTGAGCAGGTGGGGCTCCCGCTGACCGCGTTCATCTCGCTGACGCCGATCGATCCGGCCGCTCCTGACGACTATCCGCTTCGGCTGCGGCACCTCACCCAGATCGAGGCGTGTTACTCGGTGGCGGGGGACGCTTCGTACGTGTTGAAAGTCAGGGTCGCCGGTCCGAGCGCGCTGGAGGATCTGCTGCGTCAGATCCGCGAACTGGCACATGTGTCCACCAGGACCACCGTGGTGCTGTCTACTCCGTACGAGGATCGACCAACGGGCGTCTAACTATCATACTGACTATTACTTCAGTGGAAACTAAAATTAGCGTTGTCAAACACGGATTGTTCTCGAGCCGGCGTCGGTCTCATCTTGCCTCCGCTGACTCGTGCGCTACGATAAGTTCATCAAATGAAGAATTTTGAGGGAGCTGCCGTGAACGGTCGAGTCATCTATGCGGTGCCCGAGTCTCCCGCTCCGCTCGGAGGTGTACGGGTCCTGCACCGACACGTCGAGTTGCTGGTCAAGGCAGGTGTCGACGCCTATGTCTGGTTGCCGGCCCCGGGGTACCGCTACGAGTGGTTCGACAGCCCGGCTCCGAGACTGTTCGGCCCTCAGCTGGAGCTGACCGAGCGAGACCTGCTCGCGGTGCCGGAGGGGGTGCTGCGTCCCGGTGGTGATCCGGCACCGGGAGCCCGCAAGGTGATCATCAACCAGAACCACTTCCTGACCTACTTGCAGTTCGGCGCCGAGGACGACTATCCCGACTGGAGTGCGGTGGCCGGGGCCTGGGTGGTCTCCGAGGACAGTGCTGACGTGCTCAGCCGGGCCGAACCGGAGATCCCCGTGTCGCTGATCCCGAATCCGCTGGACCTTGACCTGTTCCGGCCCGCGGGTTCCCGGGTCCGCCGGATCGCGTGGATGCCGCGTAAGCGCCCACTGGAGGCCATGGTCCTGGAACGGCTGCTCCGCCGGGATCCCCGGTCCGCCGGTGTCGAGCTGACCCCGCTGGAGGGTCTGCCGGAGACCGAGGTGGCGCGGATTCTGGGTGAGACCTCCGTCTTCGTGGCGCTGGGACTGTTCGAGGGCTTCGGACTGCCCATCGCCGAGGCGTTGGCGTCAGGGTGTCTCGTCGTCGGATACGGAGCCGGCGGTGGTCGGGAGCTGTTCGGCGCACCAGGTACCTGGCAGGTCGCCGATCAGCGCACCACGCTGCTCGCCGACCGCGCGCTGTCGCTGCTGGATGGGACGCCCGACGAGGAGTCGATGCGCTTGGCGGCCCGAGAATGGATCGCCGGGCGCTACACGGCCGGTGTGACGGCGGCGGCGTTGCTCGAGGCGGTGGAGACGGCGATGGCCTACCCTGGTGCCGCAGTCACCGCGCGGCATCCGGCGGATATGGACAACGTCGATCGCGATGCCATGCAGCGTGTCTTCATGAAGGGCTTCGGAATGCCGGCGATGCCCACCGGCTGACCAACCTGGACGCCCCTGTCTCTGTTGCCGTGTCTGACAGGTATCACCGTGATTTCAGTGAAGATTAATATTGAGCCAAATGAACACGAGTCAGCGGCAACCGCTAGCTGTATGAGGCCACGACGTTCGTGACGCGCTGGTCGAGCATTGCGGCGGGTGGCTGTCCGCCAACCGCACCGTGCGGGCGGTGGTAGTTATAGTGCGTGTTCCACACGCTGAGGGCGTTCGAGCGTTCCTGCTCGGAGGTCCAGGTTCGGGCGTAGAGGAACTCCTCGGCCAGAATTCGGTTGTAGCGCTCCACCTCCCGTTGTGCCGGGGGGTGTCCCTATGGGTTTGTCAAGAGGGATTGGCTCTGATCACCACAGGTCGTCGAGGGCTGCGAGTTTTTTGCGGAAGACTCGCGCGTCCTTGGTCGGCAGAGCATGCGCGACAAGATCGAGGAGATGGCGTAGCTCGTCCGGATCGGGACAGCACTGCATGACTCCGCACCCGTACTGGGGATCCCATTGCCGATGCATAGGGTTGCGAACGAAC
>JAFAZC010000034.1 GCA_019239965.1 Kutzneria sp. | reverse complement strand
AGAGTTCGCGATCGATCAGCGTGCGGCCTTTGCTTGTGGTGTAAGCAAGAAACACGCCGAGTTGGCAGTTCTCGATCCGTCCGGCGGTGCCGGAGTACTGCCGTTGCACGCCGGCGGAGCGGGTGCCCTTCTTCAGGAACCCGGTCTTGCCGACCGATACGCCGTAACGATGGGAAAGCTCTACCATGGTCGGAATCTTGGCTCCCGGTTGCAGTGCTCCGCAGACGATTGCCCCTCGTAGATCGGCAGCGATCCGCTTGTACGGGCTATCCGGCTCGTCAGGCTCCAAAGTGGTGGTCGGTACGCCAGCTGTGTCGATAGCGATTGGCGGATTCGGCATCCTGCCGCCGAGGTTTCCGGCTGCTCTCTGGTCTGCCTCTGACACCCATGCCGAGTAGACGCGCAGAGTGGTTGCGCCCCCGCCACCGTGGCCGAGACGACCCGCAACGGTGCGGACATCGACTCCGGCAGCGATCAGCTCAGTAGCTGAGTAGTGCCGCAACTGGTGAATGTTCATGTCCCAACCCAGCTTTTCGCACATTCGTCGGTAACGTTGCGAAACTGAGTCAGGCTTGAGCCACGTACTGTGATCGATCGAGGTCGAGAATACTCGACCTTGAGGATTGACTTTCCGCCACATCTCGGCTGCGAGAGATTTGCAGTGTTGGCGATATGCGCGCAACAGAGCAACAATTTCAGTGTCAAGTGCGATTCGACGCTGTTGGTGGGTCTTGGTCTCCTTCTCCCAGGTCTTCGTACTGTCCTGTCCAATGCTCGTACGAATTCCAAGCACAGCGTTGTCCAGGTGAGCAGATGCCACTGAAGAGCGCACAGTTCACCACGCCTGGCACCGGTAGTCATAGCTACCCATATCAACATACCCCAAGGGAAATCCTTCAACGCTTTGTTGACGATGGCAGCGGCCTGCTCGGGGGTTGGGGGATGAGGGTTTGATGGAGTTGCCTTCGGTGGCTCTGCTTGGTCGATCGGATTTATTGTGATCCACCGCCAACGGACAGCTCGTTTCAATGCTCCGCTGAGGCACCAATTAATCTGTCGTATAGAATTATTCTCCAATGGTCGACACTTGTGCGTACGGCATCGGTCGGTACGCTCCTCTGAGCGCTTTGTATGGTGATGTTCAATGTATTTCCTGCCGCCGCAGTGGGCACGGCAGGTGCGTAGGATTGTATAGAAGGAGTCCAGGGTCTCGCCGTCCAGCCTGCCAACGGGATGCTCACCAAGCAGCGGGCGAATATGGTTCTTGATGTACCCCTCGTAGCCCTTGCGGGTGTTGGTATCGACGTCGAGCAACTCGAGATACCGATCCATCAATTGGTTGACAGTCGCTTTGGTGCGCGGGTTGCGCTGTTCGTCAACTTGGTTGATGAGCCGCGTAAGCGTCTTCTTGGCGTCCTTCTCTGCGGTGTCCCCTGCCGGAATGGTCTCCGTGAGGTAGTTCCGACGACCGCTCAGCGGGTCGATCCCGGCGTACACCTTGACGCGTAGCGAGCCGCTCGGCAGCGTCTCGATCTCGCCACGCTCGCGGGGTTTGCGGCCAGTCTTGGAGGTGCCCGTGGTGTGAGTGTAAGCCTGCTCGCACCACGGATAGCCCCACGCGACGATCTAAAGATCATCAATAAGGAGCTACGAAGATCGCTACTCTGACCTGTTTGACCTGATCAGCACCATGATCGTTACTCTGTGCCCCCGGCAGGAATCGAACCTGCGACACACGGTTTAGGAAACCGATGCTCTATCCCCTGAGCTACGAGGGCCTGCCCTACTGCTCGTGCAGCTTAGCCGGCATGACGATCGCCGCTTGACCGGGTCGGGTCTCGTGCCGTCGATCACCTGTCTACGCGTGTGCTGGCCGTCGTGAGATCGTTACGGTCAGTGTACGTCGAGCGGGTCGACCACCGACGAGTTGGCCAGTTCGTCTCGGTACGGGTGGCGCGCTTCTGTCGTAATTGTCGCCTGAGTGTCGCGTTGACAAATGTCGGCGCCGGAAATCTGCTCCAGTCGTACGCCGTGGGCGAACAGTCATGGGACCGTCGTAGGAGCGTTGGCGGCCGTGGATTACCGAGATAATGTCAGCGCTACTCCGCTGGCCACAGGAAACCGCGTAAACGGTATTCATGGACAACCTCTCACGGCATTTGTCGGTAGAATCTCAGGCGGGGCCTCGGTCCTGGTGCTCGGGTGTCCTTGCTGCTGGGGGCGTTGTTCGCGCGGCGCCAAGAACCGCGCTGCGCCGTGGTGTGCGGTTTGTCCGGAAGGGTGGAGTGCCTGTCGCGTGTGTGTCGGCATACGTCACCGCTGTTGACCCGTTAACAGACTGGCAACAGTTGACGGAGATGAACTCCGCATCAACTGGCGGCGACTGCTAGGCAAAACCGGGGCTACGTGATGTGATGACACTGGGGTCACTCGTGACTGCGTCGTGAAGGGGTGTTCCTGGACGCGCGCGAGGACGTAACGCCCGAGCGGGGAGGCGTCCGTGATCAAAGTGATGCTGGCCGATGATGAGGATCTCGTTCGGTCCGGACTCAAGCTGATCCTCAACAGTGCCGAGGGCATTGAGGTAGTGGCGGAGTGTGACGACGGCCTGCTCGTCGCCGACCTGGCGCGCCAACACCGACCGCATGTCGTGCTGCTCGACGTCCGGATGCGCTCGGCGGACGGGCTTATGGCATTGCGGCGCCTGCGTACCCTGCCGGATCCTCCCCGGGTAGCCATGTTGACCACCTTCGATGTCGACGAGTACGTCAGTGAGTCGCTGCGGCTGGGAGCCAGCGGCTTCCTGCTGAAGGACACCGAGCCTGAGCAGCTGGTCAAAGCGGTCCGTGATCTGGCACGCGGCGGTGCGGTATTGGATCCGGGGGTGGCGGCAAGAGTGCTGGCCGCTGTCGCGGACGGAGAGAAGATCGCCGAGCCGGCACGCCGGCTGCTCGCCTCCCTGTCCGACCGTGAGCGGGAGGTGTTGACGCTGATCGGACAAGGGATGTCGAACGCCGAGATCGGTGGCACCCTGCACCTGTCCGAGGCCACCGTCAAAGGGTATGTCTCCTCGGTGCTCGGCAAGATCGGTGCGGTGAACCGGGTTCAGGCCGCACTCGTCGCCTACCGCGGAGGCCTGATCGCCTGAGCGGCATTCCGCCGCTCAGCTGAGTTCGGAACCCGCAGGTTCGTTCTCGTCACGCGTCTGCCGCCGACCGTACCGCTCGTGGTGGACGACGTGCTCGAGCGGAAGGCGGTGACGCCATCCACGACGCTCAAGGTCGGGTGTGTCCGGAAGCTCGCGTACCGGTCCGACGCACAGCCAGGCGATCGGCCGCGATCCGGCCGGCAGCCCGACGAGATCCCGCAGGAACTCCTCGCGGTAGAAGCTGACCCAGCCGACACCGAGCCCCTCCGCCGTCGCCGCGAGCCACAGGTTCTGGATGGCAAGGCACACCGAGTACACCCCGGTGTCGGCGATCGTGTGTCCGCCGAGTACCGCCGGTGCCCCGCGTCTGGGGTCGTAGCCGACGACGATGCCGAGACTGGATTCGAGTACTCCCTCGACCTTGATCGTGGCGAACACCTCGGCCCGGTCCGGAGGCAGGGAGGCGGCGAAGACGGCGCGCTCGGCGTTGACGTGATCGCGGAACGCCAGCCTCGTCGCATCGTCCCGGATGACTACGAAGTCCCAGGGCTGGGAGAGTCCGACGCTCGGCGCGCTGTGTGCCGCGGCGAGTATCCGGTGCAGTGCCGAATCGTCGACCGGCGCGCCGGTGAACTCACTTCGGGTATCCCTGCGCCGATTGAGCACCTCGTAAAGCATCACCCGAGGCATCCTGCCCCAGCTGAACGGGCGGTGAACGCCCGGCCGGCGAGCAGGTCAGCGGATCGAGGGCTTCTGCGACGATCCGTCGGGCGCTTCGCGCCACTGGGCGAACGGGCGGTCGATGCTCCACCGGCCTTCCTCGTCGCGCTCCAAGATTCGATACTCGCAGTGATTGGGGTTGGACAACGACTCGAACAGCTCGATGCTCCAGGAGAACAGCCGCCGACACAGCAGCCGCATCGCAAGCCCGTGTGAGACGACCAGCACTGTCTTGGGGTGGTCGGACTGCCTGAGCATCCGCAACTCCAGCTCCGCGAGGTAGCTGGCCACCCGGTCATCGACGTCGGCGCCAGACTCACCGTGTGCGAGCCGGTAGAAGAAGTGTCCGAACTCGTGCCGCTGGCGCTTCTGGATCTCCTGTTCGACCGGATCCTGCAGGTTGCCCCAGTCCTGCTCGCGCAGGCGTGGCTCAGCGACCGTGCGCTCGGCGAGGTCCTCGACGTCAAGTAACTGCAGCGTCTGCCTGGTACGAAGGTACGGACTGACGTAGACCGCCACCGGGCCGGGAACCAGCAGCTCGCGGATCGCGATGGAAGCCTCGATTGCCTGGCGCTCACCCATCGTCGTCAGCGGCAAGGCGTGATCGGGAATCCGGCAATACGCGAGTTCGTCAACGTTGCCAAGGCTTTCCGCGTGCCGCACCAGGATGATCTTCATGGTCCTCATTGTCCGGTCAATGCCCTGTGGGACCAGTCTGCTGCGCTGGCGGCCATCCAGTGAACGCCGGTCGCGGGACTGGCCTGTTCAGAGAAAGTCTAACGGATAGTAGTCCACCCGGTCACGCTGCGCAGTTCTTTGTGATGTGTATTTCTTTCCCTTCCGTCACCGCCGGTGCGGACTCGACGACACGCCGGCACGTGATCAATCCCGTTCTCAGTCGTCTCTCAGGACGACGCGCAACACTGGCCCCATGCACATCCTCGTGGTCGACGACGACCGGGCGGTACGCGAGTCGCTGCGCCGGTCGTTGCAGTTCAACGGCTACCAGGTCGAGCTGGCCACCGACGGCCAGCAGGCGCTGCAGGCGATCGCCGACCGCCGGCCGGACGCGATGGTCCTCGACGTGATGATGCCGAGGCTGGACGGGTTGGAAGTCTGTCGCCGTCTGCGCAGTGTCGGAGACGACCTGCCGGTACTGGTCCTCACAGCGCGTGACGCGGTCTCTGATCGGGTCGCTGGCCTGGACGCCGGCGCCGATGACTACCTGCCGAAGCCCTTCGCGCTGGAGGAGCTGCTGGCGAGACTGCGTGCGCTGCTGCGGCGAGCCGTCGCCGAGGACATCGGACCCGAGCCCGAGCCCGCACTGTCCTTCGCGGATCTCCAGCTCGATCCCGGCACAAGGGAGGTACGCCGCGGTGAGCGCCAGATCAGCCTGACCCGCACCGAGTTCAGCCTGCTCGAGCTGTTCCTCGCGCATCCGAAACAGGTGCTGACAAGGGGACGCATCCTGGAGGACGTCTGGGGGTACGACTTCCCGACCTCCGGCAACGCACTGGAGGTCTACGTCGGTTACCTGCGTCGCAAGACGGAGGCAGCAGGCGAACCGCGGCTGTTGCATACCGTTCGCGGAGTGGGCTACGTGATGAGGCAGACCCCTCCGTGAGCCAGCAACACGAGTCCGCGGCCGCCTCGGGCGACAACGGAAGAGTCGGACGCGTACTGCAGCGTGTCTCGCTGAGGTCGCGGGTTATTCTGCTCACCGCGATCTGTGTCGGCGGTGCGGTCGCTCTCGCCTCCGTCGGTGCCTTCGTGACGGTGCGCACGAGCCTGTACAGCCAGCTGGAACAAAACCTCGCCGACCGCGCGGTCGAGGCGGCGCACAGCAAGGTCGTGGTCGAAGGCGTCATCCCGGCCGCCGTCTTCACCACCAGCGACCTCTTGGTCGGGATTCTCGGCGCCCATGGACTGGTTTATCCGATCGACGCGGCGTCGCGGCCGCCGTACGGCCCGATCGAGACCAGTGTCGTGTACGGCGGAGGATGCTCGCTTCCACGGACCGACGATCGTACGGACAAGGTCGTGGTCGCGTGCCAGGTGCGGCCCGGCACGGCGATCGTGTTCGCGCAGTCACTCCGGCCCACCCAGTCGCTGCTCGCCAGGTTGAGCCTGGTCCTGCTGTTTCTCGGTATCGGTGGTGTGCTGGTCGCCGCGTTGGCGGGCACCGCCGTCGCGCAGGGAGGGTTGCGCCCGGTGGCTCGGCTGCGACAGGCCACCGAACGAGTGGCCAACACTGGTGACCTCACACCGATTCCGGTTTCCGGCGACGACGAACTGGCCTTGCTGACGACGAGCTTCAACACGATGCTCGGCACCCTGGCGGAGTCGCAGGAACGGCAGCGCCGCCTCGTCGCGGACGCCGGCCACGAGTTGCGTACCCCGCTGACCTCGTTGCGCACGAACCTGGAACTGCTGCTCGCTTCGGAGAAGCCGGGTGCCCCAACGCTTTCGCAACAGGATCGGGACGAGATCTACGACGACGTCAAGGCGCAGCTCGCCGAGTTGACGACGCTCGTCGGGGACCTCGTCGAATTGGCGAGGGAGGACGCCCCACAGGCGATCCACGAGCCGGTCGAGCTGGTCGAGGTGGTCGAACGCGCGCTGAACAGGGCCCGCCGTCGCGGTTCGGGTGTGCGGTTCGTGACGCACCTGCGGCCGTGGTTCCTGCTCGGCGAGGCGCACGCGCTGGAACGTGCGGTGCTCAACCTGCTCGACAATGCCATCAAGTTCAGTCCAGAGGGCGGAACGGTCAGGCTGGACATGCGGGCCTGCGAAGACGGAACGATGCTCGTCCAGGTCGCCGATGCCGGACCGGGCATCGCCGAGGCGGATCTGCCGCACGTGTTCGAGCGGTTCTATCGATCTTCCGAGGCGCGCACTCTGCCCGGCTCGGGGCTCGGTCTTGCGATCGTCGCGCAGGTCACGGCCAGGCATGGCGGTACGGTCGTCGCGGGCTCAGCGCCCGAGGGCGGCGCGCTGATGACGATGAAACTGCCCGGGCGGCCCTCGTCCTGACCAGTGTTGTTGGATGGTGTCGATCCCGGGGCGACCGGCCGGTGTGTCGACGAGGTCACCCCGTACCGACCACAGCAACGCTTGCGGTCACGAGACCGACGAGCTCTAGCGAGGAGACCTCGTGGCTGAGCCAACGCACGACTCGTCCAGCGGGATCACCAGGACCTCGAGGCGACTGGCGGACGGACGAGAGATCATCTATTTCGACGATACCCCAAGCGCTCCTGCTCGCACGGCGGTGGACACGAGAGACCTGCCCGAGCAGGCTCCCCGGTCACAGGTGCGCCGGGACCCGTTGACCGGCGAGTGGGTGGCGATGGCCACTCACAGGCAGACTCGCACCTACAAGCCGCCGGCCGATCTGTGTCCGCTGTGCCCGAGCACGCCCGGCCGGCCGACCGAGGTGCCCGAGTCCAGCTACGACGTGGTGGTCTTCGAGAACCGGTTTCCTTCCTTCGCCACTGGGGTGCCCGGTGCACCGGCGGTCGTCGACGGGATGCCGATGGTGCCGACGGCGCCGGGCCGCGGTCGTTGTGAGGTCGTCTGCTTCACCAGCGAGCACACCAGTTCCTTCGGCTCGCTGAGCCCGTCAAGGGTGCGCACGGTCGTCGACGTGCTCGCCGACCGCACCGAGGCACTCAACCAGGTGCCCGGTGTCGAGCAGGTGTTCCCCTTCGAGAACCGTGGCGAGGAGATCGGCGTCACCCTGCACCACCCGCACGGTCAGATCTATGGCTATCCGTTCCTCACGCCAAGGACCGCACGCATGCTCGACGTCGCGGCCAGCTACCACGACGAGCACGGCCGGATGCTGATGGGCGACGTGCTGGCCGCCGAGCGCGCCGCGGGTGCCAGGGTCATTGCATCGTCGGCCCACTGGACGGCCTTCGTGCCAGCGGCGTCGCGATGGCCGGTGCAGGTGCAGCTGGTGCCGCACCGCCAGGTGCCCGACCTGCCCGCCCTGTCCGCCGTCGAACGGGATGACTTCACGATCCTGTATCTGGACGTCCTGGGCCGCCTCGACGGACTGTATGACCGTCCACTGCCCTATGTCGCCGCCTGGCACCAGGCGCCGGCCAGGGTTGGCCGCCATCTGTGCTGGCTGCACCTTGAGGTGTTCTCGGTGCTCCGGACTGCGGACAAGGTGAAGTACCTGGCCGGGTCCGAATCGGGCATGGGCGTGTGGATCAACGACGTGACGCCGGAGCAGATCGCGGAGCGCCTGAAGCCCGGCAAGGGGTGAGAGAAATCCACATCCGCGGCCAAGGCGTGTCTCAGGACGTTCTCAGGCTGGCGCGGCACAGTAGGGGCATGACCGAGAACTTCCCAGGCGCCGTTGGGCCTTCATCGCAAGGGCCCGACCAGACCGCCCAGCATGGTGCGGTCACACCCGAGCCTTCTCATGGGGCGGCCGGTGACCCCAGCCCGTGGTCGCCGGGATACGCACAGCCCGCGCAGGAACAGGGCCTGCCGGGCAGTGAGCCGCCGAAGAGCGAATGGCAGCAGGGTGCCCACCCCTTCGGTGGTTTCCACGGCTTCCCGCCGGGTCCCGCGCCGGCTTCGACCGGTCTTGCCGGAACGGCGCAGCAGACACGTTCGAGCTCGGGAAACAGCGGCCGTACGCGGCTGGTGGCCGGGGTCGCCGTGCTCGCCGCCCTTGTCGGCGGGGTGACCGGTGGGCTGGGAACCTATCTTGTGACGCAGCACGACAGTTCGGTGGTCAACTCACTGAACACGCCCGCTCCCGCCAAGACGGTGGGTAACGCGCCGGCCGGTTCGGTCACGGACGTGGCGAACAAGGTACTTCCGACCGTTGTCGAGATCAAGACAAGGGAGGGAGAGGGATCCGGAATCGTCGTCAGTAGTGACGGCACGATCGTCACCAACAACCATGTCGTGGCCTCGGCCATCGGTGGGGGTCAGATCGAGGTCGACTTCGCCGACGGGCGGCGGGCCGACGCCGGTATCGTCGGCCGTGACCCGACATCCGACATAGCCGTGATCAAGGCGCGCAACGTGTCCGGGCTGACAACCGCCGAGTTGGGCCGTTCCGACGACCTGATGATCGGACAGCAGGTGGTGGCGATTGGTTCCCCGTTCGACCTCGCCGGCACGGTGACCACCGGGATCGTCAGTTCACTGCACCGGCCCGTGAATGTCGGCCCCGAGCAGACCAGTCCGCGGGGCCGCGATGGCCTCGGCCAGAACCAGGACCAGGGACAGGGCACGCAGGCCACCGTGCTTGACGCCATCCAGACCGACGCCTCGATCAACCCGGGTAACTCCGGCGGGCCGCTGGTGAACATGCAAGGGCAGGTGATCGGGATCAACTCCGCGATCTCCAGCCCGAACGCCTCGGCGCAGAGCCAGGGTGGCTCGGTCGGCATCGGGTTCGCGATCCCCATCGACCAAGCCAAACGCGTCGCACAACAGATCCAGCAGACCGGCAAGGCCACCCAGACACTGCTCGGGGTGAACGTCCAGGCCAGCAATGACCCAACCGGTGCCACGATCGTGAGTGTCAACGCGGGCAGTCCAGCCGAACAGGCCGGGCTCAAGGCTGGTGACGTCATCACCAAGCTCGATGACCGTCTGATCACCAGTCCGGACGCACTTGTCGCGGCGGTGCACGCGCACACACCGGGAGACAAGGTCACGCTGACCCTTACCGGTGGCAGGACCGTCCAGGCGACGTTGACGGGCTCCCCGGTCGACGTACAGAACTGAATCCGTGGCCGCCTTCGGGTTTCACTCACCGAAGGCGGCCACGGTGTCCTGTCACCACCGTTCCAGTTCCGTGAACCAGCGCCCGTGTCGCTCGGTCAGCCATCGACTGCGCATGCCGGCCCGGCGCGCCGCGGCGTTGATCTTGTCGGATCCAACCCAAGCCCAGTCGAACCAATTCCCTGTGCTCCTGAGGGTTGAGAGTCGGACCCGACGGGAGCCCGAGCCCCGATGGGGCGGGTCGACCTCCACCAGAGCACTGCCACCGGGGCATAACAGTTGAGCGACCCGATTGAGCAGCGCGACCGGATCTCCACCGATTCCGATGTTTCCGTCGGCGAGCAACACGTGTCGCCACCGTCCCTCGCCGGGAAGCCGGTCGAAGACGCTACGGCAGACAGCGGATGCGCCGCGCGCTGTGGTCAGCCGCACCGCGACCGGCGAGATGTCGACACCCAACGCGATCAGTCCGCGACTGGTCAGCGCGGCGACCAATCGGCCCGGACCGCAACCAATGTCAAGCGTTGGACCGACACATGAAGACAGCAGCAGCTCGTCCGCCGCGTCTGGAGAGGTCCGCCACCGGCCTACGGGCAACACGGTCCGGTCCCCGTCAACGGACTCCAGCCAGCAGTGTTCACCGAGCAGCCCGCGATCGAACTCGGCGCCTCTGGCCGGTGATGTCACCGCACGCCGTCCGCGACGCGATTGACATCGGCGACCGCGGAAGCGAACCTGCTGAAAGGAACCCTCGCCGCGACTCGGTTCGCGTCATCCCATGTGTCCACATCGGACAGAACAGGAAGAGTCCCGGTCCGGAGCCCGCTGTTGTGCAGCGCGTCAAGGGTTCGTCGACCTGTGTCCGACCGTGACATCGGTATTCCGCACAGAACGTCGGCCCGTAATGGATCCTTGAGGCCCAGCGCCCACCAGCCACCATCCTCGGCCAGCCCGAGAACCGCGTCGACGTCTCGGCGCAGCAGCCTGACGATGGTGCTGTCCAGTAACTGAGTGGTGGCGTGCGGGGTGTCCATTCCGATCTGCACGACGGGTAGTCCCGGATACAGACTGGCGACGTCGGCATGTGCCGTGGCCAACCGTTCGGCGAAGGCGTCGCCTCGCTGCTCGATGGCCGTGAAGGAGCGCAGAGCCCGTGCCAGATCAGCGGACCGCTGTGCCGCGGCCAGCTCACCGGTCATGGCGACGACCGCGACGGTGTTGGGCACACACGCCGCGGCCTCGAGGGTGTCCAGCAGCGCCGCGGCGGCGATGTCGGCGGCCTGTTCCGGCGATGCCGGCGGACACAGCCTGGTCTTGGCCGAGCCAGCCACTGGAGCCTTGGCCACGACAAGCAGACAGCATCTGACGCTCATGCGGCGCCCTCACGAGTCGTTGCCGGGGCGCCGCTCACCGGAGCACTCCCGCCATGTCATGGACGGCACGCAGTGTGCCACGCACCGAACCGGACACTTTGGACTTGGTGCCCGCCGTGCGGGGACGGTACGCGACATCGGTTTCCAGCACTCGCCAGCCCGCCTCTGCCGCGCGAATGAGCAGTTCGAGTGGGTAACCGAATGCTCGATCGGTGACGCCCAACGCGAGAAGATCCTCGCGCCGCACCGCACGGATCGGCGCGATGTCCCTGACCGCCAGGCCCCTCTTGCGCAGCAGACGGGCCAACACCGCATTGCCGGCACGCGCATGCCAGGGCCAGCTGTCCCTTGTGACCGGAACCCGCCTACCGACGGACAACTCCGCCTTTCCAGCGAGTATGGGGGTGATCAGCCGCGGCAGTTCGCCCGGATCGAGCGATCCGTCGGCATCCATGAAGCACACCACGTCGGACTTGGCATTTTCCAGTCCTGTGTGGACAGCAGCTCCGTAGCCCCTTCGCGACTCGTGTACGACCGTGGCGCCCAAGCTGGCCGCCACCTCGGGGGACCCATCCCGTGAACCGTTGTCGACAACGATCGCCCGGTATCCCGGGGGCAACGCACCGATCACACCCGGCAACGCCGCTGCCTCGTCGAGGCACGGCAACACGACATCGACTTCATGCACCCCGCCAATCTAGGTCAACGACGGAAATTGGCAACGCACAGCTCCGATTACCGAACAATGACATCGGACGAGTTGTTACAAAACACTGCCGGATGCCGGTGTCCGCGCCCGAACTGTCGTATTGTCCTGGGGTGCCACAACGCACCGGATTGCGCCTGGATCTCATCGCGGGCGGTGCGTCACTGCTCCTGGTCGCCGCTGCCGCGGTAGTGGGCGCGCACACTGAAAATCTCTTTGCCGCGGCGCCGCCGCTGTTCGCGGCATGGATGCCGCACTGGGGGCCGGGAACCCCCCTGGCCGTGGCCACCGCTGTGTTTGTCGTCACATTCGGCCCGGGGCTTGCCACTCGGCTCGGCTGGCGCAGAGCACTCGGGTTGGCCTATGCGGCGGCGTTGGCGTGGACGTTCTCCCTGGCTCTCGTGGACGGCTGGCAGCGTGGCATCGCATCCCGCTTGACCACCGGTGACGAGTACCTGCACGAGGTGGGCGGCATCACCGACATCGGGGTGATGCTGAGGACGTTCAGCTCGCGCATTGTCGACTTTCAGCCGGATTCGTGGACCGTGCATGTCGCGGGTCACCCCCCGGGCGCCCTCTTGTTGTTCGTCTGGCTCGACCGGATCGGGCTCGGGGGTGGCGCATGGGCCGGCGTCGCCTGCATGGTCGTGGGCAGCCTCGCGGCCGTCGCCGTGCCGAGCGCTATCCGGTCCCTCGGATCGGAAACACTCGCTCGGCAGGCGATGCCATTCCTGGTCCTGATGCCAGGTGCCGTCTGGGTAGGGGTTTCCGCTGACGGCTTGTTCGCCGGCGTGACCGCCGTCGGCGTCGCGTTGCTGTTGACACGGCATTGGCTGGCCTGGTTGGCGGCTGGAGCGCTGCTCGCCTTCGGCGCCTACTTGAATTATGGATTGGTCCTCGTCGGCGTGGTGGCGTTGGCGGCCGCGGTGGCGAGCCGCCGATGGGCCGCCCTGATCGTGGCCGCGGTCGGCGCCGCCGCGGTGGTCAGTGCCTTCACCATCGCCGGTTTCTGGTGGTTCGACGGATACCACCTCGTCGTCGAACGCTACTACCAGGGCATCGCGTCCTCACGGCCGTTCAGCTACTGGGTGTGGGGGAATCTGGCCGCGCTGGTGCTGGCCGTCGGGCCGGCGACGGTGGCCGGGTTGACCAGGCTGTCCAGGGCCGCACTGCCGGTCACCCTGCTGGCCGGAACGGCGCTGCTCGCGGTCTGCGTCGCGGACCTCACCGGGCTGAGCAAGGCGGAGGTTGAGCGGATCTGGCTGCCGTTCACGGTGTGGCTGGTGTCAGCTTCGGCGCTGCTGCCGGTGTCGACGCGCCGCTGGTGGCTTGCCGTCCAGGCGCTGACCGCACTCCTGGTCAACCATGTTCTGTTGACGAGTTGGTGACGAACATGGCCACACGCGTGCTTGTGGTCGACGACGACGAGACTGTGCGGGATGTCGTGCGCCGCTACCTCGAGCGGGCCGGGTTCGAGGTGATCAGTGTTGGAGACGGTGAGGCGGCGTTGGCGTCGGCGGCAGAGTGGTCACCGGGTCTGGTGGTGCTCGACTTGATGCTGCCCGGTATCGACGGACTCGAGGTGTGCCGTCAGCTGCGTCAACGGTACGAGGTGCCGATCATCATGCTGACCGCCCTTGGGGAGGAGGAGGACAGGATCACCGGACTACAGCTCGGCGCGGACGACTACGTCACCAAACCGTTCAGCCCCAGGGAACTGGCACTCAGAGTCACCTCGGTCCTGCGGCGAGCCGGTAACTCGCCGTCGGCGTTGTCCAGCGGCGAACTCCTCGACGGTGATCTTCGACTGGGTCTCACCGGCCGTCAGGTATTCCTCGGCGACACCCTGCTTCCTCTCACCATCAGAGAGTTTGATCTTCTTGTGTTTCTGGTTCACAACCGGGGCAAGGTATTCACGCGCTCACAGTTGCTCGAACGCGTATGGGGCTGGAACTTCGGTGACCAGTCCACTGTGACCGTCCATGTGCGGCGTCTGAGGGAAAAGATCGAGGTTGATCCGGCCCGCCCGACGAGGATCGTCACCGTGTGGGGCGTCGGCTACCGGTACGACAGAGCGGAGTGAGCTCCCGATGCTGGCTTACCTCATTCACATCGCTCCGTATGCCCTCGGTTTGACGGCACCGGTCGTGCTGATGGGCACCGTGCTTCTGCGGTGGTTGCGGGCCAGGTCGCTGGCGGTGTCGTTGACCGTGCTGGTGCTGGTCCCGCTGACGGCGACCGCCGTAGGTGTTATCGGCGTGTGCGGATTCATGTTCAACACCATGGTGAACATCATGCTGCTGGTGTTCGTCTGGGTCGCCATCGTCACGGTTCCCTCTGCTGTCACGCTTGGTCGAGGCATCGCCCGCAGGGCGATATGGGAGCAGGAGGCCATCGCACGGGAACGGGCGGCCGAGGCATCCCGGCGCGAGCTGGTGGCGTGGATCAGTCACGACCTGCGCACTCCGCTCGCCGGCATTCGAGCCATGGCCGAGGCCCTTGTCGACGGTGTGGTCGCCGAGCCGCGGGACATGAGCACGTACGCGGCCAAGATCGGGGCTGAGACGCAGCGCCTGTCCGGCATGGTCGACGACCTGTTCGAGCTGTCCAGGATTACCGCGGGCGCGATGCGGCTGACCATGTCGGTGGTGCCGTTGCGTGACGTGGTGAGCGAGGCTGTGGCGGCGGAGAGCCCGATGGCGACCAGTAAAGGAGTCCGGTTGCTCGCCAAAGCTGAGACCTGGCCGACCGTGCTCGGCAGCGATCCTGAGCTGGCGAGGGTTGTCCGCAACCTGCTGTCCGACGCGATCCGGCACACCCCACCGGATGGCACGGTGGCTGTCCAGGTCGGTGTCGACGGCGACCACGCATTGCTGCGGGTCGACGATGCCTGCGGGGGGATCCCGGCGGACGAGCTCGGTCGAGTGTTCGACACGGCCTTTCGGGGCGGCCCGGCACGGACGCCGACGGGCGGACCTGTTCAGCCCGTCGGTGCCGGCCTCGGGCTGGCGATCGCCCGGGGGCTTGTCGAGGCGCACCACGGCCAGATCGCCGCCCGCAACCATGGGCCGGGATGCCGGTTCGAGGTGAGACTTCCCATGCCCGTGTCCTGATCCGCGGCCCGCGGTCAGAGCCTTGCCGGCTCGCGCAGTTGAGCGCTGGCGAAGGAGGCTATTCCGTCGGCGAATCCGACCTGTGCCCGGAACCCCAGCATCGCGGCGGCCTTGGCCGGATCGGCGACGACATGCCGCACGTCACCCGGCCTCGCGCCGCCAACGACGCGGGGAGCGGGGCCGGCACAGGCGCGTGCCAGTTCGGCCGCGAGTTCGCCGACGGTGTGCGGATCGCCGGAGCAGACGTTCAACGCCTCCAGGCTTCCTGGGACCCCCGGCCGTTCGACGGCCAATGCGTTGATCCTTGCCACATCGGTCACATGGACGAAATCGCGCTGTTGGCGCCCGTCCTCCAGCACGGTGGGCTCCTCGCCGCGCCGCAGCGCGGACCGGAACAGTGACGCCACTCCTGCGTACGGTGTGTTCTGCGGCATCCTGGCGCCATAGACGTTGTGGTACCGAAGTGCCCAAACGTCACCACCCGTCTGGCGCGCCCATGCGGCGGCGAGGTGCTCCTGCGCCAGCTTCGTGGCCGCGTACGTGCTGCGCGGCTCCAGCGGGGCATCCTCGGGGACCAGCCGCCAGGCGAGCGTGGTTCCGCACTCTGGGCAACGGGGGTCGTACTCGCCTTTGTCCACATCAGACTGTTGTCGTGGCATCGGCCTGACCACGTCGTGCGTCGGGCAGGCATATCGGCCTTCACCGTAGACAACCATCGACGATGCCAACACGAGTCGGCTGAGCCCAGCCGCATGCATGGCGGCCAGGAGTACGGCGGTGCCGTAGTCGTTGTGAGAGGCGTACTCCGGTGCGTCCGAAGGATCCACTCCGTGCCCGACGACGGCGGCTTGGTGACACACCACATCGACCCCGTCGAGCACGCGGCCCACCTGGTCGGCGTCACGCACATCGCCGGCGACGAACTCGTGCCGCTCGCACCAGCTCGGCGGCGTCACCGAACCGTGAGCCTTGGGCAGCAGGGCGTCCATGATCACCACTTGGTGGCCGCGTTCGGCCAGCTCGTCGGCGATGTGGGAGCCGATGAACCCGGCTCCTCCCGTGATGAGGACTCGCACGGTGAAGACCGTAACGGGCCGGCGGACGCGGCCGCGCGACACGTCGCCAAACCGTCGGACTCCGATCGGACCTCCCATCGACACCGTGCTCGGGTATCGCACTAGGTTGGTTCCATGGAACTCAGCACGCAGCGACTCGGCCGCGCCCTCGTCGTCATCGTGGACGACCGGATCATGCACGGTGAGCATGAGGACAAGTCAGGTCCGCTCGTCACGGAGCTGCTGGAGGAAGCCGGGTTCATCGTCGACGGCGTGGTGGCCGTGTCCGGGGAGAGCGTGGCGATTCGCAACGCGCTGAACACGGCCGTGATCGGCGGTGTGGACCTGGTCGTGACGGTGGGTGGCACGGGGGTCTCGCCGCGTGATGTGACTCCGGACGCGACCCTGGGCGTGCTCGACCGCCCGATCCCGGGCATCGCCGAAGCGCTGAGGGCGTCCGGCCTCGCCGCCGGCGCTGTCGACGCCGGTATCTCCCGAGGGCTGGTCGGCGTGTCCGGCAGCACCCTGGTGGTCAACCTCGCCGGCTCTCGCGGGGCCGTGCGGGACGGGATGGCGACGCTGTCCGCCCTGGTGCCGTACGTGATCGAGGAACTGTCCGGCCTTGAGGATGCGTAGCGTCGCCGGAGCACGTACTCCTTAGTGGTGTGGTGTCGGATCCCCGTGCCGCGGGAATCCGACACCACGAACCGGACTCACTTCTTGTCGCGGTTGAGCAGGTTTTCCACCTTCTCGCTCACGGTGTGCACTCCGTCACTGAACTTGCCGCCGGTCATCTCGTTCAACTTCGACACGGCGGTGTCCATGCCCTTCGCGGCGGCCTCGCCAGCCTGTTCGACGTAGGGCATGGCCTTGTCCTTGAGCGGACCCGCCTTCTCGGCCAGCTCACCGGCCACCTCGGCAGCCTTGTCCTTGAGCGGACCGGCCTTCTCGGCGAGATCGGTGGCGAGCTCCTTGGCCTTGTCAAGGAAACTCATCTCATTCCTCCTTCTGGAGTGGGCTGACGCCGGGCCCTTCCCATGGTGGACGATGCAACCGTGACCCGCCCACGGAACAAGCGACCCCGCGGTCAACTCACATCGACGGACGTGTTCGGCCAGGTGCTGCCGGACACCACCAGAGATGAGCGGGAACCGGACGATTCCGGCTCCAACGCGGAGGAGTGGTACCGGGAGAACCGGCCGCCGCACCACGAGGACCGGGAGTGATGCCTCACGACTGTGGCCGGTCCCGGATGGCCACGAGCAGGTCTCGGATCTCGGTGAGCAGCTCGACGTCGGTCGGGGCGGCGGAGGCGCCCTCGGTCGGCTTGGCGAGTCGACCGGCGAACTTGCGCACCGGAACCAGGACTAGGAAATAGACCACCGCGGCCACGATCACGAAGTTGATCACGGCGGTGATGAGGAGTCCGTAGTCGAAGGTGACACCGGCGACGGTGAAGGACCCGCCGACGTTGCCGCCCGTGAGGGCCTTCACCAGAGGGTTGATGAACGCGTCGCCAAGTGCCGTGACCAGTGCCGTGAAAGCGGTACCGATCACAACGGCGACAGCGAGGTCGACGATGTTGCCGCGGAACACGAAGTCGCGGAATCCCCTGAGCATGCATACTCCTCGCGCTGTAGGCAGGTCGGCCGGTCCCGTGTTGCCGGCTTGACCAGGTGCGGGTGCCATCCCCCCAGGGATTCCGATCATCCCCGGGATTAGCGCAGGGTAACGGTCACGGGCTGTGAGAGTGACGCCGCGGCTACCTTGGTCGCGGTCTCCCTCGGTAGCGCCACCACGACGAGCCGGCCCTTGTCGGTGGACGACACCGGAGGGCGAACGGTGATCACCACAGCGTCCGCGGCCAGCATCGCGGCAACGTCGCCACGAGTGTCGAGGCCAATCACGTCGGCGCGGCATCCCGGCCGGAGCAGGTCGGCAACGGAAGGGTCGGACAGTCGCACCGGCACCGCCGACGAGTTGGGGGCGCCGGTGCTCAGCCGGGTGTTCTCGGCACCGACGAGCCGGACATCGGTGATCGGTTCTCCCGCTCTCGCCGCGCCGGTCAGCACTCGGCCGAGGACCGCCTCCCGTTCGTGCAGCGCACCGGTAGGAACCGAACTCACCGCGAGCTCAGCCACTCGAACGTCGTCCGTTACCAGCGTTGCCCCAGCGGCCACATCCCGCGCTGTCACCAGTACCGACACGGTCCGGTCCCGTTCGCGGTGAATCGAGGCCACCGCGAGGACCACCGCGGCCACGACCAGCAGGCCGGCGGTCAGCCGACGCAACAGAGCTGTCCGGGGCCAGCCCGGGGTGCTCAACAACCTGCCGAGTCTGATAAGCCCGGTGCCGCCCATCACGCCCCCTGTCAGATGCCTTGGCATCAGACGTTAGGAGAGGCGGAGGTCGGCGGACAGCACCCTGCCTTGCCCTGTGGACAACGGGCCGGTGCTGTGGACAACCGCGTGGATGGCGTCAGGACACGGCAGCGGTCGACGAGGTCGTCGACGAGCCGCTGCCACCAGTGGAGCTCGTTGACGACGTCGTCTTCGCCGAGTCGCTCGACTTGGACTCCGACTTCGTGCTGGTCCCCGACTCCGACTTCGTCCCGTTGGACGCGGCCCCCGACTCCGACTTGGTCTCACCCGACGACGCCTTGGTCTCCCGGCTGTCCGTGCGGTAGAAGCCGCTGCCCTTGAACACCACACCAACCGAACCGAACAGCTTGCGCAACCTTCCGTTGCAGTCCGGGCACTCGGTCAGCGCACTGTCGGTGAACGACTGGACCGCCTCGAGACGGTGGCCGCACGCAGTGCAGGCGTATTGGTAGGTCGGCACGGTTCCTCCGCAAGCGGCATGTGCTTAGCACTCTCCGGTCGAGAGTGCTAAGCACATGATGCTCCACCGGCTGTCGACAGCGCAAACCTCGCGCGTCCTCACAGCTCGACCAGGCCGGCACCGGGGGTCAGCACCGCCGTCATCCTGACGTCGTGCGGTTCCTCCGGCAGTTCATCGACCAGTTCCTGGTCCCGGACAACGGCGATGAGAGGGACGCCACCGACGTGGGCCAGCGCCCGGTCGTAGTGCCCCGCACCCCGCCCCAACCGCACTCCCCGACGATCGACGGCGAGTGCGGGAACCAGTGCCGCATCCACCTTCGTGACGGTTGCGGGCCCGAGCCGGAGCCCGCTCGGTTCACGCAGCCCGTGCCGGCCGGGCACCAAACTGCCCGCGCCGAAATACACTCCCCAGTCCAGGAGCGGAGAGTCGGTCACGATCGGCAGCAGCACCCTCCGACCAGCCTGGCGCAGCTCGTCCAGCAGTGCCAGCGACCCGGGCTCATGCCCGACCGGTACGTAAGCGCACACCGTGGCCGCTGGCCAGGCCAGCAGCCCGGCACAAGTCGCAAGCGCTTGCGCCTCCCGATGCCGGAGCTCCGCCGACACCGACTTCCTCGCGGCAACCACGCGTGTCCGCCAGTCCTGCTTGGTAGGGCCTTGCAAGGACGGTGTCACGAATTCACCCCCACGGTGACGGATAGTCTGCTCAGCTATGAGCAGCTCGTCGACGCCCTTCTCTACCGCAATCGTGCCAGCAGCAGGACTTGGCACGAGATTTCTGCCGGCGACGAAGGCCGTGCCCAAGGAGCTACTGCCCGTGGTGGACACACCGGGGATCGAGCTGGTGGCCACCGAGGCCGCTGAGGCCGGCGCTGATCGCCTTGTGATCGTGACATCTCCTGGCAAGGACGCGGTGGCCAGGTACTTCAGCTCACAGCCTGAGCTGGAGGAGACCCTTCGGGAACGCGGCAAGACCGAATTGCTGGCCAAGGTCCGCCGCGGCCCCCAGCTGCTGCGGGTGGAAACGGCGATACAGGAGAAGGCCCTCGGGCTCGGTCATGCCGTCAGTTGCGCCGAGCCCAACCTGACCGGCGCGGACGACGCCGTTGCCGTGCTCCTTCCCGACGACCTGGTGCTTCCCCGCGGCGTGCTCAAGAAAATGGCCGCCGTGCGGGCTGAGTTCGGCGGCAGTGTGTTGTGCGCGTTCGACATTCCCCGCGAGGAGATTTCCCCCTTCGGAGTGTTCGACGTCCGGGAGACCAACGAGGACGATGTCAAGCGGGTCATCGGCATGGTGGAGAAGCCCGCGCCGGCGGACGCGCCCTCCACCTTCGCCGCGGCGGGCCGGTACCTGCTCGACCGTGCCGTTTTCGACGCGCTCAAGCGAATCACCCCGGGCGCGGGCGGTGAGCTGCAGCTCACCGACGCGATCGTGCTGCTGATCAACGAGGGGCATCCAGTCCATGTCGTGGTCCACCGAGGTGGGCGACACGACCTCGGAAACCCGGGTGGTTTCCTGCGTGCCGCGGTGGACTTCGCCCTCCTCGACCCGGAGTATGGCCCTGACCTGCGTCAGTGGCTGGAAGGTCGGATCGGGACAGCTTGAACGGCACCATGAGGTCAGTAGATGACCAGCTCGTCCGGGTACTCGGCGCGGCGGTCCGCCCGCCGCCGGTCCGGGTGGCGATCTCGGAGGCACACGGGCAGCTCTGTGCGGAGGAGGTCGTTGCCGAGCGTGCGCTGCCCGGCTTCGACCAGGCCGCGGTCGACGGCTACGCCGTGCGCAGCGTCGACGTCCAGGCCGCCGCCGACGGACCGGTGACGCTGCCGGTGGTCGGTGAGATCGCCGCCGGCTCGCACCAGCCCCGCAGGCTTCAGCCGGGGCAGGCGGTGCGGGTGACCGCCGGGGCGCCACTGCCGACACTGGCCGACGCGGTGATGCCACTGGAGTACACCGACGGACACCAGGCGAGGGTCACGGTCCGGACACCGGTGCCATCGGGCGCGTTCGTCCGGCGCGCCGGGGAGGACGTGCAGACCGGCGACATCGCGGTGCGCAGCGGGACCGTCGTCGGATCCGCGCAGGTCGGACTGCTTGCCGCCGTGGGCAGGGACAAGGTGCTCGTGCACCCCAGGCCCAGGGTGTCAGTGGTGTCCCTCGGCGACGAACTGGTCGACGTCGACCGCACGCCAGGCCCGGGCCAGGTCTACGACGTCAACTCGTACGCGTTGGCCGCCGCGGCACGCGACGCCGGCGCGGAGGTGGCCAGGGTCGGGATCGTCGCCAGCGACCCCCGTCGGCTGCGTGACATCGTCGAGAGCCGCCTGCTGTCGTCCGAGATCCTGCTGATCTCGGGTGGCACCGGCGGGTATGCCGGCGAGGACGTGCGGTCGACGCTGGCCGAGTTCGGTGAGCTGGACACCACCCGGATCGCGATGCATCCCGGCTCGGCGCAGGGATACGGCCTGCTCGGGCTCGGTGCGGTGCCGACCTTCCTGCTGCCAAGCAACCCGATGAGCGCACTGGTCGTGTTCGAGGTGTTTGTCCGGCCACTGATCAGGGCCGTGCTCGGCAAACGTAATCCGCACCGGAAGCTGGTCGCCGCCAGGCTGCTCTCGCCAATCACCTCGACACGGGGCCGACGTGGATTCGTCCGTGGGCAACTGCTGCGGGATCCCGACAGCGGCGATCTGCTCCTTCAGCCGCTCGGTCTGTCCGGAACACACCTGCTCGCGTCATTGGCCGAGGCGAACTGTCTCGCGGTCATCGACGAGGAGGTCACCGAGGTGCCAGCCGGAGAGGAGATCCAGGTTCGTTTCCTCGCACACCATGGTTGAGCGGATACCGGGGTGGTTGAGTAGGTCCGATGCAGTCAACTGACCTCGTCCAAGGGCGGCATCCGGGGTGGCCAGCGCGGCTGGGACCGCTGACCGTGTCGGCTGGCGTCGTCCGGTTGCGACCGCCCCGGTTAACCGACGCCTCGGCCTGGAGTCTTCTGCGGATGGCCGATCGGACCTCCCTGGAGAACTGGGAGCCAGGTGGCCCAGGGACATGGGCCGAACGCAATGGACTGCTGTCCTGGCCAGGGCAGTGGTCGGCGCTGCGGCGGATGGCGAGAAGAGGACAGAGCCTACCCTTTATGATCTTGGTCGACGGTGAGATCGCCGGTCAGGTGACCGTAGGCAATGTGGTGCGGGGCGCACTGCGCTCGGCGTGGGTCGGCTACTGGGTTGGCAGCCGCTTCACGTGCGGTGGAGTGGCCACGGCCGCCGTGGCGCTCGTGGTTGACCACTGCTTCGGCGCCGGTGGTCTGCATCGGGTGGAGGCGACCGTCCGGCCCGAGAACGAGGCCAGCCTGCGCGTTCTCGCCAAATTGGGGTTCCGCGAGGAGGGCCTGTTCCGGCGCTATCTCGATGTGGCGGGTGGATGGCGGGACCATGTCTGCCTCGCGCTGACGGTCGAGGACCACGTGGAGGGGCTTATATCGCGACTGGTCGCGGCCGGCAAGGCCCGTCGCGGGTAAAGCTGGTCGCCCGAAAGAAGGACCTTTGTCACACTTGTGGACCTGTGTATCTCCGGCGAGTCCGGGAGACACCTGTGACTCTTGTGACTAACGTGGTTGTTGCGGTCAGTGTTTTACTCGCGTCGAGGGGGAGGTGACGAACATGCCCAGTTCACTGATCATCGTTGCGTTGGCGGTGGCCTGGCTTGTCGTGCTCGTCCCCATGGTCGCGCGCAGGCGTCAGGAGGTTGCGAGGACCACGGATTCGGCGCTGGCCTCAAGGGTGGTTCGCGGTGGAAACCAGGAGGGTTTCCAGTCCGAGGACGCCGAGGAGGACTTCGACATGGACGACGTCGACGAGTTCGGTTCGCGCGACGCGGAGAGCGTGTCCGTCGGCTACCAGGAGGTCGAGCCCGACGGCGGGACGAGACGGTATCGCCCCGGCCGTGGAGGTTTCGACCCCGAGGCCGCCGCGGTCGCCGCGCGCGCCAAGTACGCGTTCCGGCAGCGCATCGTGTTGCTGATGCTGTTGGTGGCGGTGGCGACAGGCGTGACCGCCGGGCTGGTCATGTCCGTCCTGTGGTGGGCGCACGCGACGGTCGACCTGATCCTCGTCGGCTACCTGATGTACCTGCGTCGGCAAGTGCGGATCGAGGAGGACATCCGCGAGCGCCGGCAGGCGAGGTTGCGGCACGCGGTCGCCGAGGAATACGAGGAGACCGAGTACGACGAGACCGGCGAGGGCTTCTACGGTGAGAACGACGACGAGGATGTGGGCCTCGAGCGGACAGCCGTCCGTATGAGCAACGGTCGGCCAGGTCGGGTCGCGTCGGAGGCCACGCTGATCGACGTCGACGACGAGGACCCGACGTTCGCCGATCTCGACCTCTCGGCACACCGTCCCTACAGCAGGGCGGTCGGAGAGTGAGGGTGCGGGCGAGGCGGGTATCGACAACTGATATGCTCGGCCTGCACAGAGACCGAGGCTGAGGCCGACGTCACCGCTGTCACGGGGCTGTAGCACAGTTGGTAGCGCGTCTCGTTCGCATCGAGAAGGTCAGGGGTTCGATTCCCCTCAGCTCCACGTTGGGGGTCTTACTAGAACATGGCGCCGAAACAACGCCACGTAGTAGGACCTGGACACCGTTGGTAGCCACGGGGCCGCCTCCCTTTCGGGATGCGGCCCTTTTGGCGTTTCGGGGCCGGGTGTCGGTTCGTGGCTCGGGCACGGTCCCGTCGGTGGTCTGCCAGTCGCTCTGGACGGCGTGCAGGTGTGCGAAGGGCTCCCGGAGGCTGTGGTCGGCGATCTGGTCGTCGTCGACGTAGATGCTGTGGAAGATCGCTTGGTTGAGCATGCGGCGTTGCTGTTCGTCGCAGCGGCGGTAGAGCTCCTGGGGGTTCTCCAGCAACTTGAGCGCGGCTTCGATGAGCCGGGAGCTGTCGGAGAGGTTCTCGGTCGTGGTGGTGAGGCGTTCGGTCAGGCGTCGGCGCTGGCGAGCGATCTCGCGGAGCTTGGTCTTGATCTTCTCTTGCCCGATGGTGGAGTCGGCCGCCAGCTCGATGAGGTTCTCTTCGCGGGTGTCCAGCGCCTGCAACTCGGTGGTGAGTTGTTTGTGGAGCAGTCGCTCGGAGGCTTCCTGTTCGTCGATGGCGCGGGCGACCTCGGCGCGGACGGTGGCGACGAACTGGGCGCTGAAGCGGATCGTGGCGTAGTGATTTTCCACCGCGTCTTCGATGAGGGCGACGTTGATGTGCGGGGCGTCGCAGCTGCCGTTCTGCTTGTTGCGGCAGAAGAAGTAGGTGTATTCGCTGCCTCGGGAGTTGACGGTGTGCTGGACGATCATCCGCTGGATGATGCCCGCTCGCTTGCAGCGTCCGCAGAACAGCGAGCCCTTGAGGTAGTGGGGGTGCTCGCGGCGGCGTTCTCCCGCCGTGGAGCGGGAGTCGAGGAGATCCTGGACGCGATCGAAGAGGTCATCGTCGATGAGTGGCTCGTGCCGGCCTTGGACCTCCTCGCCATCGACTTCCACGTACCCGAGGTAGTAGCGGTCCCGCAGCATCATGGAGAGCTTGTTGATCGACACCTGCTTGGCGGGATGGCGACCGGTGGGCCGGGTGCGCAGGCCGCGATCGTAGAGTTCGTCGGACAGATCTTCCAACGAGTAGTCACCCGTGACGTAGAGCTCGAAAGCAAGCTGGACAAAGGGAGCGCGTTCGGGGTCGACGGCGATGGTGCGGATCTCGCGGCCATCGAACCGGTCGCGGACATTGAGGTAGCCCAGCGGCGCGCGGCCGATCGTGCCGCCATTCTTGGCTTTCTGCTTCATCTTGTACGCGATGTCCGCGCCGGACTCCCGCGACTGGTACTCGTTGAAGGTGGCCAGGATGCCGTGCATGAGCTGACCGACGGGCGAGTCGTCGATCGACTCGGTCGCCGACACCAGGGTGACCCCGCGTTTGCGGAGATCAGCCATGACGACGGCGTCGTCGAGCCGGTTCCGCGCCATCCGGGACAGCTTGTAGACGATGATGTAGTCGACGTCACCGGCGTTGCGTACTCGCGTGAGCATCCGCTGGAACTCGACCCGCTTCGACATCTCGGTCGCCGTGCGACCCGGCTCGACGTATTCATCAATGATCGTCAAGCCGAGTTGCTCGGCCTTGCGCTGGCACTTGACGCGCTGGGCGGGTATCGAGATGCCTTCCGGGTCGTAGTCGTTCTTGACCTGGCCAGCCGAGGACACCCGCAGATAGATCACTGCCCGGCTGCCCGGCTCCACCGCCTCGGCGACCGTCGACAGGGCGGCCGGAAGCGCGCCCTCCGTCAGCAGCTCGTCATCCCCCAGCAGTTCGTCGACGAGATCGTCGTACGCGCTGGTCATCGCACACTCGTCTCGGTCGTCGAGTGCTCGGGCTCGATGAAAACGTCAACGAGGTGCAGGCCGAGCTGCTCGATAAGGCGTTGGCACGCCGCGCGCTGCGCCTCCAAGGAGTCAGCCGTGGCAGGGGCGTCTGACGCCACGCGCCGATAGGTGACGACCCGAAGCATTGGCTCCGTTGCGGTCGAAGCCGCCGGTAGCGCCGCGGGGAAAACATCCCCGCACGAGTTGCCGGAAGGGTCTGCATACGCGCCCGTCATCCCACGCTCTTCTCATCTAGTTCGGAATGGGAGATCGCTACCAAAGTGACTATCACCGAAAAGTCGGCGTCTCCTTTTGTTCAATTCAAAATATTACCTCGATGTGTCGCGATTCTTTACGCCGCTTCCGAATGGCCGATTTGTTGCTCGTCCGGTGCGACAATTGCTTCTCGTGTATCGAACGAGTCATCTTCGGGCGCGCCTTCGTTTTGCCTTGCTGTTGCGAGACTCACGATGACTTTTGCGAGCTTGCGAATGTCAGGTGGATCGTGGCGGACGCCTCGAATCGCCACACTCCGAGTATTGACGGGGCGGCGGTTTCTCTGCCTTCTCTTTCTTTGTGGAGTCATAGGTCACCCCGAACCGGAGCTGGAGGCCACATCGTCGGCCGGGCGCCCTCGGTGTCCGCTGGACCGCTGGGGGCTCCGGGCGGGGCCATCGCTCCGGGCGGGGCCATCTCCGGTCGGCAGTGACCGCCTGGGCGAGCCGCCGGTTCGTCGTGACGACGAGTGGCCAGCCCGGCGCTTGCGGGCCGCGGCGGGCCGGACCCGCACGAACGCCGCCTGTACTGGCTGAACGGGATAGCCCTCCCGCCGGAGTTCCTCGTCCACCTCGTGTTGCAGCGCGGTGATGATCTCGGGGGTCAAGCCGTCCGGGTAGTAGTCGGCAGCCATCACGCGGCCCGCTTTCGGTCGGACGGCGCAGCGTCGTCGTTGCCCGTGGGCGGGGTGGCGACTCGCCAGGAGTGCCGGTTGGCTGCGGCGAACTCTTCGGCGGTGACCAGCGGCGGGTGCACCCACACCTGCGACCAGACCCAGTCAGCTCGCGGAGTCGGCTTTCCGTGGTGGGTGCGCCCCCAGACCTGGCGGCCGAGGTATTTCGGATTGCGCAGGATCGACCGCACCATCGCCACCGTCCACACGCCAGGCTCGCCCGTCTCGGGGTCCAACGGCGCGGGGTAGCGGGACACGGCGAGTCGGCGACGGATCTCGGTGGTGGACAGGCGGTCCTCGCCCCTCCACAGGAAGATCATCCGCACCGTGGACGCTTCGACCGGTTCGATCAGCAGCCGGGTGCGCCAGCGCGGTCGTCGGCCCGCCGGAGTGACCCGGACCCGCCGGGCGCGATAGCCGTAGGGCACGTCTCCGGTGTTGAAACCGGCGCGCACCAGTTCCTCGGACACGGTGCGGGCCGCAGCGAGATTCGTGGCGTGGTAGTCGCGCAGAACGTGCTGCCGGACGCGCCACGACGGCTCGGCCTCCTTGTTCGGGTCCGCCGCGGAGCAGAACAGCCGGGCACCCGTCGCCGTGAGGCGTTGCCAGAAGGTGTGGCGGCCGGCGGTCGCGGCCCAGCGTGGAATGCCGTCGCCGGACTCATCCCGCGCGGTGGTGTTCGAAGGCATGGGATTCTCCATTCCGTGAAGGCGGCCCTACGCCGCGGGCGAGTTCTGCGCGCGAGCGGCCATCCGGCCGCGGGCTTGGCGTGGGCGCGGCGAGCCAGGGCGGGTGCGTCCGTTCTTCTGGCCGCGTGCCCGCGACCCTTGGCTGCGCGGGGAAACTGGCCCGCAGCCGGGCTGGTGGCCGAGTTCCCCGGCGCGCAATGAGGTCAGCAGGCGGGTATGCCAGGCCAGCGCGAAGCGCAGGCAGTTGGATTCGCTGCGGTGGCTGGGCGTGCAGCCGGGGACGTATCGCCCGCGAAAACTCCACGACGCCGAGTCGCTGCTGGAGATGGCGTCGGCATAGCGCCCCAGCCCGAGCACCTTCGCGCCGAAAGCGTGCAAGCGGTACCCACGAGCCGCCAGTGACCGCACGATCTGCTCGACCTCGGCGGTGTGCTGGCGCCGGCACACGCTGCCGACCCCGACCAAGGGCAGCGCGGCGAGATCGACGTCGTGTCGTTCGTAGAGATCCGCGCACCGGTGGTAGTCGGCAATGGACTGTCCTTGCAGGACCGGGATGATCGGCAGCTCGGGCGCGAGATCACGCAGCCGGAGATAGTTGGCGACGGTGCGCTGCTGGTGGGTACGCACGGTGCCGCCGGTGCGGGCCAGGACATGGGCCTCGGTCATGTGGTCCATCGGCGCGGCCCACGCGAGGTGGCCGATCTCGCTGTCGTAGCGGCGCAGCGCCGCGACGTAGGCGCGCTCGTCGGTGCGCCACCGGCCGTACAGCGACAACTCCGAGTAGCCCCCGGAATCACACGCCCACGGCCCACTCGCGCGCGGCAGGCTGCGCCGGCCGGCCAGCCGTCGGTGCGAGACCAGCAGGGGCACGCCCAGGTCGCGGGCCAGCCAGGCGGGCTGGTGGGTGCCGAGGTAGAACCTCATCGCCGCACCGCCCGCCGGGCTGTCTTCGCTACGAGGAGCACCGCGACGGTGAGCACGGTGGCGACTGTCTTGCCCAGGACTTGGCCGGGTACGAGGGCGAAGCTGCCGAAGGCCAGGGGCACGAACAGCACGCTGTCGATCCCGAGCCCCACAAGGTTCGAGGCCGTCACCGCGCCCAGCACCGACCAGCTGCGCAGCCGGCCGTACACGAGGGAGCCGACCAGTTCCGAGGTGGTGAAGGCGAGCACGCTGGCCACGGCGATCTGCGGCGTGGCCAGCAGCCCCGACAGCCCCGCGCCGGCCGCGATCGCGCCCAGCACGCCACGCCCGCCGAGACCCTCGTGCAGCAGATCGCGGAGGGTGAAGGTCATCCCCGCCCAGAGCGTTCCGGCGGGTACCGCGACCGCCCCGACCTCCAGTGGGCTCCAGTGCGTTGAGGCCCAGTTCGCGAGGACGATGTTGCCGACGTAGGCGGCCAGCACCACCAGGCTCACCGCGATGACGCGACGGCCTGTCGCATCGCCGCGGCGTCGGCCGGCGCCGAGCGGCGATGCGGTGAGCGTCGAGGACTTGGGCGCGATCATGCCGCACGCTCCTCGGTGTCGTGCCCGGCGACAGCGGTGCCGGAACGGCACGACCACGGCGAGCAGCCGTCCGGGTCGTCCTCCTCGTCCACCGCCCCCGAATCGGCTGTGACGAGCCGCAGATGTCGCCTCGCGGGCGGGTCGAGATCGACTTCATCCAGCGGCTGGCAGGAGCGGTGCAGGAAGTACTGCCCGCGCAACTCCTGCCCCTGGGTGGTGGCGTGCGGGTAGCCGTCGCGGATGGCCTTGTCGAACGCGACCGCGTCGTCCCACCCGTCAGGGTCGTGGTCGCGGATCCATCTCCAGCCCGCGTTGCCGTGGAACGGGCAACCCAGGCAGGCGGATTTCACGGTCCCCGCGAAGCCGCGTTCGGCGAGATAGTCGACGCAGCGTGCGCGGTCCCAGCCGAGTTCGATCAGCGGGAACACGTTGCGCAGATAGTTGACGCCGGAGTCCTTGGCGCGGGTGAACTCGTCGGTGCTGATGCCGATGGCTTGCTCGATGTACACGCCACGCGGCACCCGCCTCGGGTGGGGATAGCCGAGCAGTTCGCGCGCTGCTTTCTTGAGCGGCGAAATCTTGTACTCGCTCGTGCATTGACGACGCGCGAGTCCTCGGGTGCCGTCCGGGTTGAGAACGTGCAAAGGCATAGACACGAACCGATGGGCCGGGTCGAGTGCATCGTCGCGAATGTTGCCCGCCGACACGGTCCGGACCTGGATGCCGAACTTCGCGGCGTGCGCGCGGAGCCGGGCGAGGTTCTCGTACACCGCGCGTGGTTCCCAGCCGGTGTCGGCGAACAGGGCGACATCGAAGCGGGGGATCACGCCCTCGCACGCGAGCAGCAGCACGGTGCTGCTCTGGACACCGGCCCCGAGCGACAAGCACCTCAACGCCGGGCCAGAGTCAGGCGTGGACGCTGGAGGGGTCATGCCGCGTTCGCCTCCTGCCCGTGGCGGAGGCGCTCGTCGCAGGCGCCGGTGTCGGCGGCGCCGAGAAGCACGGCGAGGTCGGCCAGCAGCAGTCCCACGGCGTGGGCGGCTTGTTGCGGGACGACGCCGTTTCCCAGGGCTCTGAGCAAGGCGGTACGCGGCAACGGCAGGCCCGTCACCCAGCCCGGCTCGAGCCCTTGGAGCCACTCGACGAAGGCGGGGGCCAACACGGGTCGGCCGTGTGTGCCGGGCTGGGTGGGAAACGGCGCGCCTCGTCCGAGCACTTGTTCCCACCGTCGCACGGCCGGCGTGTAGTCGCCCCAGTCCATCTCGGGGCGCGCCGCCGTGGTGGGTTCCTGGTCGGCCGGGTCGGCGACGGCTACGAGATGCCGCCGCCGGTGTCCGGGGTGAGCAGTCGCATGACCGCCGAGGGCAGCATCAGGTCGCCCTTGGAGCCCCGCTGGGCCGGGCAGCCCTTCGTCCCGTCGGTCGCGCGCGGCGTCGGCAGGAATGCCTCGGGGTCGGCCAACGGCAGCACCTGCTGCGACAGTGGAGGCCGAAAACCCGCCCCGGCGCGGCGGCCCGCCGTGCCGGTGTCCGACGCGCGCGGTGTCGGCAGCAGCCGCGCCTGGTCGGGCAGCGACGGCCCACCGGTCTGGGTCCTGTGGGTGCAGTTCTTCGCGTCCGAGGCAGTCGGCGTGGGAAGGAGTTTCATCACCGCGTCCACCGCGTCGTGCAGGTTCACCTGGTGCCCACCGGCACGGCGCCGCGCCGGGTCCGCCGGACCCCGGTTGTCGCCGTCGCGCGCTTGCGGGGTCGGCAGCATCCGGGGTGGCAACGGGGCGGGGCCAGGCGAGCAGGAACACCCGCTCGCGGCGGTGTGCCGCGCCGACGTCGGCGGCGCGAACGCTACGCCAGAGCGCGTCATACCCCGCTTCGGCCAGGTCGCCGAGTACACGGTGGAGACCTCCGCCCGCCCAGCGAAGCGCGGCGACGTTCTCCACAACGAGCAACGCTGGTCGAAGTATCCGAAGGCCACCCACGATGTCGGTCCACAAGCCACTGCGCTGGCCTTTCTCGATGCCCACGCGCCGCCCGGCGGCGGAGATGTCCTGACAGGGGAACCCGGCGGTAAGCACCTCGACCGGCTCCACCTGCGTCCAGTCGATGGCACGGACATCGCCGAGGTTCGGCACGCCGGGCATCCGTGCGGCGAGGACCTGGGCGATGTGCGGATCCGAGTCGGCGCACCACGCGAGGCGGCCCCCACCGAGCGCGGCGAGCACCCCGAGATCCAGCCCGCCATAGCCGGTACACA
This sequence comes from Kutzneria sp., assembly GCA_019239965.1. Taxonomy (GTDB): domain Bacteria; phylum Actinomycetota; class Actinomycetes; order Mycobacteriales; family Pseudonocardiaceae; genus Kutzneria. The sequence continues at coordinate 30,590 of JAFAZC010000034.1, read as the reverse complement.
CCGAGCCGATGACCGGCCCCGGACTGTCGGCGACCGACAACATCTCCGGGGTGGCCGCCCGCACCGCCCCCGCCGCCACCGTGTGAACGGCGGCGAGGGCAGGGGCGGGGGCGGAGTCGCGCCCGGATCGCGGTGTGGTGCGGCGTGGTCGGGTGCTCATGCCGCCCAGCTCTCCGACACGCCCGAGTCACCCCTCGGGTTCCCGGCGTGTCGTGTCCGGCCGCTGAAATGGCGTCGGGAATCCTGGCGGACCGTCGCGATTCCTGAACTCGCCGTCCGGCGCAGCGGCGCGCGGAACACCAGGACGTCCTCATGGCTGATGAGGTGCAGGGGCAGCCCGGCTTCGCGCTGTTTGCGGATGAAGTCGCGCTGGAAAAAGCTGCCGCGCGCGACGAGGTCGTGCTCGGCGGCGCGTGCCAGCAGCGCGACGCAGCGCTCGACCGGGATCAAGCCGGCGTGCAGTCCGCAGGCCAGGATCTGGGAGGGCAGGTCGATCAGTTCGGCGTGCTCGCGCCAGGGGCGGATGGTGATGGCGATGTGCCCGCCCGGCCGCAGGTAGGGAACGAGTCCGGCGAGGATGCGGGTGAACCCGGACAGCAGCCGGTGGTGCCCGATGTTGGCGAGGTTCCCGCGGTCGAGGGTGTTGCCGTAGAGGTGGTGGTACTTCTGCACCCCGGCGCCCGGCGCGACCGAGACCTGCCCGTGCGTGGACGGCCCGTACGGCGGAGAGGTGACCACGAGCGCGGCCTGCCCGAGATACTCCGGCGGCAGCAGTGCGGCGATCTGGCGGGCGTCGCCGTGGAACACCCGCCCGTCGTGCTCGACGCCGGCGGTGTGGGCGAGCGTGAGGTTGGCGCGGGAGACGTCGACCCAGTGCGGCTCGTACTCGATCCCCGCCGCGCGCCGCCCGGCGTGCACGGCTTCGACCAACGTGGTGCCGATCCCGCACATCGGATCGAGCACCAAGTCGCCGGGGTCGGTGTAGTGGGCGATCGCGTGGGCGGCGACCGCCGGCAGCATCTTCGCGGGATGCGCGGTCGACTCGGCCACGTACCGGTTCTTGCGCTGCGCGGCCGGGGCGGTCTGCGCGGTCGTCCACACCGACACCGCCAGCTCCCGCCCCGCGTCGTCGATGACACCTGCGGACGTGGTGGCGGTGTCGAGGGTGTCGATGACGACGCGCGGGATGCGCTGGGTCGGCCCGTCGACCGCGTTCTCCGCAGCGGCCGACACGGTGTCGGCAGGGGTGTCGGGCAGGGCGTGCGGGGCGCGGTCGTCGGCCACGGGCGTGCCTTTCTGGCGGTGGGTTCCGGTGTGGTCGGGGTGGGGAATCCGCGCGCCAGTCATCGGATGACTCCGGTGTCGAACGCCTGCGCGGCCGGGCTCACGGACAGGGGCTCGTACTCGTGCGGCTGGGCGAAAAACAGGACGTCAGAGTGGATGCGCCGGTGCGGCGCGGGCAGCCCGCGCACGGCCGCGCGATGCGCGGCGCGCGCCTCGTCCTCGGCCGTTGTGGTGTCGCGTGCGGTGAGGGATTCGACGGCGAAGCGGCCTTCGCGCACCGGAGCGTGGAGGGCGACGATGTGCTGGAGGTAGAGCAGGTCGGCGTTCTGCGCGGCGGCCACGACCGCGCCGGTCGGGTCGATCAGCTCGCCCGCCGGCCAGTCACAGTGCGTGAGTACGGCGAGGATCCCGCCGACCCGCAGCAGGCGGGCCGCGGCCAGTGCCACCAGGTCGCTGGTGTGGTCGCCGCCGTGCTCGGGACGCAGGCTCGTGATGATCAAGTCGGTGTCCGCCGGCGCGGCGTCGGCGTCGTCGAGCACCCCGCCGCCCAGGTCGGGACGCGACAGCTCGGAGACGGTTGCGGGTGTGCCGTCGGGGGTGCCGACAAGGTCGGCCCAGAACGGTCGCGACCCCGGACCGGTGGCGGCCGGGTCGACCGGGACGCGCACCACGCGGGCCGTCCGGTGCAGGCCCTCGATGGCGGTGAGCGCGTCGGCCACCGCGTTGTCCGGCTCGGCTCCGGGGGCGTGGGCGAGCACCGCATCGGAGAAGACCGGGGTGAGCCGCGGACGCGTGCTCGGGGTCGGCCGCGCGGTCGGCCAGGGCAGCAGCGCGACCTGCCCGCCGGGCTCGCTGAACGCGCCGACGATCTTTTCGACGATCGGTGCCGGCCAGGTTGCGTCGAGGTCGACCGGCGCCGCGCCGGCCGTCCACACCGTCGCCGGGGTCGGGGTCGAACTCGACCCGCGTGACCGTGCGCGGGCGCGCGGTGAGCCGGGCTTGGCGGGGCTGACCCTGGTGGTGGTCGACGCTGTCGGATAGGGGCGGCGCTCGACACCCCGGCGGGTACCGGAGCGGGTGCTCGCCGGGCGGGTGGAGTCGTCGCGTCGCTTCGGGCTATGCGGTGCGGACCGGCGCGCCGGGTGGTCGGACTGGGGCATGGGGTTCCTCGCAGAGCCTCGGGTGTTGCGCCGCGTGTGGACGGGGCGCCCTGGAACACTCCTGGACTCCGAAATCCGGCCCTTTTTTTGACAGCCCATACCCAACTTTCTTCAGATATTTTTCGCCCGGCCCGCAGCGCGGTGGAGCGGAAAAGACGCTCGCGCGCGCCCGCGCGAAGAACCCGCAAGCGCCCGCCGCCGAAGAAATCTGGAAAAAACTTCGACGGGTTTCTCTCGTCTCGGCCCCCGACGCGTGTCATGTCGGCTATCGGGATCACGTGCCCCGCCACCAAAACGCCACCAAACCGCCACCAAAACATCATTACAGCAGCTCAGAGGCTATTACCGACGATCATGTAAATGATCTTGATGTGAGCCGCTGCGGGCGGCCCGGCGGATTGAAGATGATCTTTGTGGTGGCTGGAAACGATCACTCAAGATCATCGGTGGCGGTTTGGTGGCACTCCGGTGGCGGTTTGGTGGCGTTTTGGTGGACGTGATTTGGCTTCCTTGCCTGGTCGTTGTTTCTCTGGCCACGCAAAGGAGCCGACTATGCCGGCGAATCGTGTATTCCATAACGCGCCTTTCGAGCGCGAATCGCTGCCGCTGGACTCCGCGCGGACGGCGTTTCGGTGGCTGGTCACCGGACCGGAACCGCTCTGGGTCGATGGCCGCTTCTTCCCCGGTCTGCCTCGGCGGCGGGTTGCGCTGGATGAGCTGAGCACCCTGCTGCGCGATCCGCAGCTGGCGCTCTCGACCGTGGACTCGGCCTGGGTGCACCTGGTCACCCGTTCCCGCGATGAGGGCGGCGCCTGGACGGTGGCCTGCGTTGGGCTGGCGTTGCACGCGCTGATCCCCATCACCGCCAAGCTGTGCCGCAAGTACGCCGACGACCATCACGACATTCACGCCGCCGTGCTGACCGGCTTTCTGTCCGAGCTGGCGCACATGGACCTCGCCCGGCCGTGGGTGCTGTGGCGGCTGCGCTGCGCCGCGCTGCGCGCCGGTCACGTCTTCATCCGCGAGGCGCTCGACCGCCCGATACCGACGGATGAGGGCTTCCACTCCAGCGAGCCGAGTCTGCCGTGGGGGCACGAGGACTTCGTGCTCGCCCGCGCGGTGGCCGAGGGAGTCATCACCGGCGAGCAGGCCGAACTGATCGGAGCCACCCGGCTGGAGCCGGAGTACACGCTCGCCCAGGCCGCCGCGGACCGCGGCATGAGCTACGACACCCTCGCGCATGTCCGCGTGCGCGCCGAGCAACGGCTGGTCGCGTGGCTGCGCGAGCAGGCGCCGCACGACGACCCCGGCGACCGCCGCGAACGCGATGTGGAGGTCCGCGCGGTCCACACGGCGACCATCATCGCCGCCGCCCGCCGGGCCACGCGCCCCGCAACAAGCCAGCCCGACACATCACGCACGGTAACGACCGTCGGCGGAAAGTCGTCGAAAAAAGTTCGGGGTCGCGTGTCAAAAAAGACCCCGAAATCCGGAGTCCAGGGCTGCGGGAGAAAAGCAGCCGCTCCCGCGCACACCACCTCGCCCACCCGGCCCGCCGGCACCACCCGGCGGCCCTCGGGCACGACTCCGGGAGTGCCGCGATGCGCCTGACCCGTTCCCTCACTCGCCGCCCACCGCACCACCGCGGCGGCGACCGTCGGCCTCGCCGCCGTCCTGCCACCACGCACCTCACGGCGGCTCGGCCAGCCCCTCGGATCCGGTCCTGCGTGTCCCGGCCGAGCGCCGACGCACCCACCACACCTCCGACCTCGTGCGCTCCGGCGGGGCGTGGCAGCGCCGTCCGGCGGCGGCTCCTGGTGATCACCGAGCTGGCTGTCGTCGCGCTGGTGGTCTCCGCCGCCGCGTCGATGCCGGCGGCGCACGCGGAGACCACGCAGGTGCTCGCGCTGGCCGGGTCGATCGATCAGGTGCTGACCAACATCCGCAACTGGGTGATGGGCATCCTCGCCGGTCTGGCCACCGTCTTCCTGTCCATCGGCGGGGTCCGCTACGTCATGGGCGGCGGCGACCCCGGCGAGATCGAGAAGGCCAAGACCGCGTTCAAAGCCGCCGGGATCGGCTACGGCCTGGCCGCGCTCGCGCCGCTGGTCGTCACCGTGCTCCAGGGCATCGTGGGGGCCTGAGCCATGGCCCGCCGACCAGGCCCGACCAGGCCCACCCGCCGTGCGACATCGGCCGCTCCGACCGTGGCCAGCCTGCACACCGACGCGCCCGTCCAGGCCCGTCCGGAGGCCGCCGGCACGGCCACCGGCACTGTCCGGGAACTGCTCGCGCCCCCGGCCGCGAGCACCACCCGGCGCGCCGACGGCCGGCACCGCAGGCTGCGTCGGTGGACGGGGTGGCTGCCGCGGATGACGCGAGGCCGCGCGCTGGCGATGCTGGCGGTGAGCCTGGTCGTCCTGCTCGGCGGCACCCTCGCCGTGAACGCCGCCGCCGCGCCCGGCGCCGGTCCGGTCGCCGCGCAGCCCGCGCCGACCCCGCCGCTGCCGCTGCCGCCGGTGGACTCGTGCACGCCGGACTCGCCGCTGCCGGTCTGCCACCTGCCCGCGCCGACCACCACACCGCCGGCAACCGGTGTACCGCTGCCGCTGCCGACCGGGCCGAGCACGCCGGTGACCTGCTTCCCCGGCTCGCTGCAATACGAGTGCCTCCACCCCACCACCGCGCCCACCGCCACCGCCCCTCCCCCATGCACGGGGGAGGGCTGCATCCCGCAACCCACGACCTCGGCACCCGCACCGTCCAATCCCGGCACGGGCCAGTCCGGCGACAGCGGCAACGGCGACGCCGACTGCGGCATCACCAACATCGGCGGCTGCATCACCAACGCGATCAACGCCTTCTTCCGCGGCATCGTCACCGCCGCGCTCAACCCGCTGCTGGACCTGCTCTCGAAGACGCTGTTGACCACGCCGACCCCGGACTCGCTGCCGCGCATCGGCGAGTTGTGGAACAACTCCTGGCAGATCCTGCTCGCCAGCTACGCCCTGCTGATCCTCATCGCCGGGATCCTGGTCATGGGCTACGAGACCGTCCAGACCCGGCACTCGATCAAAGAGATCGCGCCCCGAATCGTGGTCGGGTTCCTCGCCGGAGCCCTGTCACTGTGGGTGGCGACCAAGGCCATCGAGATCGCCAACGGACTCGCGCAAGCGGTCATGGGCGGCGGGCTGGACGCCAGCTCGGCCGGCGACACCCTGAAAAACCTCGTGTTGAGTTCGCTCAACGGCGGGATCTTCATCATCTTCATCGGCATCTTCCTGGCCGGGATGCTGATCGTCCTGCTCGTCACCTACATCGTGCGCGTCGCCCTCACCATCATCCTGATCGCCGGGGCGCCGATCGCGCTGATGTGCCACGCGCTGCCGCAGACCGAGGGCATCGCCCGCTGGTGGTGGAAGGCGTTCGGCGGCTGCCTGGCCATCCAGGTCGGCCAGTCGCTGACGCTGATCACCGCGATGAAGGTCTTCCTCGCCCCCGGCGGGTTCACCTTGTTCGGCCCTACCCTTTCCGGGCTGGTCAACCTGCTCGTCGCGCTCGCGCTGATGTACATCTTGTTCAAGATCCCGTTCTGGTTCCTGGGGTCGCTGCGCGGCGGCGGTGGCCGCTCGCTGCTCGGCTCGATCGTGCGCGGCTTCATCGCCTACAAGACCTTCGGCCTGCTCGGCGGCCGAGGCGGCGGCGGTGGCCGCAAGCCGCGCCCGTCCGGTGGTGGCGGGAACGGCGGTGGTGGCGGTCGTGGACCGGCCGACCCCTACGCCCGCACCCGCACCACGTCGGACGGGCAGTACATGTTGCCGCTTGCCGGGGTGCGCCGCAGCCGTCCGGCGGCCACACCCAAGCCCACACCCGGCGCGGGCAAGCCGCGCGCCGCGCGGGGCCGCCAGCTGGCGCTGCCGCTCGGGGACGACTGGCCGGAGAACAAACCAGTCCTCGGACGCGACGGCCAGTACCGGCTGCCGCTGGACGTCCAGCGGGTCACGCCCACTCCGCCGCCACCCGGCCAGGGCGGTCGGCCGCGTGGACGCCCTCGTAGCGGAGGGCAGTTGGAGTTTCCGTTCGACCCGTACAAGGGCAACCGGGCGACCCGCTCGGGGCAGTACCCGCTGCCGTTGGGCGTAACGCGCACGCCGCGCCCGACCAGCCCACCACCGGCGACGCCACCACCACCACCGCCGTCACGGCCACGCGGCACGCAACTGGAGTTGCCGTTCGACCCCTACAAGGGCAACCGGCCGACCCGCTCCGGGCAGTACCCGCTGCCCTTCGACGGCATCAAGCGAGTCCCCGCCACGCCCGCATCGCCGCCCTCAGCTGCGCCGCCCTCGGCCGCGCCATCCCGGCCGGCCCCGCGCCCCGGCAGCCAGCTCCGGCTCCCGCTGGACCTGCCGAAACCCCCACGCCCCACCCCACCGCCACCCGTATCCGGAGGAGGACAGCCGTGAGCACGCCCCACTACAGCCCGGACGGGCTGACCTGCGCCGACATCACCGCACTGCAACGCGAGGTCACCGCGGAACTGCGCCGCGAGGGCCACATCCCGTGGCCGCGCCGCAACCGGCGCCGCAGCGCCGACTCCCGGCCGCGCGACGTCGCGCGCACCCAGGCCGCGCCCGCGTCCCGGCCTCCAGCGCCACGGCACGACCAGAGGCGAGGTGAGCACCAGTGAGCCACCAGGACACGGCCGGGTCGTCTGCCGTGCGTATTCCTGCCGACGTCGACATGGCCGATCGCGTCCTCGGCCCGTTGACCGCCCGCCAATTGGGGATCCTCGCGGTGACCGGCCTGGTGCTCTACGCCGTCTGGTCCGCCACCCGCGCGGTCCTGCCGATCCCGGTGTTCCTCGCGCTGGCGATCCCGGTCGGGGCGAGTGCGGCGATCCTCGCGCTCGGCCAGCGTGACGGCATCTCCCTGGACCGGTTGCTGGTCGCCGCGATCCGGCAACGCACGGGACCGCGCCACCGGGTCGCCGCCCCCGAGGGGGTCCGGCCCGCGCCGGAATGGCTGACCACCCAGGCCGCCGCCACCAGCGCGAGCCGGATGGCGGGCACCGGCAAGAACAGGCCGGCCAAGAGCGCCAAGGGCAAGGCGCCGGTGTCTGAGCAGATCTCGCCGTCGGCGTTGCGGCTGCCCGCGGAGGCGGTCACCGACACCGGGGTCGTGGACCTGGGCAGCGATGGCCTGGCGGTGGTCGCGGTCGCTTCCACGGTGAACTTCGCGTTGCGGACACCGGCCGAGCAGGAGGCGCTGGTCGCGAGCTTCGGCCGGTACCTGCACAGTCTGACCGCGCCGGTGCAGGTGCTGGTGCGCACCGAACGGCTGGACCTGTCCGGCCAAATCAGCGAGTTGCGGGCACGCGCGGGCGGGCTGCCGCACCCGGCGTTGGAGGCCGCCGCCCTCGAGCACGCCGACTACCTCGTGCAGCTCGGCGAGCAGACCGACCTGCTGCGCCGCCAGGTGCTGCTGATCCTGCGCGAGCCGATGGGCGCGACCGCCGCGCCGGCCGACGGGCTCGGCGGACCCGGCCCACTTGCGGTGCTGTCCTCGCTCACCCGCGGCAAACGCCGCGCGACCACCACCGGCGCGGTCAGTGCCGGGGCGCGGCGGGCGGCGGAATCCCGGCTGGTGCGCCGCCTCGGCGAGGCCATCGAGCTGCTCGCCCCGGCCGGGATCGTCATCACCCCGCTGGACGCCGGGCAGGCCACCGCCGTGCTCGCCTCGGCGTGCAACCCCGACACCCTCCTGCCGCCCTCCGCGGCCCTGGCCGGAGCCGACGACGTCATCACCACCGCCGGCAGCGACCTGGAAGACGACCTCACCGACGACCGCACGTTCTGGCCGCCCGACGACCGTGCCGAGTTCGGCCAGGACCAATACGACCCGGACGACGGCGAGGCCGACGACTGGGACGACGAGGACGACGACTACGAGGACGACTTCGAGGAGAGGGGGCGGTTGTGATGACCACCCGAGCACGAACCCGGCGCGGCCAGCGCCGTCCCACGACCCGGCCCGCCGCGCGCCGGGCTGGTCACCGGGCCGCCGCGTTCACCCCCGACGCGCTGTCGGTCGGCGCCCGGCACCTGGAGGTCGGCAACGAGTGGGTGTCCAGCTTCGCCGTCACGGGTTTTCCTCGCGAGGTGCACCCTGGCTGGCTCGCCCCGTTGCTGACGTATCCGGGTCGCCTGGATGTCGCGCTGCATGTCGAGCCGATCGACCCGGCCACCGCCGCCGCCCGGTTGAAGAAGCAGCTCGCCAAACTCGAGTCCGGCCGGCGGCACACCGCCGAGCACGGCCGCCTGTATGACCCGCAGGTCGAAGCCGCCACCGAAGACGCCTACGACCTCTCCTCCCGCGTGGCGCGGGGCGAGGGCAAGCTGTTCCGCGTCGGGCTGTACCTCACCATCCACGCCCCCACCGAGCGGGCGCTGGCCGACGAGGTGGCCGCGCTGCGCTCCCTATCCGCGAGCCTGCTGCTGGACGCTAAGCACACCACCTACCGGTCGCTGCAGGGCTGGGTCTCAACCCTGCCGATGGGCCTCGATCTGATCGGGATGCGCCGCACCTTCGACACCAGCGCGCTCGCGGCGGCGTTCCCGTTCACCAGCCCCGACCTGCCCGCCGCCGACCCCACCAGCGTGGCCGCACCGTCGGGGGTGCTCTACGGCTACAACGTCGGTAGCCAGGGGTTGGTGCACTGGGATCGGTTCGGCGAGGGGATGCACAACCACAACTCCGTCATCCTCGGCCGCAGCGGCGCGGGCAAGTCCTACCTGGTGAAGCTGGAACTGCTGCGGTCGCTGTACCGGGGCATCGAGATCGCGGTCGTCGACCCCGAGGACGAGTACGCCCGCCTCGCGAGCGCGGTCGGCGGCACCTACGTCCACCTCGGCGCCGCAGGCGTCCGGCTCAACCCGTTCGATCTGCCGATCCACACCCGGCCCGATGGGCGCCGCACCGCGCCGAAGGACGCCCTGATCCGGCGCAGCCTGTTCCTGCACACCGTCATCGCCGTGCTGGTCGGCGGGGAGCTGGAGGCCGCCGAGCGGGCCGCGCTGGACCGAGGCATCGCCGCCACCTACCAGCAGGTCGGGATCACCGCCGACGCCCGCACCTGGACCCGCCCGTCACCCACGTTGCGGACCTTGCGCGACCAGCTCGCCACCGCCGGCCAGGCCGGCGACCGGGCCGCCGCCGAACTCGCCGCGCGGCTGCACCCCTATGTGGAGGGCGCGTTCAAGCAGCTGTTCGACGGCCCGACCACCACCCAGCCCGAAGGCCACCTGGTGGTGTTCAGCCTGCGGGACCTGCCCGACGAGCTCAAAGGCATCGGCACCCTGCTCACCCTGGATGCCGTGTGGCGGCGGGTGTCCAACCCCGCGATCCGCCGCCCGCGCCTGGTGGTCGTGGACGAGGCATGGCTGCTGATGAAAGAGAAATCGGGCGCGGAGTTCCTGTTCCGCATGGCCAAAGCCTCCCGCAAGCACTGGGCGGGGCTGACCGTCGCCACACAGGACACCGCCGACGTTCTCGGCAACGACCTCGGCAAAGCCGTGGTGGCCAACGCCGCGACCCAGATCCTGCTGCGGCAGGCGTCCCAGGCCATCGACGAGATCACCCAGACCTTCGATCTGTCGGCCGGGGAACGTCAATTCCTGCTCTCGGCGGACCGGGGCCAGGGATTGCTGTCGGCCGGAACCCAACGGGTCGCGTTCCAGAGTATTGCCTCACCGACCGAGCACTACCTCGTCACCAGCAACCCGGCCGAACTCGCCGGATACGCCGACAACGCGGACACCGGCGACACCGAACAGCCCTATGTCGACCTGGGCTTCGCTGACGACACCGCCGACCAGCAGGCGTACGCGGCCGAGACCGATGAATTCGGTTCGACCGGCCCCGACGACGACATCGAACTCGATGCCGCCTAACAGCCGCCATTCCGTTTCCGTCTGACCATTCTTCGCAGCCTTTTGGGGAAGGAACCGCAATGCGTGCCTGGATACCTGCTGCCCTCATTCACCCCGAGCTGTCCACCCCGCCGGCCGCCACCGGGCTGACCGGGGGGTGGCTCGGCGACTACCTGCGCGACCCCGGCGGCGCGCTGCTCACGCTCCTGGCGCATCTGCGGGACTGGGCGATCACGTGGGGGCCGGTCGTCGCCCCCGTGCTCGCGGTCGGCGTCGCCGGGTTCGTGCTCGGCCGGCGCCGGTGGGCGCGCCGCTGCCACGCCAGGTTGGTCGCCGACGCCCGCCAGGTCACCGTGCTCGCCCCACCCCAGGTTGATCCCGCGGGCGGGCAGGCGTTGTGGTCCAACCTCGTCGGGCTGCTGCGCCCGGCGTGGCGGCGGGCCTTCACCGGGCAGCCGCACGTGGCGTGCGAGTACGTGTTCTCCGAGTCGGGCGTCGGTATCCGGCTGTGGGTGCCCGGTGTGATTCCACCCGGCCTGGTCGAACGCGCGATCGAGGCGGCGTGGCCTGGAGCGCACACCCGCGTCGGCCCCGCCGACCCGCCCCTGCCGCCGCCCGGAGGCGGGCAGCGGCGGCTGGTCATAGGCGGGGAGCTCCGGCTTGCCCGTTCCGAGGCGCTGCCGATCCGCGTCGACTTCGACGCCGACCCCATCCGCGCCCTGATCGGCGCGCCCGTGGGTCTGGGGCGCGACGAGTACGCCTGCGTGCAGATCCTGGCCCGCCCGGTCACCGGCCGCCGCGTCGCCAAGGCGCGCCGCTCGGCGCGGCGGGTGCACACCGGCGGCTCCACCCGGCTGGTTGGTCGCCTGCTGGATCTGGTCACCCCCGGCGTGAAGACCGGTCCGGCCCGGCACACCACGAAGTCCGGTGCGTTGCACAGCGATCCGCAGACCTCGCTGGAGTACGCCGCGCAGAACCGCGCCATCGTGGGCAAGCAGCGCGGCTCCCAGTACGAGACGGTGATCCGCTACGCCGTCGCCACCCTCCTCCCGGAGCGCGCGACTGAGGCCGAGGTGCGCGCGGCGCGGGACGTCGCCCGCGGCCGGGCACACGCCCTGGCCGCGAGCTTCGCGTCCTACACCGAGCACAACCACTACGGCCGCCGCCGCGTCCGCCACCCCGGCCCGGTGCTGGCCGACCGGCGCCTCGGCACCGGCGACCTGCTCTCGGTGGGCGAGCTGGCGGCCCTGGCGCACCTGCCTGTCGACGAGGCGATCCCCGGTGTCCAGCGTGCCGGAGCCCGCGCGATCGCCCCGCCACCGGGCATCGCCACGCCCGGCCCGGCGGCCAAGCCGATCGGGGTCACCGACACCGGCCACGAACGTCCCGTGGCGCTGCGCGTCCCGGACGCGCGGCACCATCTGCACGTCATCGGCGCCACCGGCTCGGGCAAGTCCACCCTGTTGGGCAACATGATCCTGGCCGACGCCGAGGCCGGGCGCGGGATCGTGCTGATCGACCCCAAGGGCGACCTGGTCATCGACGTCCTGTCCCGGCTGCCGAAATCAGCCGGCGACCGCGTCGTGCTCTTCGACGCCGACAGCAAGAGTCGTCCGCCGTGCCTGAACCCCTTGGACGGCGGGGAAACCGACCTGACCGTCGACAACCTCGTGTCGGTGTTCCGGCGGGTGTACTCCGCGTTCTGGGGGCCGCGCACCGACGACGTGATGCGCGCCGCCTGCCTGACCCTGCGCACCCAGGAGGGGGTCGCCACCCTCGCGGATCTGCCCAAGCTGCTGGCCGATCCCGCCTTCCGCTCGCGGGTGACGGCCGGGGTCACCGACCCGGTGCTGCGCGGGTTCTGGTCCTGGTACGAGGAGTTGACCGACTCGTCCCGCAGCCAGGTGATCAGCCCGCTGATGAACAAGCTGCGCGCGTTCCTGTTGCGGCCGTTCGTGCGGGACGCCATCGCGGGCGGACATTCCACAGTGGACATGTCCAGTGTGCTGGACGGCGGGATCTGCCTGGTGCGGATTCCCAAGGGAAGTCTGGGTGAGGAGACCACCCGCCTGGTCGGTTCCCTGGTGGTGGCGCGCGCCTGGCAGGCCACCACCGGCCGCGCCCGAACCCCGCAACGGCAACGCAACGACGCCTCGTTGGTGATCGATGAGTGTCACAACTTCCTCAATTTGCCGTACCCGATCGAGGACATGCTGGCGGAGGCGCGGGGGTTCCGGGTCGCGATGACCCTGGCGCATCAGCACCTGGGTCAGTTGCCGCGTGAGTTGCGGGAGGGCATGTCCACCAACGCCCGCAGCAAGATCTTCTTCAATGCCTCCCCGGAGGACTCCCGCGAGCTGTCCCGGCACACCAGCCCGCGGCTGTCCGATCACGACCTCGCGCATTTGGGCGTTTACCACGCCGCCGTGCGCCTTGTCCTGAACGGGGAAGAGGCGCAGCCGTTCACCATGCGCACCCAGCCGCTCCCGCGCGCGATTCCCGGCCGCGCACGGGAAATCCGCGGTATCGCCCGCCGCGCCGCGCGGAGCCGCGCCACCGGCGCCACCGCGCCCGCCTCCGGGTCGCGGTCCCGGCCGCCGCAGCGGCCCGCCGGGACCTCGGGGCAGCCGCAGTCGCGGCCCTCTGGTGTCCGGCCGCGCAGCGCCGACCCGCGCCGCCACGGCTGACCGCCACCACGGAGCGGAAGTCCTTGCCACACAACACCTTCTGGAGGTCTGTGCCGTGATTACCAACCCGACCAGGCAACGCGCCCTGCGGGGCCACAAGGCCACCCGCCCAACCCCGCGCGCCGCGAACACCGCCGATCACCAGGCGGTGCTGGCGTGGCGGCTGACCCCGCGGGACCGGTGGATCATCCGGATGCTGCACGAGCACCGCGTGCTCACCGCCCACCAAATCACCGCCTTGGCCTTCCCGTCGTTTCGGTCCGGCCGGATGCGGCTGCGGGAGCTGTTCCAGTGGGGCGTGGTGGACCGGTTCCAGCCCTTCATCACCGCCGGCACCGCGCCGATGCACTACGTCCTCGCCCCCGCCGGGGCCGCCGTGCTGGCCGCCGAGGACGGCCTGGACGTCAAGGAACTCGGCTACCGGCACGACCGCGCGTTCGGGGTCGCGCACTCGCTGCGGCTCGCGCACACCGTCGGCGTGAACGAGTGGTTCGCCACCCTCGTCGCCACGGCCCGCGCCACGGCCACCACCAGCGCGCCGGGCGAGCACGCCGCGCTGGGCGCGTGGTGGTCGGAAGCCCGCTGCGCCCGCCACTTCGGCGACCTGATCAAACCCGACGCCTACGGCCGCTGGGCCAGCCGCGGCGCCGAGATCGAGTTCTTCCTCGAGTACGACTTCGGCACCGAGGTGCTGGCCAAGCTCGCCGGGAAGCTGGCCGGCTACGCCGCGCTCGCGGAGGCCACCGGCATCACTACCCCGGTGCTGGTGTGGCTGCCGACCTCGCGGCGGGAGGCCACCGCCCGCCGGCTGCTGCACAAGGCGTGGCGCGAGCTCGACGACCCGCGCACCGTGCCGGTCGCCACCGCCGCGGCCGAACTGCTCAACCCCGAGGCCGCACACCCCAGCCCGGCCGACGCGGTCTGGCTGCCCCTCGACACCGGCACCACCGGCGCCGCAGGTGGCTCCCGGCGCGAGCTGCACCGGCTGCCCGACGCCTGGCCCCACGTCCCGCCACCGGCCACCGACACCGAGGGCGAGCCGGGGCTCGCCCAGGACTCGCCGCTGCTGATGGCCCCGGCGCCGGCGCCCATGCCACCCACTCAGCCGCCGAGGAACTCGCGCGGGCCAGACACCGGCCAGAGGAGGTGACCCTGGGATGGATATCCACGACTTCGCGACCTTCTACCCGCGGCTGGCCGCCGAGTTGCGGCAGATCGAGGTCGAGGCGATGCCGAACTGGGTGGCCACGCCTCGGGGCCTGCGCCCGGCGCGGGCCGTGCTGCCGGAGGCGGCGTTCGCGACCGCGGTGCTGGCGTCGGTCACGGTGTGGCTCATCGTCGGCCTGGCCCGCTGGGGCTGGGCCGGGTGGTGGTGGATTCTCGTGGCCGCCACCGGGTGGGGCGCGGCGCGCGGACTGGGCACGACCGCCCACTGCGTCCGGAAACTGGCCCGCTACCGCCGGGGACACCGGCGATGATCGCCAAGGTCGGTGTCGCCGTGATCGGTGCGATCCTGCTCATCCCGCTGCTGATCGCCTCCGGAGTCTCCGGCGCGATCTCGGCCATCTTCGGCAGCGGCAGTAGCCAGCCCTCGGCGACCGCGCTGGCCGACATCCCCGCCGACTACCTCGCCCTCTACCGCGCGGCGGCCGGGGTGTGCCCAGGGCTGGACTGGACCATCCTGGCCGCCATCGGCAAGATCGAGAGCAACCACGGCCGCCTGCAGGCCCCCGGCGTGACCAGCGGGGAGAACGGCTGGGGCGCGGGCGGGCCAATGCAGTTCAAACAAGCCAGCTTCGATGGAGTGCTTGCCCGCCACCCACTTCCACCCGGCGGTGCCAGCCCGCCCTCACGATATGACCCGCACGACGCCATCTACGCCGCGAGTTTCTACCTGTGCGACAACGGGATGAGCAGGGGCGACCTGCACGCGGCGATCTTCGCCTACAACCACGCCGACTGGTACGTGCAGCAGGTGCTCGACCAGGCCAAGCAGTACGCCGACGCCGCCGCCTCGGTCGGCACCGGTGACTGCAACGCCATCCAGGCCACCAACGCGGTCGCCGTCGCCGCGATCAACTACGCGTGCGGGCAGCGGGGGCTGCCGTACCTGTGGGGCGGCAATGGCCCCCAGGACGGCGGGTTCGACTGTTCCGGGCTGACCGTGGCCGCCTACGGCGCGGCCGGAATCACCTTACCCCGCACCGCCGACGCCCAGTTCCGGGCGGGGCCGCGCGTCCCGGACGGGCAGCCGCTGCTGCCCGGTGATCTCGTGTTCTACGGCACCGCCGCGCACATCCACCACGTCGGTCTCTACATTGGTGGAGGTTCGATGGTGGACGCGCCGGACGTGGGACAGACCGTGAAAGTCGAGCCCTACAGGTATAAAGGGGACGATTATGCGGGTGCTACCCGCCCGTCCGGTTCTGTTGCGGCGTAACGGGTTCCACGTCGCCGACGCCTGCGCCGATCATAGCGGAGAACACTCGGCCGTCGCCGTCCACGAGCAGGATGCGTTGGGTGAACAGGGGCGGGGTGGTGGCGTCGAGCGCGACGATGTTGTGGTAGCTGGCGAGTTCGAAGAGCGCCTGGGTCACCTCCCGGATCGTGGCGCGGTCCGGGTCGGCCTCGACCGAGAGGCCCTCGACCCGGATCTCCAGAACCCGCTGCTGCGGCAGCACGGTGATCACGGTGCACACGCAGGCGGGGATGCCGCCGTCGTCGCGCAACTCGGCGATGTCGGCGGCCAGCCGCACGGCGACCGCCTCCAGCGTGTAGCCCGGACCGACCCCGGCGCACGCGCCCCACACGACAAGACAATCCACTGTGGACTCGAATCGGGTCATGATGTAGCCTCTTCCGGCAAGCCGGACCCCGCCGCGCGGCGACACAGTCAAGTAGCACGGCAGGGTCCGGCGCGGACAAAGTACGTTCGGATGCGCGGCCTACCGCCCGTGCCGCGCTCGCAATTCGGTCCGCAACTCGCCCAACGTGCGCCCGTCGGAGATCCGTCGAAACGCGCTCCAGCCGTTCTGGTGGTTGCCGCCCAACGCGGTGGTGGCACCGGAGGGGTTGGCGTACACCCGGCCATCGGCGAGGACGAGAGTGCCATCGGCCCGGACGCGGGCGGTGTGCCGGACACCCAGGTTGCGGCGGTTCCAGACCAGCTCGTCGCCCGCCGTGACCAGTCCGGCGTCGAGCAGTTCGCCGATCCCGCCACGAGCCCACCGCAACATCGGTTTCATCGGCGGCGGGGTGGCGTCGCGGCGAGCCAGCGCCTCGGTGGCATCGCTGTGCAGGCCCATCACTGCAGCGGCGGTCGGTGCGACGACCCGAGGCCACTGCTCATCGACCCCGCTCCACTGGCCGACTCGCTGCCAACGGCCCTGGTAGGCCAGCAGCATCTCAACATCGATGACGTCCTCGCGTGGCAGCGGCGACGCCGGGTCCGCCGGGTCGGTGAGGCGCACGACTAGGTCGCCGTCGTAGAGGCCCTCCGCCGGGGGCTGCTCGGGCACCCAGCTCCCGGCGAACAGTTCGACCTCGCCCGCGCGATCGGGCTCGGTGTCGCCGACAATGTCCACGGCCAGCACGAGCATCGCCCACGTCCGGTCCGGCAGGCGCATCGGCGTGGCGAAGGCCGGGACGAGGATCCTCGCCTCCGGCGGCAACCCTTCCCAATCGCGCAGCACCGCCTCGCCGTCGACCGGTGCCGCCCCCGTGGCCGGGTCGGTGTCGTTCGTCGGGTGCCCGGATTCCCGCGCGGCCACGGCCGTGTCAGGGGCCGTGCTGGGCGTTGCGGGGGTGTTGTGTTCGGGTGGCATGTCTCTACGCCCCTTCGGTTTTCCGATGGTGTTGGTGGTTGGGTGGCCGACCGGTGTGGGACGGCTTCGTTGCGCGGGAGTCGTCAACGCGGGTGCACGTGGCGGTCACGAGGACCCGAGGTGACGTGTGGAAAGAAGAGATGGCGGTGAGCCGTTCAACGGCGCAGCACATTCACGCGCTCACCGCCCAGCAACGGCTTGTCCTCCGGGCCAGCCAGATGCGGGTCAATCCAAATAGGACGGTGATCGTTCCGTGAGGGATACCATTGATTGCGCCAGTGCCCGCGAACTATCCAGCGATGACGGTATTCCCGTGTGCTCGCGCGGTCGTCGTCGGTGGCGTGGTCGGAGGGTTCGGTGCGGGCGCGCCGCAGGTCGATGTAGCGGACGGTGGGATCCAGGTGCGGGTCCTCGCGCGCGATCCGGCGGCGTGCCGCGCGGGGCGCGGACAGCTGCTCGGAATGGACCAGCGTCTGGCCCATCAGCAGCCAAGTGGCGAGGATGGTGCGCTCGAGTGCGATCTTCGCGTCGGCGTTCATGCCCTCGCCGTTGCTCGGCAGATAGCCGGGCCAGCCCTGCATGTCGGTGAACTCCATCGGGGTCAGGCCGCGCCAGTCGTAGCCGTGTGCCGGGGAGAATGAGGGCGGGATGGGTGCGCGCCGCAGGTTCGGTAGGAGC
Source organism: Kutzneria sp. (assembly GCA_019239965.1). GTDB lineage: Bacteria > Actinomycetota > Actinomycetes > Mycobacteriales > Pseudonocardiaceae > Kutzneria. The sequence continues at coordinate 13,026 of JAFAZC010000034.1, read as the reverse complement.
CCGGCGGCGAAGTCGTCGGCCGCCTGATCGGTCGTCGGCCGGTCCGCATCCGGATCCAGCGGTGGTTGCTGGGAGCCTCGGATCGCGCGGGCGAGCACCTGCTCGTGGGGCAGCGAGGCGAGCACCCGGCCGATCCGGGCCGCCCCGGTGGCCCACTCCGAGGTGGGCCGCGCCCAGGTGTGCACCCACAACCCGCCGCGCCCCGGCCCCCACGACACCACCGTGATCCCCTCGTGCTGATCGGTGGCGGTCCCGGCGACGGGCGGGTGCGCGTAGACCATGACCCCGACCTGCGCGGGCAAGTCCTCGGGGTGCAGGCGGTAGTCGGTCAGGGTGGTCGCGGCGTGTCCGGCCAGCTCGGTCATGTCGTCGGACACGTAGAACAACTCGGCGGCCGGGAGCTGCGCGGCCAGCGTGCCGCTGATGATCGCGGACACGTCGTCGGCGAGGTCGAACACCCGCGATTCGCCTGCCTGTTCGGGGTGCGGGCCGAGCCAGAACGTGAACCAGTTCGCCGCGCCGTCGGTACCTGGATCACGTGCCCACGACGCCATACGCGCCCGGACTTCCGGGACATCGCGCGCGGTTACCACAATGGACATGACTTGTGTTTCCTTTGCAGGGGGTTCAATGACGAAGCTCGCCGATGGGCTGTGACACGGCGGCGTGCGGATCCGGGGTATCTGGTCGCGTCGTTGGGTGCGGTCGCGCTACGGCGCGGACAGCGGCCACGAACGCCCGGTTCTGGTCAACGGCGCCAGCGGTCACATCGGTTACGCCCCTTCAGGTTTGGCGGTGGTCGACGTGTATGGACGCTTCGTGATCGCGGAGTTGTCAACGTCCCCGTGCGTGACGGTCGCGAAGTGGACCCGTGTGGCGCAACGATTCCCAGGTCAACGCCATCGTCTACACAAGACAGACGTCTTGTTTGCCGAACCGGCTTGCTTTTCACGGCGAAGGAAGCGTCCATATCCGTGTGGCCCGAACACACCGGCAGCGCACCGGGGGCCACACACGCTCCGGCCGGGGCATGACCACCCACCACCGATCACGAACCGCGAATCGAGGGAATGTCATGTCCAGCAAGACCCGCACCCGCAAAACCCGCACCAGCAGCACGACCAGCGCGACGGGCTCCGCTCGTGCCCTGCGGTCCGTACCCGACCCGACGACTACCGCGAAGGTCCGCACGGACACCGAAGACAAGCTGTGGGAGGCGTTGCACGCCAACCCGAACAGCACCGCCGCCGACCTGTCGGCCGCCGCGAAGATCGGGAAGTCGACCGCGCAGAAGATCCTCGTCCGCTGGGCGGCCGACGGCAGCGTCACCCGCACCGCCGGGATCGCCGACGGCGGGAGGCGCGCCGCAGACCTGTGGGCGATCACCCCGGTCGACGACACCCCCGTTGCCGCCGACCAGCGTGACACCGACACGGTGGACGCCGCGCAGGCCGACACGGACAGCCCGGTCGCCCCGGACGACATCGACGTCGCCGCCGTCACGCCCGCCGAGGACGAATCGGCGAACAGCGAGCCGACCGACGCCGCTGCCGTGGACACCCAGGACAGCACCGACACCGAGGCGAGCGACCCGGCGCAGGCCGAACCCGCCGCCGATCCGGCGACGGATGGCGGCGGGGACGACACGGCGGCGCGGCTGGCACCGGGCGCGTTGCGCGGGATGGTCGAGGACTACCTGCGCGACCACCCCGGCGAGCAGTTCGGTCCCACCGCGATCGCCAACGCCCTGGGCGGGAAGTCCAGCGGTGCGGTGAGCAACGCGCTGGACAAGCTGGTCGCCGACGGCACCGCCGTGAAGACCCAGGACAAGCCGAGGCGTTTCGCGCTCGCCCCGGCCGAGGCGGCGACTGCCCCCGCACCGACGAACTAACCGGACACCATGGCGAATGTGGTTGTGGCCCAACGGCGAACCCGTTGGGCCACAACCACATTCGCCTTCGCTCGATTCCTCACGTTGGCCGCTGTCCGGAACAGGTTTGTGACCGGACGCGCGCGATCCACGGGGGCACAGGCGGGCGTGATCGCGGTGGTGGTGAACGGGCTACGGGGAGTGCGTCTGGACCTGGCTCGCCAGATGCGCCCACCAGGAGTCCGCTTCCGCAGCGGGCATCGAGAGCCCGAGCACGGTCAGCACCCGCAGGACGTAGACCTCGATGAATGAGATCTGGTTGCGCACAACTTCGTTCGTTGCCGCGAAATCGCTTGCGTCGAGGGCGTCGCTGAACGCCTGGTCGGCGGCGCGGTTGTCGCGGTCGGCCGCGCAGAACGCCTCCAGCACGGGTTCGGTGGTGACGGTGTGTCCGGCCTCGGCGGCCCATGCGACGGCTGTCTCGGCGATCGCGGTCATCGCCCGGGAGTCGGCGACCGCCGCGCGGCCCGCGCTGTCGGCGGGAGCGTTGAGCACGGTGATCCACCGGTGCCCTTCGGGGCTGTCGGCCAGCAGCAGCGCGGTGTCGCTGTCGTCCACGACGGCGATCAACACGGGGGCGGTGGTGGCGTCCACCAGCGCGGCGGCCCATGCGGGCGTGTCCTGGGTGTGCCCGGTGACGGCGGCGAGCTGCCAGTCGTCGTTGGCGTGGCGGCCGACGAGTTCGGCATCGTGTCCGGCCAGCGGGTCCAGGTCGGTCAGCGGCGCCTCGGCGCGGGCGAGGATGAGCAGTCCGGTGAAACCCATGATCAAGCCTTTCATTCTGGTGGGTCAAGCGCCGGGTGGTTGGCCCCAACGGATGGCGGCGAGGTGGGTGCGGGTGCGCTGCGATGGCCTTCCGTGGCGATGGCGGCGGCCGAGGCCAGCAGCTCACCGGCGCGGGTTCGGGGTTGCCCTCGGCCATAAAAGGGGTCGGGGCTTTTCCCGCGGCGCCGGCCCACGGCCAAGGGCGGATTCTCGGGTTGGCCGAACTCGGCCCATGCGAGGTGGCGGTCAACTCGACAGATCAGCCACGGAGAGGCGCGCTTGGTCCTGCGGGGGCGTATCAGGTGGTTGTCACCCAGGCGCATCGTTCGGCGTCCCAGGTCGCCTCGGTGTAGAGGCGGTTGAGGTCGGGAAGGCCGGGGCCGATCATCCACCCGAGTCGCTCGCAGTCGACCTGGCCCGGCCACCACCCGGTCCACACGTCCCGGCCGCAGTCGTGCTCGTACCGGCATGTCAGCCGCTGCAACCCGGTCACCAGGCACCGCGCCACGTCGCAGCCGCCGTCGCTGGTGCCGAGGTGGGTCTCGCCGACCGCGACATCGCAGTCCGGGCACCTGTCCTGGAAGTCCAGGAGACGGAACTCGTCGCGCTGCGCGTTGTTCTCGCCCTCGGTCATCGGGCACCGCCGCGCGTGCCGATGAACTCGTTCCACGCCTTGGCTTCACTGAGCTGTCGCGCGCGGGCGAACTCGTCCTCGGCGGTGGCGCGGTGCGCGGCAGCCGAGGCGGGCCGTTCGGTGCCCGGTGTCGCGGAAACGGTGTCTGACATGCGTGAACTCCTTGCGGTGCGCGGTTGCTTGTCGTCTTACGAGGCGAGGTGGCGTGGGTCGGTCAGCCACGCGCGGCCGGTCGTGATCTGCACCCGGCCGTGCGTGAACGTGAACACCCAGTCCGTGTCGCGGCTGTCGGGCCACAACCACGGCCAGCCGTGGCGCGGGTGGTAGCCGTGCCCGTGGCCTTCCTCGGTCCACACGTCGAGCAGGTCGGTGACGGCGTCGGCGTAGGTGATCGGGTCGGCCGCGTCCAGCAGTAACCGTCCACACGCGACGGTGCGCACGGTGTCGGGGTCGGCGTCGCCCTGGAGCGAGCCGAGCCAGACGGCGTGGTGTGCGTGCCCGTCGTAGAAGTCGGCCTTCGTGGTCACTGGCCCGGCTCCTGTTGCGTCGCGTCAGGCTCCTCGACGCGGGTGACGATGTCGCCTTCGGTGAGCAGCATCGCGAGGGTGGAGCCGTCGTCCCACGCGACGTGCAGCGTCGGGGTCGTGCGGTCGCTGTAGCCGCGCACGGTGCCTCGGATGCCGGGGGTGAGGCGGGTGTGCGGGTCGGTGGTCTGGACGAGTTCCACGCGCTCGTCACGGTCATACATGGGGGTGCTCCTATCCGTTTTACTGGGGTGTGCCGAGTTCGGTGCGCAGCGCGGACAGTGGGCGGTGGTCGCGGGCGCGGTGCCACAGGTGCCAGCCGTTGGCGGTGTAGCCCGCGAGGCTGGTGGCCAGCGAGGTGACCGTGGCGACGGCGAACTCGTGCGCTGCGCCGTCGTGCAGGACGCCTCCGGCGCGGACGGTGGCGGTGTGCCCGCCCCACACCAGTTGCTCGCCCACCTCGATGAGCCCGGCCTCGATCAGCGCGGCGAGGGCATCGGGCGCGCGGCGAGGCGCCGAGCCCGCGGACTCGCCGGCGAGTCCGAGTTCGCGTGAGAACCAGGCGGGCATGGCGGCGGCGATCGGCCCGGTCAGCGTCGCCCAGTGCGCGTCGTTGAGGGCGGCGTCGGAGAGGAAGCGCATGTGCACCAGCACCGACAGGGCGACCTGATGCGGCCACCGCGCGCCCACCGACCGCCACCTGCGGACCGTGGTCCACTCGCCGTGGGTGGCGGCGAGGATCTCGACGTCGGCCACGGCGGGGTCGTCGTCGGGGTCACCGTTGCCGGGTGGGTGCAGGCGCACCACGACGTCCCCGTCGTGCGCGTCGGCGGGCGGCGGCGCGGGTAGCCACACGCCCGCCAGCAGGGCTGCGGTGTCGGTGTGGGCGGGGTCGGGGGCGGGCGCGTCGCCGACGAACCGAATCGGGTCTCCGGCGGCGGGCGTGGTCCGCACCGCCACCACGACCAGCCCCCACGCCCCGGCGGGCGGGCGCAGCGGCACGGCCTCCGGCGGTGCCGGGGCGAGCAGCACGGCCTCCGGCGGCAGGGCGGGGCCGAGGTCGTCGCGCGGGCGAGTACGGGTGACGGGGTCGCGGTTCACGGTGTTCATCCTTCGGGCGTGGCGGGTGGTCGGCTCGGTTTAGTTGACCGTGGGTAAGGCGAAGGCGCAGCCCGGCTGGTGCAGCGCCTCGTCGCGGGCCTCGTCGGCGACCGTGATGTCGCCGTCGGGGTCGAGGTGCTCGCCGAGGTCGGCCAGGGTGGCGATGCGGGTGACGGGGACCTCGGCCTCGCAGTCGGGGCAGCGGTCGAGCAGGAGCCACCCGTCGCCGGGGGTGGTGAAGTCGGGGATGAACCGCCACGCGCGCCCGGTCGGCGGGTCGGTGACGGTGATCAGGTCACCGGGGACCGGTCCGCTCCGGGTGTGGTAGGTGCGGTGTCGGTTAAGTCGGTGACGAGGACCTGCTCGACGGGGACCTGCAGGGCGGCGGCGATGGTGCGGGCGACATGGGCGCGGCGCGCCCACCGGTTCCACTCATCGGGCGTGTCGTGGCGGCGGCCGAACCCGTGCGGGTCGGCGGCGCGGTAGTCGCGCGCGGCGTGCACGGCACGCTCGGCGACACCGACGAGTCCGGGCGGGGCGGTCGTGGCCATCACGACCACCCGAGGGCGTCGGCGGCACTGTCGGGAAGGCAGCAGTACGTCTCGCCCGTGCCGATGCGGACCACGGGCGCGTCGTTGGGCAGGACGCAGTCGCTGTCCGGGTCGCCGGGGGTGCGCACGACCCGCCCGATGGTGTGGTCCATGTACTCGGCGGATTCGGTGGCGATCCGGACGGGCGTGGCGGGGTCGTAGTCGGACAGGGCGGCGATCAGCTCGCCCACGGTCGCGATGTGGTTGTCGTTCATGGTGATCACCTCGTGGTTGTGCGGTTGGCGGGTCGGTCGGGGCGGTGGGACCGCCCCGACCGGGGCGGGGTTCAGCGGGTAGCGGCGCGCAGGGCGGTGGTGGCGGCGCGCCCGATGGCGCGGGCGGCGGTGGTGGGGTCGGTCAACCGGTGCACGGTCGCCCCGTCCAGCGGGGTGTCGGTGTCGCGGGTGGTCAGCCACAGCACCGCGCACCCGGCGGCGCGCAACCGGTTGAGCTTGCGCTGCCCGTCCGTGCGGGGGGTGGGGCGGTATCGGCCGTCGGACACGATCACCAGCAGCCGCGCCGCGCCGGGGGTGGACAACCCGAGCGCGCCGTCGAGGGCGTCGATCGCGGTGGGGATGTCTTCCCAGTTGTCGTTGGAGGCGAACTCGGTGACGGCGGCGGGGGCAGTGCCGGGCAGGGTGAGCGGGCGCACCCGGTTGCCGAAGATCACGGTCGCGGTCTGCGCGGGGACCGTGGTGTGGCGGGCGGCGTTGGCCAGAATCCACGCCGCCGAGGCCACGTGCTCGGACGCCCAGCGCATGGTGCCGGACACGTCGCACGCGATCGCGAGCCGCAGCGGCGGGGTCGGCACGACGGTGCGGGTGGTGCGGGTGAACGGTTCGGCGGTGGGGATCGCGCCTGCGGCGCGTTGCGCGTCGGCGACTAGCGCGCCGCGCATCCGCAGGCGTCCGGGCGGGACGATCGAGGTGGTCTTGACCGCCACCCGGTCACGGACCCCGGCGGTGGACAGGGCACGCGCCAGCACCCGCACGGCGGTGCGTTCGTCGGCGGTGGGCGGTCGGGTGCCTGTGCAGGCGGTGCGCCCGTCACGCGAGCCGGGCGTGACACCGAACACCGACCGCGCGGCCTGTTCGGCGATCTTCCGCTTGGCGTTCTCCCGTGCCTGTGCGGCGGCGGCCTTCGCGGCGGGGTCCTCGGGTGCCTTCTCGCGCGCCACTTTCGCGGCCACGTTGTCGAGCACGGCTTCGATCGCGCCCGCCAACGGTGACGGCGACGGGGTGCCGCCCGACGTCCCGCCGGACGGCGACGGGGCACCGGAACCATTGGGGGTGCCGGGTGCGTTGCCGCTGCCGGACGGGTCGGGGGTGGCGTTCGGGTCGGGTGCCGCCGCGCCGGGGTCGGGGGTGTTCGGGTCGGTGCCCACGATCTCGCACCACTGCCGCCCGAGCTCGAGCATCGTGTCGCCGTCCTGGTCGGCGGTGCGCAACGCCTTCCGCCAGATGGCGCGCAGCTTGCCCAGGGTCTCCTTGCCGAGCACGTCTTCGATGACACGGGCGACCGGGGCGACCTCGGCGCGGGTGAGGATGCCGCCGTCGACCCGCCCCAACAGCAGGGCGGCGGTGTGCGCGGCGTCCGGGGCGGTCATTTTCGGGGCGGTCGCGGGGTCGGCGAACAGGTGCAGGTCGGCGGCGACGATGTCCCGCGCGCACGCCCGCAACCAGTGCCGGTCATCCGGGCGGCGACGCACCTGCGCGGCTTCCATCCGGGGCTCTTCCAGCAGCATGGCGGCGGCGACCACGCCGGGCGGGGCGTCGCGCGGGGGTTCCCAGGTGGTGTGTTTGGCGTGCCCGCATTCGTGGGTCAGCGCGCCCCAGGTGGGGGCGTAGCGGGTGCGGTCGCTGATGTTGGCGGGGGTGACGGTGGCGGGGTCGACACCGAGGTGGTTGCCGTCGACCTCGATCAGCGCGCGGGCGGGGTAGAAACACGCCGGGGCACCCCCGCCCGCACCGGGCGCGATGGACACCAGCAGGTCCTCCCGGTCCGCGATGACACCGACCTCGTCGGCCAGCGCGGCGGACAGGGTCAGCCATTCGGGGCGGGCGGGGAACACGGCGGCACCGGTAGCGGCGGGGTCGGCGGTGAAGTGGGTGCTCATGGCGTCGGATGTCCTTTCCGGACTGGCGGGCGGCTAGTTTTTCGTTGGTGTGTGGGGTGTTCCGGCTAGATGCGGGGACCCAGCGACAGCGGGGCGACGGTGCCGCCGAACACGTCACGCACCACGGCGGCAACGGTGGCGCGGTCGTCTTCCGGGGCGGTGCCCACCAGGTTCCCGGCGGCAGCGGTCGCGCCCAACACGTCGGCGATCTTCTGGAACGCCAACAGCTCCCGCAGTTGCGGTGCCCACCCGACCTCCCCGTTGGCCTGCCGGGTGGACAGGTTGCGGGCGACCTTCACCGCGCGGCGGTCAATGTTCAGTTGCGCGGCGAGGTCGTAGTCGGTGGACACGTGGATCTGCGCGGAAAACCGCGACGACAGGGCATCGGTGAGCACCGCCCCGTGCACGCCGGGGTTGTGTCCGGCCACCGTGTAGAAACCGGGCGCGGCGTCAATGACCTCGCCCGTGGCCTTGATGATGATCTGGCGGCGTCCGTCCATCGCGGGGTAGACCACGGCGAGCACGGTCGGCGGGATCAGGGTGGCATCGTCCACAAACAACACACGGCCTTCGCGCATCGCGCGGACCAGCGGACCGTGCACGAACAGGAACCGCCCCTCCGGGGTCTGGGTGTACTCGCCCACCAGGTCGGCGACCGTGGTGTCCCCGTCGCCCTGCACCGTGACCAGGTCGGGGAAGGCGGCCTCGACCACCGACGTCTTGCCGGTTCCGGGTGGTCCGTACATCAGGGCGGCGACCCCCGCCTCGCGTAGCTTGCGCAGCGCGGTCACGTCCGGCATCCCGGACAGTTGCCGGGGGTGGTACGCCATGCCGTTCGGGCGCATCACGGGACCGGTGACCGGTGCCGCCGCACCACCCGCCCCGGACGGTGCGGGCGCGGTGGTGGGCGTGGTGGCGGACGGGTCGGGCGTGGCGGTGGGTGCGGCGGTGTTGGCGGTGGTCGCGGTCGCCCGGTAGGCCAGCGGCGTGGTCGCGGCGAGTTCGGCCTCGCCCCGGTCGGCCAGCGCCTTCAGCGCGTTGCCGACCGCGCCGGAGGACCGGTTCAGCGTGTGCGCGATGTTGCGGGGTGTCAGGTCCTTCCCGGCGTCGGCGAGTACCCGCGCGACCATCGCGCGCAGCTCACCGTTGCGCAGCCGGGGCACCGACCCGCCCGAGGTCGGGGCGGGCGCGGTGGTGGTCGCGGATGCCGGGGGCGGGGTCGGCGTGGTCATCGCGGGCGGTTCCTTTCGATCAAGTGCGCGGGCGGGCGGCGGTGGGTCGGGTGGCTAGTCCTCGGCGATGTCGTCGTCGGCGTCATCGGTGTAGGCGGTCACGCCGTCGGCGTAGGCGGTGGTGTAGAAGGCGGCGACGGTGGCGAATCGGGGCGGCACGTCGGGCTCGGCGTGCGGGTCGCCGCCGTAGGCGTCGACGAAGGCGGCATGGGTCCAGCCGTGGTCGCGACCGATTACGGTGGCCTCGTCCTGCAATTCCCGCACACGGTCGGCGGTATTCGTCGCGGTCACGGTGGGCTCCTTTCGCGGGACATAGCTCGCGCCGGGCGTGGTATTCGGTATGGTTTCCGGTTCCCCCGGCGACAATTCAATTATGACTCTGCACCGCGACCCGCGCAATGGAAATAGCCGCCCATTTTCAAGACTCTTTTCGCGCGGGCGCGCCGCCGTCATTTCCGGGGAATAGAAAGCCGTCCGTACGGTCACAATTCCCGCCACCTTCGCGCCGGTTTCCGCAGGTCGGCGACCCGGCCACGCGCCGGCCACCGCGGACGGGAAATAGCTGCGCCGACCACAGGGGAATAGCGTCAATGAAGAACAAGGAATGAAATAAACAAATGAGGAAGGCGAGGGAGGGTGACGGCGAGACAGAAGAACAGGGTGACCACGGTACAACAGTGATGGGGTTGACCACGCAGCCCGCCCCGATGTGTCTACCGGCTTGTGGACAAGCGAGTCTGGGATACCAGCGGATCCCCCTACAGCCCCGGTGAGCAGCGGCTTCACCAGGCGCAGGGGGTGGCGCTCTAACCTGATCCCCCGTATGAACCCCAACATGATCCCCCGTATGAACCCCCAACGGAAGCGACTGTACGTGCAGATTATCTCCCTATTGACTACTCGCTGTGACATCTCGTCGTGGTTCGGGTTGAGTAGGAATACGGTGGGCCGCTTCCGCCGTTCGGCGTAACGTGGAGATCTCCATCACGACGACGCGAGGAGGTCAGGATCGGCTTTGCGGTCGCGCTGAACAGGCACGACCGCCCAGGCGGCAGCCACAGGGGACGCGCTGCCGAAGGACACGACAGCGGGCGCGGCAAGGGGGCCGCTTCAGCGCACATGGGAGGCGCTATGAAAGAGGGGGACGAGGGATTCCTTCGGGGTTTGTACGACCTGAAGTATCTTTTCGGAGACAAGTGGGTACCGGCCATCCTGGTCACACTCTCGGACGGTCCCATGCAGCGAAAAGAAATTCTTTCCACGATCAGCTCGTATTCCATCGGTGAAGAATGGTCGGACAAACGTGCCGTCCTGCATGATAGCTACCTGGCGCGCACATTGAAAAAGATGACCGAAGAAGGTCTTTTGACGCGCACCCGGCACACGGAGACGTTTCCGGTCACGGTTACTTACTCGTTGAACCCGGAAGTCTTGACGTTCTTGACACTCGCCGAGACGTTGGTCGGATGGGTCGATGACCATCCGGAACTTATCGCGCAAGCCCAGGCGGCGTACAGTCGCCGGAATGGCGACGAGCCAGATTCGCTCACCGGAATTGACGAGCTGGACGACCTCGACATCGCCGACGACGAAGACGACGAGTAGCCGTGACCGGCCGGGGGCAACCCGGCCGATGGTGCGCTCGCCAGGCCCGCGCTCCGGCGGTGTCGCCGCGTCAGCCGGCCGCGCTGCGGCCACGGCCGGGCTGGGTGGCTGACGTGACGGGGCCGGCAGGGTCGGCCGGGTCGACGTTGTCGTGGCGCTGCCCCAGCCGGGCGGCCAGCCCCCGCGCCTGCGGGGTGGGCGCGGCGTTGACCTCAGCCAGCCGGGTCGTGAGCAGCGTCAGCGTCCGCGGGATGGCATCCAGGCGCCCGAGCCGTTCCTGCAGGCGCATGATGTCGCGGTAGAGCAGCTCGTTGTGCGGGTCGAACGCGCGGGCGACCTCCAGCAGATCCAGCGTCTGCTGTGGATCGTGCTCGACCAGGGCGCGGGCCAGGGCGGCGACAGCGTCGATGGCGTCGCGGCGGATCGCCTCGCGGGCGGGCTCGATCCACTCGCAGGTCATGCCCTCGGCCAGCGCGCCGCCGTAGCTGTCCACCACCTCCCGGTAGGCATCCACACGCGCGTGATCCGAGGAGGCGGCGCGGCGGGCGGCGACCGCCCGCGCGAAGCGCCAGTAGTCGACCTGGACGGCCGCCGGGTCGAGCCGATAGCGGCCATTGTCGACCGAGACGATGTCGCTCACCGCGCCGTCGGTCGCGGTGGCCAGCGCGTGGCGCATCCGCGACAGCGCGGTGTGCAGGGCGTTGGTCGGCCGGGCCGGCGGGTCCTCGCCCCACAACGCCGCCACGAGCGTCTCGCGGGTGGCGCCGTCCGGATGCAGCGCCAACAGCACCAGCAGCTCCTGGGTCCTGGGCTGCAACGCTCCGGTGATCTCCCGTCCCCGGCCTTCGGCGGGGGTGTCGGGGGCGGAGTTGCTGGCGCCGGGTTCGGGGTTCCACAGCACCCGCAGGCCGCCCAGCACGGTGATGGTGATCAGGGCGGATGCCGTGTCCGGTGCGCCGTCCACCGGGCTGCCGGTGGTCGGGGGTGGGGTGTGCTCGCCGGCCGCGGCGGGTTGGCCGCTGGCCTCGTCGCTGGCCTCGTCGTGGACATCAGCGTGGACCTCATCGACAACCTCGTCGTCGGCGCTGGTGTCGTGGTCGGCGACCCGCGGCGCGTCAGGCTGCTCACGCGGGGCGGCCGGGCGCGGCCGGACGCCGGGTGCTGATGCGCGGGCGGGGCCGAGGATCTCCAGCTCGGTGTCCGGCCGGGCCGGTTGCGCGAGGGCGGCCGTGATCTCCAGGCCGACCTCGCCGGCGTCGGCGGGCTGGGTCGGCACGATGCGAGGACGCGGCACCGACGGCACCGATGGCGCCACCGCGTCGTCCTCGGCTGGCGCGTCGGGGTCGGCGTGGTGCAGCAGCGTCAGCAGTTCGGCGGTGTCGTCGTCGCCGAGGCGGAACATCCGGGTTCCGCGCAGGGCCTCGCCCAGACCGGGGCCGGTAGCCGAGATCGTGCCGTCCCCGCGGACGTAGCAGGTGACGCCGGGTTGCCACTGGCCCAGCAGAATGCCCAGAACGCCGAACGGGGCGCCGTTGTCCAGGACCGCTTGCAGCCGCTGGTACTGGTGCGGGGGCCGCGCCACCAGCACCAAAGGCGGCCACGATTCCGGCTCGGCGCCCTGCTGCCGGCTGGCCGCCGCGCGGACCAGGATCTCGGCCTCCAGCGCGTCCAGCGCATCGTCCAGGTCGGCGACGACACGCAGGGCACCCGGCAAGGCGCTGGGCAGCTGGCCGCGGGCGGCCCCGCGGCCGAGCACCCCGGCCAGGTCCTCGGCCGGGACAACGACGGTTGCCCCGGCCAGCGGTGATGTCGCCTTGTGGCCGGCGGCGGTGGCGAGCGCGGCGATCAGCAGCGCGCGAGCCGCCGCGGGAGCGCCGGCTCCGAGCAGGCCGAGGCCGCGGGCGCTCGCGAGGTCGATGGCGACCTCGCGGCCGTCCCGGACACCCAGCCCTGGAGCGAGGGCGGGTGGCCGGCCGGGACCGGTCTGGGGCGCGCCGACCACCACCGGTGGCGGCGGTGGCACGCGCCGCGGACGTCCGCCCTCGCCGACGTCCGTGTCGTCGGGGTAGTCGCCGGTGAAGTCGTTGTCGAGGTCGAACTCCGTGTCGTCCCGCTCGGCGCGCAGGTGCGCCAGGCGCAGCTGGTAGACCACCGGCGCCACCGGCAGTTCGTCGCGGTCGCCGCTGCCGGGCCGGTACCGGCTGTTGTGGCGGCGGCGCGCGATCAGCAGCGCGGCGCTGACCGCTGCGGCCAGGCCGAGCCCGACGAACAGGTCCGGTCCCCAGCTGAAACCTGGTTCCCGTGTCGCCGAGGGGTGTCCCTATGGGTTTGTCAAGAGGGATTGGCTCTGATCACCACAGGTCGTCGAGGGCTGCGAGTTTATTGCGGAAGACTCGCGCGTCCTTGGTCGGCAGAGCATGCGCGACAAGATCGAGGAGATGGCGTAGCTCGTCCGGATCGGGACAGCACTGCATGACTCCGCACCCGTACTGGGGATCCCATTGCCGATGCATAGGGTTGCGAACGAAC
>JAFAZC010000026.1 GCA_019239965.1 Kutzneria sp. | reverse complement strand
TGGCCAGGCCCGAGGTCGACATGCTCGACGGGCTGACGACGGCGATCATCGTGAGCCAGGAGCGGATGGGAACCAATCCCCGCTCCACGGTCGGCACCGCCACCGACGCCAACGCGATGCTGCGCATCCTGTTCAGCAGGCTCGCGAAGCCGCACATCGGGCCGCCAACCGCCTACTCGTTCAACGTCCCGAGGCGGACCGCGAGCGGGTCGATGACCGTCGACAAGGGCCCGGGCGAGAGCAAGCGACTCACGGTGCGCGACGCGGTCTATCACGGCGGCATGTGCCCACGCTGTGAGGGCATGGGCTCGGTGTCCGACTTCGACCTGTCCGCGCTGTACGACGGCGACCTGTCGCTCAACGAGGGCGCGCTCATAATCCCCGGTTACAGCATGGACGGCTGGTATGGCCGCATCTATCGCGGCTGCGGCTTCTTCGACCCGGACAAGCCGATCCGGGAGTACACCAAGAAGGAACTGCATGCACTCCTCTACCAGGAGCCGACCAAGATCAAAGTCGACGGAATCAACCTGACCTACGAAGGCCTGATCCCGAAGATCCAGAAGTCGATGCTGTCCAAGGACGTCGACTCGCTGCAGCCTCACGTCCGCACCTTCGTGGAGCGGGCGGTGACGTTCACGATCTGTCCCGACTGCGGCGGCACCCGCCTCACCAAGGAAGCCCTGTCGTCGACAATCAGGGGGAAGAACATCGCCGACCTCTGCGCTATGCAGATCAGCGACCTGGCCGGCTGGGTCCACGGCCTTAGGGAGCCGTCGGTGGGCCCGCTGCTCAAGGGACTGCGACACCTCCTCGACTCGTTCGCCGAGATCGGGCTGGGCTACCTCTCCCTCGACCGGCCGTCAGGCACCCTGTCCGGGGGAGAGTCACAGCGCACCAAGATGATCCGCCATCTGGGCTCGTCGCTCACCGACGTCACCTACGTTTTCGACGAGCCCACGATCGGCCTGCACCCCCATGACATCGAGCGGATGAACGGCCTGCTGCTGCGGCTGCGGGACAAGGGCAACACAGTGCTCGTCGTGGAGCACAAACCCGAGACGATCGCGGTCGCCGACCATGTCGTCGACCTCGGCCCCGGCGCCGGCACGGCGGGCGGCACCATCTGCTTCGAGGGCACCGTCGACGGGCTGCGGGCCAGCGGCACCATCACCGGCCGCCATCTCGACGACCGGGCCGCACTCAAGAAGACGGTGCGCACGCCCACCGGAGCGCTGGAGGTCCGCGGCGCCACCGCCCACAACTTGCGCGACGTCGACGTCGACATCCCGCTCGGTGTGCTCTGCGTGATCACGGGTGTCGCAGGCTCCGGCAAAAGCTCACTGATCAACAGCACGGTCGCCGACCGCGACAGCGTGGTGATGGTCGACCAGGGGGCGATTCGCGGCTCGCGGCGGAGCAACCCGGCGACCTACACCGGTCTGCTCGACCCGATCCGCAAGGCGTTCGCGAAGGCCAACGGCGTAAAGCCGGCGCTGTTCAGCGCCAACTCCGAAGGCGCCTGCCTGATCTGCAACGGCGCCGGCCTCATCTACACCGAGCTGGGCATCATGGACACCGTCGCCACCACCTGCGAGGAGTGCGAGGGGAAGCGATTCCAAGCGTCAGTGCTGGAATACACGCTGGGCGGCCGGAACATCGCCGAAGCGCTCGCGATGCCGGTGGTCGAGGCCGAGGAGTTCTTCGGTGCCGGTGAGGCGAAGACACCGGCGGCGCACAAGATCCTCACCCACCTGGCCGACGTCGGGCTCGGCTACCTCCGTCTCGGCCAACCGCTCACCACGCTGTCCGGCGGCGAGCGGCAGCGGCTCAAGCTGGCCACCCGCATGGGTGGCGACGGTGGCATTTTCGTGCTCGACGAGCCGACCAGCGGCCTGCACCTCGCCGACGTCGAGCAGCTGCTCGGCCTGCTCGACCGGCTCGTCGACTCCGGCAAGTCGGTCATCGTCATCGAACATCACCAAGCGGTCATGGTGCATGCCGACTGGATCATCGACATGGGGCCGGGCGCGGGTCACGATGGCGGTCGAATCGTCTTCGAGGGCACCCCCGCCGACCTCGTCGCCGCCCGCTCCACCCTCACCGGCGAACACCTTGCGGCCTACACCGGCGCGAGCTGAAGGAACCGACAGGCCGGTATTCGCAGCACGGGCCATATATATCGACAGTACATTCGAGTTATCCACAGCTGTGGACTCACCTGTTGATCGCCATGTCCACACCACGCTCACCTGTTCCCGGCGAGAGCTGCCGCCCACCCGAGACCAGGTCGTCTTCGGCCTTTGTCGCTCTGGCCGGCGGGATCAGATGTCGAGCAAGACTGGTGATGACGACCTCGACGGGTACCCAGTCGCCGGCACTCTGGTCGGCCGGGGCGATCACCTCCACAACCGGGTCTGTGAGGTCATCTCCGGTCGGAGCCGCATAGATGCGCCAGCTGGTACCGATCACCATCGGAACGATGACCGGCCCGCCGCCGAACTCGGCCGCGGCGGTGCTGGCAATGGCCATGACCTCCGCGCTACCGATCGCGGGATCGACGCGGACACGGTCGACCTTGGCCGCCACACCGCGCTCCCCAAGCCCCGCCACCACAGCGGTGGCCAGGGAATCGGTGGCCACGATCAGCGCGGCCCGGCCCGCGTAGCCGTCGGGATTGAGGGTGCGGCCGGCGCGCTCCCAGTAGGTGCGCGCGTGGCTCTCGGCGATAGAAATGATCCCCATGCGGCCTCTCCCGCGCTCACGAGGTCCGGAGGGGTCGCCGCTCCACAGGGTCGAGCGGGGTCACGCCGCCCCGCCGCCGCCTCTGCGGCCAGCCACCAGAACCCTGGCCAAACCAGCAGCTTGCAGCGACAATTCGAACACATGTCCATACGGTGACCGAGGCTGACAGGCTCAATCTGACCCGAAATCGCGCACTGTCGACCCACCTGGGTGAACGTGCCGAGGGCCGCGGTGGCCGGAGACGGTGGGCCAAGGTGAGTGCTGCCGGGCCGCGAGACCGGTGAGCTGACGCGGGGGCGACGGCGTGCTCACACCACTGTGGTTGCGAGTAATCAACGACGCCGAACGTGGAAACAGCGTTTCCGCTGGTCAAATCTTGTGGAGACGAAGGGACTTGAACCCTCAACCCCCGCCTTGCAAAGGCGATGCTCTGCCAGTTGAGCTACGTCCCCCTCGCGGGTTCTGTGACATGACTAGCGAATCACAGAAGCGGACGACCGAGGCTCGCATGCTCTGCGCACGGAGCACTCGATCGTCCGACCGCCGCGCGGTTCATTCAGTCGGTCGGGTTGGTCGCCTCGCGCCAGAGGTCCGCCTCGGCCTTCGCCGAACGCTGTTTACGAATGAAGAGCAAGACCACTCCAGCCACGGCCGCGAGTGCGATGAGCTTCTTCACGTCTGGTCGCCTCCTTGGCGCTTTTCTCCACCCCTGAGATGGGACTGACTGCCCCAACATACAACGATCGGGTTACTTCAGCACACCAACCAACTGTGAGCCCGGGAAGGGCATCTTACGTGGGTTCGCCGGGCTGTGCCCCGAAGGACACATCGAAAGCGCAGAAACCCCGTCGCGTGGGCCTAGGAGGACTTGAACCTCCGACCTCTTCGTTATCAGCGAAGCGCTCTAACCGCCTGAGCTATAGGCCCCCGTGGCACCCGGAAACAGTACATCACTGCACAACCAGTGCCCAACCCGGGTCAGTCCCGCTCGGACAGCGTCACCTCCACACCGCCCACCAAGTCCGCGGAGACGTTGTACACGAAGGTGCCCACCGTGGCCAACGCGGCAAACAGGACCACGTTCACCAGGCCGACAACGGCCGCCGCGCCGAACACGCCGCCGGCGCTGATCAGGTTGCCGCCGCTCTGAACCAAGTCGTTGTAGGTGCCGTTCAGCTTGTCCCAGACCCCCATGCCCTGAAGTACGCCATAGAGCACACCGATGGCGACCATCCATATCAGGAACATCGCAAATCCGAGCACCAGCGCCAACTTCAGCACCGACCAGGGGTCGATCCTCTTGACCTGGAGGCTGGCTCGCCGTGGCCCTCGCCCCGGCCGACGCAAGGCGGTGGGAACGCCGGGACTCCTGGGCACCGCACCACCGAGGTTGACCGCGGTCCTCGCTGCGGACGACCCGGCACCGGAAAGGCCGAAGGGATCATCTGGGGCGGCAGCCACATCGGCGATGGACGTCACCGGCCGGAAGCTGGTTGTCGCCTCGGCCGCGGAGGCGACAGGCTGAAACGTGGTGGTGGCCTCGGCGGCCGTGGCCACCTCGACCTCCGTCGCCGTCTCCGCTGTGGCTGGTTCCTGCTCAGGCTCGGGCTCAGGCGGATTCGTCACCGTCAGTTGCCCTGCCGTCGACTCGTGTTCCGCGCCGGCGACGTCGAGCGGCACACGCTGCCATGGGGGTGGTACCACGGTGTCCGCCGAGCCCTCGGTCCGCAGCTGTGCCACGTCGAACCTCGTGGTTTCCTGCTCGTGCGTGGTCCCGGCATCCGATGAGGACGGGAGCCGTTCCGGCTCTCCAGCCGGCTTGTCTCCCGGGTCGGTCGCCAGCGCCCTCTTCTCGACGTCGTGCTCGGTCGTTGCGTCCGGCTTGTCCGGGCTGTCCGGAGTTGTCACGAGCGGTCCTCAACTTGTCGTGGTGATCCCTACTTCGCCGGCTCGTCCGAACCAGGCTCCTCATCGGGGACGTCCTGCGGCTCGTCGGCGTTGCGTGCCACACCGACGAGCGCGCTGCCCTCGTCGAGGTTCATCAGCCGAACTCCCTTAGTCTGCCGGCCGGCCCTGCGCACCTGCTTGGCGCTGGTCCTGATGACTCCACCAGAAGACGTGATCGCGTACAACTCGTCGTCCTCATCGACGATGAGCGCACCGACCAGCCTGCCACGCCTGCTGTCGTACTGGATCGTCAGGACCCCTTTGCCACCGCGTCCCTGCACCGGATAGTCCTCGATCGGCGTCCGTTTGGCGTAGCCGCCGTCGGTGGCCACCAGAACGAACTTGTCCTCGCAGACGACCCCCATCGACAGCAGCTCGTCACCGCCATTGAAACGCATACCGAGCACACCGGAGGTGGCCCGTCCCATCGGTCGCAGCGTGTCGTCGGTGGCATGAAACCGGATCGACTGGCCTTTCGCGGACACCAGCAGGAGATCGTCGTCCGCCGAACAGAGCACCGCGCCGACTAGTTCGTCGGATTCGCGGAGGTTGATGCCGATCAGCCCGCCAGAGCGGTTGGAGTCGAACTCGGCGAGCTTTGACTTCTTGACGAGCCCGTTCTTCGTCGCCAGCACCAGGTAGGGGCTCACCTCATAGTTCGGGATCTCGATGACCTGCGCGATCGTTTCACCCGGTTGGAAGGCGAGCAGGTTGGCCACGTGTTGGCCGCGCGCGTTGCGGTTGGCTTCTGGCAGCTCGTAGGCCTTTGCCCGGTACACCCGCCCCATGTTGGTGAAGAACAGGATCCAGTCGTGGGTGGAGCACACGAAGAAGTGCGCCACGATGTCATCCTGTTTGAGCGCCGCGCCCTGTACGCCCTTGCCTCCCCGTTTCTGTGATCGGTAGAGGTCGGTCTTGGTGCGCTTGGCATATCCGGTGCGGGTGATGGTGACGACCACGTCCTCGACGGCGATCAGGTCCTCCACGGACACGTCGCCGTCGAACGGGATGATGCGGGTCCGCCGGTCGTCGCCGTGCTTGTCGACGATGGCCATCAACTCGTCGCGCACGATCCCGCGCTGGCGCTCCGGTTTGACGAGGATGTCCTTGAGGTCGGCGATCTCCAGCTCGATCTCGGCCAACTGCTCGACGATCTTCTGCCGCTCCAGCGCGGCCAGCCGACGGAGCTGCATTTCCAGGATCGCGTTGGCCTGGATCTCGTCGACCGAGAGCAACTCGATCAGGCCGACCCTCGCGTCGTCAGGTGTCGGCGACCGGCGGATCAGAGCGATGACCTCGTCCAGCATGTCCAGCGCCTTGACCAGGCCCCGCAGGATGTGGGCGCGTTCCTCGGCCTTGCGCAACCGGAAGCGCGTTCTGCGGACGATAACCTCGACCTGGTGCTTGACGTAGAGCCGGATCATCTGGTCCAGCCGCAGTGTCCTCGGCACACCGTCGACAAGGGCCAGCATGTTCACACCGAACGAGTGCTGTAGCTGGGTGTGCTTGTAGAGGTTGTTCAGCACCACCTTGGCGACCGCGTCGCGTTTGATGGTGACGACGATCCGCATGCCGCTGCGCCGGTTGGACTCGTCGGCGATGTTGGAGATGCCGGTGAGCTTGCCGTCTCGGACCAGTGCGGCGATGTTCTCCACTAGGTTGTCCGGGTTGACCTGATAGGGCAGTTCGGTGACGACCAGGATCGTGCGCCCCTTCGCGTCCTCCTCGACCTCGACCACCGCACGCATCCGGACCGAGCCCCGGCCGGTGCGGTACGCGTCCTCGATGCCCTGGGTGCCGAGAATGAGGCCGTACGTCGGGAAGTCGGGGCCCTTGATCCGGGTCATGACGGCCGCGAGGGTCTCCTCGTCGGGGGCGTCCCAGTTCTCCAGCGCCCAGACAACGGCGGCGGCGACCTCGCGCAGGTTGTGCGGCGGGATGTTGGTCGCCATGCCGACCGCGATGCCGGCACTGCCGTTGATCAGCAGGTTGGGCACCCGCGATGGCAGAACCGTCGGTTCCTGGATCCGCCCGTCGTAGTTGTCCCGGAAGTCGACGGTGTCTTCTTCGATGTCGGCCAGCATGTGCATGGCCAGCGGGGTGAGCCGACACTCGGTGTACCGCATGGCCGCGGCCGGGTCGTTGCCCTGCGAGCCGAAGTTGCCCTGCCCGTCCACCAGCGGATACCGGAGGACCCAGGGCTGAGCGAGACGTACCAGGGTGTCGTACACCGACGTGTCGCCATGCGGGTGATAGTTGCCGAGCACGTCACCGACGACACGGGAACACTTGTTGTATCCGCGGTCCGGACGGAACCCGGAGTCGTACATCGAGTACAGCACCCGAACATGCACGGGTTTGAGGCCGTCCCGCACGTCTGGCAGCGCCCGGCCCACGATGACGCTCATCGCGTAGTTGATGTAGGAGTTCTGCATCTCCTGTTGGATGTCGACCGGCTCTACGCGGTCGCCCTCCGGCGGAAGGGTGATCTCGGTCATCGTTGTCCTTCTGCTGTGCCGGTGACATCCGGCCCGATGGAATGTGCGGGTGGCGGAAACGGACGCCGATCAGACGTCGAGGAACTGGACTCCCTTGGCATTACGGGTGATGAAGGAACGCCGCGCATCGACATCCTCTCCCATCAACACGCTGAACAACTCGTCCGCCGTGGCCGCGTCGTCCATCGTGACCTGCAGCAGCACCCGGTTCGCCGGATCCATCGTCGTCTCCCACAGTTCCTCGGCGTTCATCTCGCCGAGACCCTTGTAACGCTGGATGCTGTCGTCCCTGATCTTCTTGCCCGCCGCGATGCCCTGCTCGATCAGTCCGTCCCGCTCGCGGTCTGAGTAGGCGTACTCCGGCTCGGCACCTCGTTGCCATTTGATCTTGTAGAGTGGTGGCTGGGCCAGGTACACGTGTCCGTGTTCGATCAGCGGCCGCATGAACCGGAACAGCAGGGTGAGCAGCAAGGTGCGGATGTGCTGGCCGTCAACGTCCGCGTCGGCCATCAGCACGATCTTGTGATAGCGCAGTTTGCTCAGATCGAAATCGTCGTGGATGCCGGTGCCCAGCGCGGTGATCATGCTCTGGACTTCGTTGTTCTTCAACACCCGGTCGATGCGGGCCTTCTCCACGTTGATGATCTTGCCCCGGATCGGCAGGATCGCCTGGTAGAGCGAGTCCCGTCCCTCCTTGGCAGAACCACCGGCGGAATCGCCCTCGACGATGTAGACCTCGCACTCCTCGGGATTGGTCGAGCGGCAGTCCTTGAGCTTGCCGGGAAGCCCGCCGATCTCCAGTGCGCTCTTGCGCCGGACCAGCTCACGCGCCTTGCGCGCGGCGAGCCTTGCCTGTGCGGAGGACACCGCCTTGTTGATGATGAGTTTGGCCTCGGCCGGGTTGCGGTCGAACCAGTCGGCGAGCCACTCGTTGCACGCCTTCTGCACGAACGACTTGGCAGAGGTGTTGCCCAGCTTGGTCTTGGTCTGCCCCTCGAACTGCGGTTCCTTGAGTTTCACCGAGACGATCGCGGCCAGACCTTCGCGGATGTCCTCACCGCTGAGGTTGTCGTCCTTCTCCTTGACCAGCTTCTTGTCCTTGGCGTACTCGTTGACCACCCGAGTCAGGGCCGAGCGGAAACCCTCCTCGTGTGTACCGCCCTCGTGAGTGTTGATCGTGTTGGCGAAGGTGTACACCGACGATGCGTAGCCGGTGTTCCACTGCATCGCGATCTCGACCTCGAGGTCGTCACCCTTGGCGTCGAAGGCGATGACCGTCTTGTGCAGTTCTTCGCGACTGTGGTTGATGTGCCTGACGAAATCCTCCAGGCCGCCCGGGTAGTGGAAGACGCGCTCCTTGATCGCGGCCACCTCGCCCTCGATGTCGGCCTCGGTATCGGCGTCGGCGACCCGTTCGTCGCGCAGGGTGATCGACAGCCCCTTGTTCAGGAATGCCATCTCCTGCAACCGGCGGGCCACCGTCTCCGCGTTGTACGTGGTGGTCTCGAAAATATCCGGATCCGCCCAATACGTGATCTTGGTTCCGGTCGCCGTCGTCGGCTCGCCCTTGCGCAGCGGGTGCACCGGGACCGAGTGTTCGTAACGCTGGCGCCACACGAACCCACCGAGGTGGATCTCCACCTCGAGTGCGGTCGCCAGCGCGTTCACCACGGAGACGCCGACGCCATGCAGGCCACCGGAGACCGCGTAGGACTCGTTGTCGAACTTGCCGCCGGAGTGCAGGGAGGTGAGCACCACTTCGACCGCCGGCTTCTTCTCCACCGGATGCTCGTCGACCGGGATGCCGCGGCCGTCGTCGATGACCTGCACTCCACCGTCGGCGCGCAGGGTCACCTCGACCTTCGACGCGTAACCGGCCATCGCCTCGTCGACCGCGTTGTCGACGACCTCCCAGATCAGGTGG
The DNA here is from genome assembly GCA_019239965.1 of Kutzneria sp. Lineage (GTDB taxonomy): Bacteria > Actinomycetota > Actinomycetes > Mycobacteriales > Pseudonocardiaceae > Kutzneria. The sequence continues at coordinate 2,467 of JAFAZC010000026.1, read as the reverse complement.
TGCAGACCCCGCTCTCCGGTTGAGCCGATGTACATGCCAGGCCGCTTGCGAACGGCTTCGAGTCCCTCGAGGACCGTGATGGACGACGCGCTGTACTCATTCTTCTTGGCAGCCACGAGCCTCGATGTCTCCCTCTGGGACGCCATGCGGGACGGGGGTGTGACCCGGTGGCGGCCGACCCTCCCGCACACCCTGGTCGATATCCGCTACAAGTGTAGCGGTCCACCCCACCTAAATCGCGCCAAGGACCCATCTGAGATGGCCACAGAAGCGTCGAAGTAGACAAACATGGGTCAGTTGGGCCGTCGCCTTCACTCAGTCCGGCTACGATGGTTTCCGGCGCCTCCGCTCGGCACTCGGCCGACGCCGACGTCCGCAGGCGGGAGTAGGGAGCGCGCTCAGCCATAGGTGTCCCGCGGACCTCGACCAGGAGCGTGCAGCGGCCCGAACCGCCAGTTAGGGGCCGAAGGCCCCTGCACCTTGAGCCGTTTGACGACACCCGGCCCGACCGCCGCGGCGATGCGGCTGAGCAGCGCGCGTTGCAGCAGCCGCAGTTGAGTCGCCCATGCCGTCGACTCGGCCTGTACCAGGAGTTCGCCCTCACGAAGGGTGATCGGCTTCGCATGCTGGGCGACGTCCTCGCCCACCAGTTGGCCCCATTTCGCGAACACCTGTCCACCGGCGAGCTGATCGGTCCATCCGCGGGCCGCGGCGAGTCGCGCGGCGAGCTTGCCAAGCGGCTGTGGATCCCTGTCGTCGTCGCGTGGCCCAGACCACCGTCGACGGCTCCCACTGCCGCCGATCGGCGTGGTGCGTTTTCCGTGGTTCCTCACGCCCCGCGCTCGTGCCTCCGCCCGTGCGGCCTCAAGCGCGGCACGGGCGAGGTCAGAGCCTCGCAGTCCCGACGGAAGCGAATCGGCCCCCCGATCGGGGTGACTCCTGTCAGGTGATGGCTGTGCGGATCGAGCGCCCGGCGCGATCGAGTTATCCACAGTGTCCACAGGGTTATCCCCAGTTGTGGGATGTTTTCCCCTAACCGCGTTTACCCCGAGTGGCGGATTGACCGAGCGCTTCCTCGATTCAGCTGACACGGGTCACCTCGCCCTCCTGTACCTGGTAACGGGCCCCGACCAGCTCGTCAGGCACGTCTTCTGCCACCGCCGCGGTCACGATCACCTGTTCCGCCGTGAGTGCCACCTTGGCCAGTTGCTGCCGGCGTCGGCGATCCAGTTCGGCGAACACGTCGTCGAGTATCAGCACTGGTTCAATGCCATCATCCCGCAGCAATTCGTAGGCGCCCAGCCGCAACGCCAGCGCGAACGACCAGGACTCGCCGTGGCTGGCGTACCCCTTGGCGGGATTCACTCCGAGAGTCAGGTCCAGGTCGTCGCGATGTGGCCCGATCAAGCTCACACCGCGCTCGATCTCCTGCGGCCGAGTCCGCCCCAGTTCGGCAAGCAAGGCCGATTCGAGGTAGCCGACATCGGCGTGCTCGGTGCCCCTCATGGCCTCGTCGAGAGTGGACCGGTATCTGATGGCCGCCGGCCGTGATTCCGGGGCGACACTGGCGTAAGCCGCGCTGACCAGCGGTGCGAGATCGGCGATGAGGTTCAGCCGCCCAGCGACCAGTTGAGCACCGTGCTTGGCCAGGTGGCCGTCCCACACGTCCAACGTGTGCACATCCGCACCGCTACCGGCTCGCTTCACGGCACCCATCGACTTCAGCAGTGCCCCCCGTTGTCTGAGGACCCGCTCATAGTCCGCCCGCACACCCGCGTATCGCGGGGCGCGGGCAACGAGCAGGTCGTCGAGGTACCGCCGACGCTCGCCGGGTTCGCCCTTGACCAGGACAAGGTCCTCCGGGGCGAACAGCACACTCCGCAGGATGCCGAGCACATCCCTCGGCCGAGGCACTGGTGCCCGGTTGACCCTGGCCCTGTTGGCCTTGCCAGGCGTGATCTCCAGTTCGACAAGCAACTCGCGCTGCGCGCTGACCACAGCGGCACGGACCACCGACCGTGTGCACCCGGTCCTGACCAGGGGCGCGTCGGTCGCCACCCGGTGTGACGCCAAGGTGGCCACGTATCCGACGGCTTCGACGAGGTTTGTCTTGCCCTGTCCGTTGGCACCGACAAGAACGCTCACGCCGGGTTCGAAGGACAGGTCGACTCGCTCCCACGAGCGAAAGTCGACGACTTGGAGCTGGCGGAGGTACACCGGCTACTGGGTGGATCCAGCGCCGGATGACGGCCCAGCCTGGTGCACGGCGTGACCGCCGAACTGGTTGCGCAACGCGGCAACCGCACGCATCGCCGGCGAGTCGTTTTGACGGGAAGCGAACCGGGCGAACAGGGCGGCCGAGATCACCGGTGCGGGCACCGAGTGGTTGATCGCCTCTTCCACGGTCCACCTGCCCTCCCCGGAGTCCTCGACGTATCCACGCAAGTCGTCGAGCTCCGGGTCGGAG
>JAFAZC010000205.1 GCA_019239965.1 Kutzneria sp. | reverse complement strand
CGGCGTGGTGGTGGTTGCGGGCGGTAGACGCCTAAGCCGGTGTAGTTGGTCATTGGTCGGGTCTCATGCTGGTGAGGATCTTCATGGCGTCGGCCTCGCTGAGTGCGCCAGGCACGCCCTGGTCCGCTGCCAGGACCAGGAAGACCGAACCGCCGGAGTCGCTCTGCGCGGTCGCCGGTCTTGCCGCGACGTAGACCTTCTGCGTCTTGGCGGCGCACGGATCGCCACTGGCCGGTGTGACGATGTCCGCGATGGCGAGGGTGGCCGGGGTCTTACCGTCGTCGACCATGATCTGCTTCACCGGCTCCAAGCCGACCTTGGCGGCCCGTTTCGGCAGGAACTCCACATCTGCCCAGTGCTGGGCGTAGTCGGGGGCGGCCTGTTCCGGTGACACGCTCTCACGCCGGTTCACCACCGACATGGCCCGCTGCGAATCCGGATGTCCGGGACAGAACCCCTCCATGTACACGGCGGCGCCAGTGCCGCCCGCCAGAGTCTGCGCGCTGTTCTCGTCGCCGACGGCGAGGACGGTCCCTGGTTCCTCGACTTTCCACTGATTCTTGGGCACCTCGTAGGCGATGCTGCGTGCGTTGGACGTGGCAACGTGCCAGTTGGGGTTGCGTGCGCTCAGCGGCTTGAGCGCCGGTGCCTTCGGTGCCGAGTTCGCGACGGGCAGGGCGGTGGCGCGCACGGTGGACGTGTGGGGGGTGAGCAGTGCGGCCGTGCCGACGCCGCCGACAACGACGACCGCGGTCAGCGCGGTGAGCAGAAGCGGCTTGGACCTGCGAGCTGGAGCGGCGGGCTGAGGTGGGCCGTACACCCCCAGTCCCCCATAGGTGCTGGGCTGGCCCTGTTCTTGCCAAGAGGAGGCCGTGCGGTCTGATCCGCCGGTTGACGGTGTCACGGACGCAAACGGTACCTGGCGCATGGTGCTGTGATGAGCATGATGCCCGTGTGGTTCCCCTGTAGTCGGTGTGTCACTGGCAGTACACGGGAATGATCCCACCTCTCGGCTGACCGCGGACCCCTTCGGGGACTGGTGCGACCTGGCCGGAAGGGGTAACAACATGGGGTGGCGACGAGCGACACCATCCCGGCGAGCGTTCCCGACATCGAGTCACTCACCGAGCGGCTGCGCGCCCATGACGTGGATGCTGTTGTGCTGTCCTTTGTGGACAACGCGGGCATCACGCGGGTTAAAGCCGTGCCGTTGCCGCAGATGGCGGGAGCGGCGAGTCACGGGGTCGGTGCGTCACCCTGCTTCGAGACGTTCTGTTTCGACGATGTCGGGACCACCGGTCGTCATCTCGGCGGCCCGGACGGAGACCTGCGACTGGTGCCGGATGTCGACCGGATCGTGCCGTTGGCGGGGCAACCCGGCTGGGCGTGGGCGCCGACCGACAAGTTCACCCAGGAAGGACGACGGTTCCCCGCCTGCCAGCGGTCCTTCGCCTCGGCGATGGCGCGGTCCGCGGCGGAGCGTGGGTTGGCGCTGCGGATGGCATTCGAGAATGAGTGGGTGCTCGGTCTGGATGGCACCGGCAGCCAGTTCGTTCCCGCGTTCGACGGTCCTGCCTATGGCTTCGTCCGGTTGGAGCGTGTCGCGGACTACGCAAGGGACCTGCTCGCCGCGATGCACGCGCAGAATCTGGTCGTCGAGCAGTTCCATCCCGAATACGCGGCGGGGCAGCTGGAACTGTCCGTCAAGGCCAACGATCCGGTCGGCGCCGCCGACGATCTGGTACTGACGCGGCACACCGTGCGCCGGATGACCGCGGCCTACGGGTGGCGCGCCAGTTTCGCGCCCTGCGTCGTTCCGGCGGCGGTGGGTTCCGGAACGCATCTGCATCTGTCGGCGACCGGCCAGTTCAACGGAGGCTCGGGTCCGCTGGGCCTGCATGCGACGGGGGAAGCCTTCTTGGCCGGCGTGCTGCGGGAGCTGCCCGCGCTGGTTGCCGTCGGTGCCGGCAGCCCGGTCAGCTTCCTGCGGGCCGAGCCGTCCAGGTGGGCCGGTGTGTGGCAGGCCTGGGGACACGAGACGAGGGAGGCGGCGATGCGGTTGGTGACGGGCGTGCAGGGCACTGAGGAGTGGGCGGCCAACGCGGAGATCAAGTGTTTCGACGCCACCGCCAACCCCTATCTGGTGGTGGGTTCGGTGATCGCGGCGGGGCTGGCGGGAATCGACGACGAGCTCAGACTGCCCGCGCCGGTCAGTGGTGACCCGGCGCTGTCGGCGCGTCCCACGGTTCCGCGGCTGCCGATGTCCTGTGCGGAGGCGGCCGAGAGGTTCGCCGCCTCGGCGGTACTCGCTGAGGCGATGGGAGAGGTCCTGCACGACACGGTGCTCGCCGTGCGGAGGGCAGAGGCGGAACGATTCGCCGAGACTCCACAGGCCGAGCTCGCCGCGGCGACCCGTTGGTTGTGGTAGCCGTGCTCACCGATGACGTGGTGCTTGTCGACCACCATTGCCATGGCGTGGTCGCCGAGGATCTCGACCGGCCTGGATTCGAGGCGCTGCTCGTCGAAGGGTCGGTCGTGCGCGATCCGTTCGGCTCGCTGCTCGGACTGGCGGTCCGCCGGTGGTGCGCACCGCGACTCGGGCTTGCCGCGCACGCCTCGCCCGAGGAGTACCTGGCCCGCCGCCGTGCGCTGGGCTGGCGCCATGTCACCCGGACCCTGCTCGGGGCCGCCGGTGTCGGCACCTGGCTGATGGACACCGGCGTCGGAACACTCACCGAACCTGAGGAATTCGCCGAGCTGTGCGCGGGACAGGCGCGCGAGGTGCTGCGGCTGGAGGCGGTAGCGGAGTCCGTCGCGGCCGGCGGTGTGGCGGCCGCCGAGTTCGCCACCGCCGTCGAACGGGAGTTGCGCACCCGGATCGCGACTGGTGTCGTTGGCCTCAAGAGCATCGTCGCCTACCGCAGTGGACTGCGGTTGCCGGCCGAGCCGCCAGCGGAGGACGAGGTCAGGGCGGCCGCCGGAGCCTGGCTGCGGTGGGGCGACAGCCGGCTGGAGTCGCCCGTGCTGCTCAGCTGGCTCGCCCACCTCGGCGCCCGGCTCGGCGCCGAGTACTCGCTGCCGCTGCAGATGCACACCGGGTTCGGCGACGACGAACTGCGTCTGCACCAGGCGGATCCGTTGCTGCTGACCGACTTCCTCACGGCGACAAGAGCGAGCGGGGTGCGCATCGCCCTGCTGCACTGCTGGCCCTACCAGCGCAACGCCGGCTACCTGGCACACGTGTTCCCGCACGTCCTCGTCGACGTCGGCCTCGCAGTGCCCTACCTCGGCGATCGGTCCGGTGTCGTGATCGCCGAGCTGCTCGAGCTGGCCCCGTTCGACTCGGTGTGCTACTCCTCCGACGGCTACGGGCTACCCGAGCTGCACTACCTCGCCGCACTGCTGTGGCGGCGCGGACTCGGCCAGCTGATCGATACGTGGATCGCCGACGGGACGGTCACCGTCGGCGATGCCGAACGGATCGTGGCCGGTATCGCGAGCGGAAACGCGTGCCGAGCGTATGGCCTGACCGCTCCGGAATGAACCGCACGTATCCTGCGGACATGACAGCAGACGCGGACGCGCCCCCGGTGGCGGTGGAGCGGCAGCCCCGATGGCTCACGGTCAGCACGCTCGTGCTTTCGCTGATCGGGCTGGCGGCATCGGTCTATCTGACGGTCAGTCACTACACCGACACGGCGTTGGTCTGCACGACCACTGGTGTCGTTGACTGCGGTGCGGTCACCAACAGTCCTCAGTCCAGGGTCTTCGGTATTCCGGTCGCCGTACTGGGTCTGGTGTTCTTCCTGGTGCTGGTTCCGCTGATGACGCCGATCGCGTGGCGGTCGCCGCTGCCGGCGGTGCGCTGGCTGCGGCTCGGCGCGGTAGTGACCGGCCTGCTGTTCGTGGCGTATCTGGTCACCGCCGAGCTGGCTGTCATCGGCAGGATCTGTGAGTGGTGCACGAGTGTGCACGTGGTCGTGCTGGCCCTGTTCGCCCTCGTGGTCACCAGTGAGATGCGAGCAAGGCCCGTGTAGTCGCCCCGTGGAGTCTCTCGTGACGCATACGTCCGTGACGCTCTCGACGCCGTCCTCGACTCCGTTGGGGATCTGGTCGCCGCGGTCCGGCAGAGCCAGTGGGACGATCCCGCGCCCTGTCCGGAGTGGACCGTTCGCGAGCCGGTCAACCACGTGGTGCTCGGCAACCGCCTGTTCGCTGGCGTGCGCTGGTCAAGGTGCTTTTTCGGCATCCTTTCCGTCGTTGACAGGTACTCTGGGGCACTCTAGGGTGCCGGTAATCGATTACCGGCCTGGGGAGTCGCCGGCCGGTGCCGTGAGCGAATGGAGGCAGCGTTGCCTTACGGTGACTTCGGAAGCAGCTTGCGTGACCTGCCGCGTCTGCGGTCCAGCCGTCGGCGCCGCGCATCCAGCTGGGACCGCACCGGTGGCAACGAGGACAGGCTGACCGTCGAGCCGGGTACCACCGCGGTCCTCGCCGACATCGAGGGCAGCGGCTCCATCACCCACATCTGGTGCACTGTGGCGCTGCCGCCGAGGGAAGGGCCCGTCGTCGCCGAGAGCGACTACCTCCGGCGGCTGCTGCTGCGGATCACCTGGGAGGACTCCGAACACCCCAGCGTGCTTGTTCCGCTCGGCGACTTCTTCGGAGTCGGCCACGGCAGGACGGTCAACTTCTCCTCCGCCCCCCTGCAGATGAGTCCGGAGGACGGCAAGGCGTTCAACTGCTGGTTCCATATGCCCTTCCGAAGCAGAGCGAAGGTGGAACTGGTCAGCGAGCTACAGGTCGAGCCGGTCTACTTCTACTACTACATCGATTACGACCTGTTCGACCAGCTCGACGACGAGCTCGGGTACTTCCACGCGCAGTGGCGGCGGGCCAACCCCGCCAAGGGAGTGGAGCAGGGCGAGCAGAGCAATCCCGAGTTCCTGTTCGGGGACACCAACCTGACGGGTGCGGAGAACTACGTCATCCTCGACGCGCAGGGCCGCGGCCACTACGTTGGCTGCGTCCTCAACGTGCACAACCTGCGTCACACCAGTGACTGGAACTGGTATGGCGAGGGCGACGACATGATCTTCATCGATGGTGAGCAGTTCCCGCCGTCGCTGCACGGCACCGGAACCGAGGACTACTTCAACACCGCGTGGTGCCCGACGCAGACCTATTCGGCTCCATACCACGGCATCACGCTGCCTGGTGGTCCCAACTGGAGCGGGCAGGTGTCGATGTACCGCTTCCACATCGAGGACCCGGTCACTTTCACCGAGTCAGTGCTGGTGACCATCGAACACGGCCACGCCAACAAACGGTCCGACGACTTGTCCTCGGTCGCATACTGGTACCAGACTCTGCCGCACAAGCCTTTTGACATCGCACCGGTCGACAAGCGACTGCCCCGGCCGCTGTAGTCCCGGCGCACGGACACCCGGTGTCGCGACGAGGAGTGACGATGCCCCAAGGTTCTCCGTACCCGCCCGGGCCCCAGCCGGCGCCCCCCGGTGGATCCTCCCCAGGAGGATCGTTGCTGAGCCGCCGGCGCGCGCTCGGTCTCGGTGCGACAGCGCTCGGCGCCGTCGCGGGTGGTTCGCTGCTTTCGGCGTGTGGCGGGCGTGGCTCAGACTCGCGGACACTGAAGTTCTGGCAGTTCTACGCGCCGTACCCGGCGGATCTTCCTGTCACGAAGAAGCAGAGCCAGTGGTTCGTCGACCTTGTCGACGCCTGGAACCGCGAGCACGACCCCAAGGTCGAGCTGGTCTTCATCGCGCTCGCCGAGTACCTCAACGGGGCCAAACTACCGACGGCCTTCGCGGCCGATGAGGGACCGGACATCTTCATCGTCAGCCCCGGCGACTTCTTGCGGTACTACAACGGCGGCGTGCTGCAGGACCTCACGCCCCACCTGAGCAGGCAGGTGATCGCCGACTTCCAGCCGGGCACCCTGGAGAGCCGGACCGTGGATGGTCGGGTGTACGGGCTTCCAATGGAAGTCGAGCCGATGGCGATGTTCTACTCCAAGCCGGCGTTCGAGGCGGCGAAGCTGTCCGAAGCCGACATTCCCAGGACCTGGGACCAGCTGCTCGACGTCGGCGACAAGCTGCGCTCGGCGGGCCAACCCGGTGTGGTGTTCGAGACCCAACCCGGCTACTTCCAGAACTTCACCTGGTACCCCTTCATGTGGTCGGCCGGCGGTGAGGTGATGAACCCGGCCGGCACCGCGAGCACCTTCGATTCGCCTGGCGCGATCAAGGCGCTGTCCCTGTGGCAGCAGGCGATCCAGTCAGGAATCTCGCCGAGGACTCTGCCCGCGGCCGGCGACGCGTCGGTGGCGTTCACGCAGAATCTGGTGTCGATGTGGCACCGGGGTATCTGGACTATCAAGGAGTTTCAGGAGAATTCGCCCGACGTGCGTTATGGCGTGTTCCGTACGCCGATTCCCGACGGCGGCACGTACACGACGTCGTTGGGCGGATGGGCCTTCGTCGCCAACTCCCGAGGGCGCAACCCGGAAGCCGCCGCGGAGTTCTGCGCGTTCGCGCTCGGCTCGGAGCGTCCCGACTCGGTGGCCAGAATGACCGACTGGTGTGCGGGGGTGAAGACCGACATTCCGCCGCGCAAGTCCTCTTTGGATCAGGCTGTGGCGAGGGGCGCGTTCAACAACGGACCCATGCGGGTGTTCCTCGACGAGGTTTTTCCCGGTTCCCGAGGCGAGCCGAGGTACCCGCCAGTGATCTACAAGGCGATCTCGGACGCGATCCAGGCGTGCATGTTCGCCGGTGCCGATCCGCACGCGCAGGCCGCCACCGTTGCCGAGAGCATTGACGCGTACCTGAAGACCTACCAGGGAGCGAAGCTGTCATGACAGCAGTCACGGATGGTCTCGCGACAGCGGCGACGACGAGGGCGGGCAAGCGGACGGGGCCAGGCGCGGCACGCCGGCGTGAGCGGTGGACGGCCGCGGTCTTCCTCGCTCCTGACCTGCTCGGGTTGCTCATATTCCTCGTGCTGCCCATGGTGCTCTGTGTGGTACTGGGCTTCTTCCGGGTCGACGGGCTTGGCCGGTACGACTTCATCGGGTTCGACAACTACGTGCGCATGGTCTCCGATCCGCAGTTCTGGTCCAGTCTGCGGG
>JAFAZC010000156.1 GCA_019239965.1 Kutzneria sp. | reverse complement strand
CGAGGTGGACCTGGAGGTAGGCCTGGCGCAGACCCTCGCGCGCGCGGTAGGCCAGCGCCGAAACCCCGTTCGCGGTCAGCCCGAGCAGCGGGCCGACCTCGGCGGGACTCTGTCCCTCGATCTCGGTGTGCCACAGCACCGCCTGCCAGCGTTCGGGCAGTCTCGCGAACGCTTTCGCCGCCAGCGAGCGTTCCAGGCCGGCCACGGCCGTGTCGCTGAACGCGACGCTGACCGCCTCGGTGTTGGCCACCGTTCCGACGTCGTCGGTGAGCTCGACCCGGCGGTCTCGTCGGGTCTTGTCGTAGGCGGTGTGCCGCAGCGCGGTCAACAGGTAGGCGCGGAACGCGGTGTCGGGCCCCCGGCCGGCACGCAGGGTGACGAGGACCTTCGCGAACGCGTCGGAGACCAGGTCATCGGCCTCGGCGGGGGACCTGGTCAGCTGGCGGGCGAGGTTGTTGGCGGCGGCGACGTGCCGCTCGTACAGCGGGCCGTATGAGGCGGTGTTCCCCGCCCGCACCGACTTGATCAGTTCCGCGTCGCTCAGGCTGGTGGCGTCAACCGGAGCTGTCGCCACTGGCCACCTCCTCCTGCGGATCACGCTGTTCGCTCAGTGTGATGGAACAGTCGCTCGCCGACCATGGCCACTACCGCATTGAGTGAGCGGAGCGGCGTCATGGCCGGACATGCCGCGCGTCACTTGTTCGGGTCATCACGAATCCCCGACTGGAGCAGACAGGAGTGCCGCGAGTGGGTGGACGAAGGGCCGGAGCACAGCTGATCGGCGGTGCCGATCGTGTCGACGGGGTGTGCGTGCTTCGAACCCGGTGGCGCTCCGCAAGCCTGGCCGCGGGGTGGCCGTTCCCCAGTGACTGGGAGCTGGCCGCGGTCGACGAGGTGTGTATCGCCGCCGCTGACGGCGGTGACCTCGCCGCCGCGGTCGCCGCGCTGGGCAGGGCTCGGGCGTGGTCAGGCAGCGGGCTGGACGAGACCCTGCTCGACCTCGCCGCACTGCACGCCGTGCTGGCATCCGATGCCGCGAGCGGGGTGGGACGGTTAATCGATCTCGACGTCGTCCCGTCGCCGCTGCTGAGGGCGACCGCGCTGGGCTGGGCCGAGGTCGCGTCCGACCTGCTCGGTAGCCGGGAGGCCGTCGACCCCGCGACCGGCATGGCGACCGCCTCGTACCTGCGTACCAGGCTCGGCGAGGTCTACCGCGCACGCGCTTGGGTCAGCCACCTGTTGCTGTTCGCCGCCCTGGACGTGTCTCCACTGCGGGGGCTGCCCCGGTCTGTCGCGATGGCGCTGGTCGGCGAGGCGCTGCGTGAGGTGTTCCCAGGAGGCGAGACGGTCGCGCTGGTTGGACCGTCGGTGGCCGCCGTGCTCGCGCGCCGGGACGGTGTGTTGTCGGGCGCGGTCGCCGGAGTCCGCCGGCTGCTCGGCCGGCGGCTGGCCGTCGACTCCCAGCTGCGTGTGCTCGGCCCGCCCGCGGTGTGGTCCCAACCGTTGCCGGACACACATTCCGCCGCCTGCGAGCTGCTGGCCCGTCTGAGGGGTCGGGCCAGCTGATCGCGTGGTGCGGCCGGACGGCATCCCTGTCCCGCCCGGTCGCACCACTCCAATGTTCCGGTCTGCTAGTGTCTTAGTTGACTAGAACAATTTGGAGGGTGTGCGTGGTCGAGTTTCGGGTTGACCGGAGCGGTGGTCTCCCTGCGTACCTGCAGTTGGTTCAGCAGGTCCGAGAGGCGTTGCGACTGGGCTGGCTGGCGCCTGGTGACCGACTGCCCACGGTCCGCGAGGTGGTCGCCGCCAGCGGGGTCAACCCGAACACCGTGCTCAAGGCCTACCGGGAACTGGAGCTGGTCGGTCTCGTCGAGGCACGGCAGGGCTCTGGCACGTACGTGAAGGCCACCTTGGGCACGGCTTCGCCCGAACTGATGGTCGAGCTGCGCGCGCAACTGGAGAAGTGGGTGCACGGCGCTCGACAGGCTGGTTTGGAGGACGAGGACATTCACGCGCTGCTCGGCGCGGTTCTCGCTGGGGACATGAAGGGAAAAGAATCATGAGTGATGGGATCGCCGTCACCGTTGACGATCTCGGCAAACGCTATCGCCGGTGGCCGCACGGCTCGGTGTGGGCGCTGCGACACTGCTCGTTCGAACTGCCGGCCGGTGTGGTCGCCGCTCTCGTCGGCATGAACGGGGCGGGCAAGACGACATTGATGAGCGTGGTCACCGGTCTGCTCGCGCCGACGGAGGGAGCCGTGCGGCTCGGCGACGATGCCAGCAGGGTGTCCTTCGTCGCCCAGGACAAACCGCTGTACCGGCACTTCAGCGTGACAGACATGCTCAAGGTGGGCGCCAGTCTGAACCGGGTGTGGGACCAGCGGCGCGCGCTGCGCTGGCTCGAGCGCTTCCAGATCCCGCTGGACAGGCCTTGTGGCAGGCTCTCCGGCGGCCAACAGGCCCAGGTGGCTTTCGCGATCGCACTTGGCTCCTGTCCGTCACTGCTGCTGCTCGACGAGCCATTGTCCAATCTGGACCCACTCGCGCGCCGCGAGGTCACCAAGGAGCTGCTCGGCGAGGTAGCGGACACCGGCTTGACCGTGCTGCTGTCCACCCATGTCGTCGCCGAACTCGGTGGCGTCGCCGACCACCTGCTACTGCTTGCCGCTGGCACGTTGCTCGAACAGGGCGACGTCGACGATCTGTTGGCCTCGCACGTGCGGTACGTCGGGCCGCGGTCGGACACGTCACCGGGGCCCGGTCAGATCCTCCAGGCGCGGCACACCGACCGGCAGTCGACGTTCCTTGTCCGGCTCGCATCCGATTCGGCGCCGCGGGTCGATCCGCCGTGGACCACGCAGACAGTCACCCTGGAGGACCTCGTACTGGTGCGACTGGAGATGGCCAGGTCGGGTGTTCGGGGAGTGGCCGCGTGACGACCATGACTGCGTCCGGTGCTCGTTTCCCCGATCTAGTTTGGCTGACCTGGCGGCAACACCGGTGGTCGATCATTGCCGCTGTCGTTGCTCTCGGTGGATATGGTGTTGCCTGCCAACTGGTGCAGCCAGGGCGCTACGGCGTGTCGGGGCTGTTCGAGAGCCTGGCTTTGTTCGCGCAGATCGCCGCCGGATTAGTCGCGGTGTTCTGGGGTGCGCCGTTACTGGCCCGTGAACACGAGCAGCGGACTCATCTGTTGTCGTGGGGCCAGGACGTCTCACCTGTCCGATGGTCGGTCAGCAAAGCCGCGTTGCTGGCGGCGGGGGCGGTGGTTGTCGCGACCGGGCTGGGCCTGGCGGGTACCGCGATGCTGAGTCGAATGTCCCGTCCTGGTAACGGTCCGTTCAGCACCTGGGGTTTCGAGCTGTGGCCGCCAATGCAGATCGTGTATGCCCTATTCGGGCTGGCGCTGGGAGTCGCGGTCAGCGCTGTGGCACGGCGGACCGTGCCGGCGATGGGGATCACGCTTGTCGGATTCACCGCGGTGCGTGTTTTTGTCGCGGTGTGGATGCGGCCGACGTACCTTCCGCCGGTGCGGACGACCTACCCGTTGGCGGAGCAGGGGTTTCCGATTCCGCCCGATGCCCTCAGACTGGACTTCGGAGACGTCGATGCCGCCGGCCGGACGATATCTCAGTCTCAGATACTGCAGTGCGCCATGCGTGGCAATCACGCTGACTTCACTGACTTGGCCGCCTGTGAGAAGAAGCTTGGCGCGACCCAGTCTTTCGTCGACTACCAGCCCATTGACCGGTTGTTGACCTTCCATCTGATCGAGATGGGCATCTTCCTTCTGCTGTCCGCGGGCCTGTTCGTGCTGGCTTGTCGGCTGGTCGGTCGTCAGGGGGCGCTGTGACGACTGCCGTCAGAAAGGGTGCACGTCCGGTCGATCTCGTCTGGCTGACCTGGCGGCAGCATCGGTGGCTGCTCGTCGTCACCGCCGTAGCCATCGGCGGGTTCGTGGTCTGCTGTCAGCTGGCTCAGCCCAGCGGACAAGGCGTGCGAGTCGCGCCGGATTGGATAGCTTTCCTGAACACGCTGGCGCCGGTGTACGCGGGTCTGGTCGCGGTGTTCTGGGGTGCGCCGTTGTTGGCTCGTGAGTATGAGCAGCGGACACATCTGTTGGTATGGGGACTGGATGTGTCGCCGGTGCGATGGTTGTTCAGCAAGACCGTCTTGCTGGCGGCGGTAGCGGCAGTACTCGCGGTCGTTCTCGGCATGGCTGGCACCGCGATAGCCTCGGAGGGGCCGTTCAGCGTGGTCGGTTTCGAGTACTGGCCGCCGATACAGGTCGTGTATGTCGTGTTCGGACTGGCATTGGGGACGACGGTCAGCGTGATGGTGCGGCGGACCGTGCTGTCGATGGTGGCCACGCTGGTCGGTTTCACCGCGGTTCGGGTACTGATCGCCAAGTTGGCCCGGCCCGTCTACCTGCCGCCGGTACGCTCGATTGCTCCGTTGGCGGACTGGCCGCGAATCGAGCCCTTCGCACTCGTCGTTGATCAGGGAAACCTGGATGCCGCCGGGAATCTGGTACCCCAAGACATGCTCATACAGTGCGCCCTGGGTGGAGGCACCTCGCTGAGCGGTGATGCCATGTCCGCCTGTCAGAAGAAGTTGGGCGTCACTCAGACCTTCAGCGACTACCAGCCAGTGGAACGATTGCTCGATTTCCACCTGATCGAGACGGCGATCTTCTTGGTTCTTTCGGCTGGGTTGTTGTTGTTGGCGTGGCGGCTGGTCCGTCGTCAGGGGGCGCTGTGATGACTGCCGTCAGAAAGGGCGCCCGGATGGTCGATCTCGCCTGGTTGACCTGGCGACAGCACAGGTGGACGATCGTTGTCACCGCATTCGCGGTCGCCGGATACTCGGCCTACTTGCTGGTGTTGCGAGGCGATTTCGTTCAGGTGGCCTGTCGGAACGCCGGTTCCTGTCTGAACATCGGTCCTGCCCCACAGATCCTGGTCAGCTTTCTGCTTCCGCTGGTATCACCGGTTCTCGCCGGCATTGTCGGGCTGTTCTGGGGCGCGCCACTGCTGGCACGCGAGTACGAACAGCGCACACACATGCTGTCCTGGACGCAGGATGTCTCGTCGACTCGTTGGCTGCTGACCAGGCTGGCGCTGTTGGGTTCGGTGGTGACAGTCCTTTCCGCCGGGTACGGCATCGCCGGCACAGCTTTGGTACGTCAGATCGTCGCCGCCGACCACGGCAGGGGTTTTGGCGGACAATACGGTCCGTTCACAACGACCGGCTTCGAACTGTGGCCGCCCATGCAGGTGGTGTATGCCCTGTTTGGACTTGCTCTTGGCGTGGCGATCAGTGCGGTGACACGGCGGACCGTGATGGCGATGGGGGTCACCCTCGCCGCGTTCATCGCGGCAAGGGTGCTGATCGCGGTGTGGGCACGCCCGATCTACCTGCCGCCTATGCGATCAACCTTCCCCATAGGGGAGCGGCAGCCTGCGTTCACTGGTGTCGACATACTCGAGTTGCGGCAGGGATATCTGGACAAGGCGGGAAACCCGATGTCAGATGCCGCGGCGAACGACTGCTTCACATCGCATCCGCAATCGCCGACAATTTCCGCTTGCGAACGAGCGCATGGTATCGACCGGCTCTTCGTCGACTACCAGCCAGCGGATCGGTTGCCGCTCTTTCATCTGATCGAGCTGGGGATCTTCTTGGCTCTGTCGGCTGGCTTGTTGTTGTTGGCGTGGCGACTGGTTCGCAGGGCCGTCTCGGTCTGATACAGGGTCAGATCGTGCCCAGGACATGCAGGAGGTATTCCTTGCCATCCAAGGGGTTCCCGTCCGTACGCCGCCGAGTGGGAGGGGATCCGTCGATCGGCCGATAGCTGTCCAAACGCGTCAGCAGTGTTCCCTCCCCTCGGCTCAGTCCAGGGAGCCTGTGCTCGAAGTCCGGGGTGGTGCGGGCCGGAATGGTGCCCTCGATCAGGCAGTGCTCGGCCTGAACAGTTGGATTCTCCGGAACACCGCCGCACTCGGCCAGACCGGCGAGTACCTGGCTGGTGGTGTCCACCGGAACCTCGAGTTCGAACCGGTTCACCGGTTCCAGAACCCTGGTCCCGGCCCGTTTGAGGGCCCTCATCAGCACCAGTGGCGTCAGCTTGCGAAAGTCGCCTGCCGCGCTGATCGGGCTGGCGTATCCGGTGCGCGTCAGCGTCACCAGAGCGTCCAACACCTCCCAGCCGTACAGACCCTGGCGCAGGGTTGACCGGACGGTCTCCTCAATAGCCTTGTGAAAGGCGAGCGGAAGAGAACCCAGCTCGACCGACAGTCGGAACGCGATGCCGGAGTTCGACTCGCCGGGCTCTACCCGCAGTCCGACGGTGGCCCAGAAGAACGTCGTCCCTCTTGGATCGATCTCCGCTACCCACTCCCCGGTGCCGGTCAGCCGCTCGACGCAGACGATCCGGGTGTCCTCGAAAACCACGTCCAGTCCATAGTCGCCGGCGAGGGTTGCCTTGAGGACCTCCTTCTGCACCTCGCCATACAGCGAAACCGCGATCTCCTGCTCGTCGTCCCTTCTCACGTCGATGAACGGATCCTGATCGGCCAGCTGTTGCAACGCCTCGTGCAGCTTCGGCGTCGATTCGGGGTGAGTCGCCCGGATGACGGTCTCCATGCTGGGCGGCGCGAACAGACGCCGCTCACCCAGTCGGTCCGGGGTGCCAAGCTGGTCGCCGATCTGGATTTCCTTCAATCCCCAGACTTTCGCGATCTCGCCGCCCCGTGCGGTAGTCACGGTGAGCCTGGTGCCATGATCGAACACTTCGACCACCGTTGTGCGTCCGGCCAGTTCGAGTACCGAGCCATGCCGGTCGAGCCGATAGAACGCGACCTTCGTGCGGGCGCCGAGGATGCCGGAACGCAGCCGCACGAAGGCCACCTTCTCGCCGGCCCGGCCTCGTTCGATCTTGAACACGGTGCCGCGGAGTTGGTCGTCGTCACCGCGGACCTCGGTGAAGGGTAGATGGGCGAGCACGCCGTCGACGAGCGCATCAATCCCCTCGCCGGTCAACGCGGAGCCGAAGAACACCGGGTACAGCTGCGCCGCGCGGGTCTGGTGGGCGAGCTCGACCCTGTAGTCCTGCTGGGCGAGCGTGACGTCATCGTCCAGATAACGGGCGAGGAAGGCGTCGTCGTGTTCGGACAGCGTCTCCGCCAGCTCGGTGGCGAAACCCTCATCGGTGAACCCGCGGGGCACGGCACGTGCTTCGGGCGT
The DNA here is from genome assembly GCA_019239965.1 of Kutzneria sp. GTDB lineage: Bacteria > Actinomycetota > Actinomycetes > Mycobacteriales > Pseudonocardiaceae > Kutzneria. The sequence goes on along the minus strand of JAFAZC010000156.1, from coordinate 5,195 downwards.
GCCAATGTCGTCCACCGTGCTCATCGGCACCACAGCCGGCGTCAGTCCGGCGCGGATCGATTCGAGCAGGTCGTCGTAACGAGCACCCATCCGGTCGATCTTGTTGACGAACAGCAAGGTCGGCATGCCCATCTTGATCAGGGTGCGCATCAGCAGCCGGGTCTGGGCCCGCACACCCTCCACCGCGGACAGCACGAGGATCACGCCGTCGAGCACACCAAGCGCCCGCTCCACCTCGGCGATGAAGTCGGGGTGGCCGGGGGTATCGATGAGGTTGACTTTGACGTCCGCGACAGTGAACGAGACCACCGCCGAGCGGATGGTGATACCGCGCTGCCGCTCAAGTTCATCCGAGTCGGTCTGGGTGTCGCCGCGATCGACACTTCCGACACGGTCGATGACCCCCGTGGCGTACAGCAGTCGTTCGGTCAGGCTGGTCTTGCCGGCGTCAACATGGGCGAGAACCCCGATGTTCACCGTCTTCATGACGTGCGTCCCCTATGTTTGCGGTCAGAGTGCTCAGAACCGGAACAACACAGGTCTCTCGGCGCACGTCAGTGGTCCTTCCAGGGTCGTGGTAGCCCTCCGCGCGAGTGTAATCCGACGCGACCGATATGTCGCTTTCAATTCGGCCGTAACAGCATGCGACGGTGACGTGCTGTCTTGTCACAGGACAGAAGTGGAAGTTGACCTTCCATCGCGGTACGGGGGTCCATAGTGTGGTCGGGCCACTCGCTACCGCGCCGCGAAGGAGAGCCCGTGAGCACTACTCATACCCATGTGATCGGCGGGCCCCCGAACGTGGCGTGGGAAGAGGTGCACGAGAGTGAGGATTTCCAGGAACTACGTGGCCGCCTGCGTCGTTTTATCTTCCCCGTGACGGCGCTGTTCCTTGCGTGGTATCTGCTTTACGTCGTCGTCGCCGATTATGCGCACGAGTTCATGAGCACCAAGCTTTTCGGCAACATCACGGTAGGACTTGTCTTCGGCCTTCTCCAGTTCGCTTCGACGTTCGTGATCACGTGGCTGTACATGCGGTACGCGAACCGCAGGCTCGACCCCATCGCCGAGAAGATCCGCGCGGACGTCGAGAGAGAATCGGCATGAGCGTCCTCGCCGCGGGGGTCGAGGGCAGCAACCCGCTGCTCAACATCGCCATTTTCGGGTTGTTCGTGGTGATCACCTTGGTGGTGGTGTTCCGAGCAAGCCGAAGCACGAAGACCGCGTCGGACTACTACGCCGCGGACCGTGCGTTCACCGGACCACAGAACGGCGTCGCGATCTCCGGCGACTATCTGTCGGCGGCGTCGTTCCTCGGCATCGCGGGCGCCATCGCCGTCTACGGCTATGACGGCTTCCTGTACTCGATCGGTTTTCTCGTGGCCTGGCTGGTCGCGCTGTTGCTGGTGGCGGAACTACTGCGCAACACCGGCAAGTTCACCATGGGCGACGTCGTCGCTTATCGGATGAGGCAACGCCCTGTGCGGGCCGCGGCGGCGACGTCCACCCTGGCGGTGTCATTCTTCTACCTGCTGGCGCAAATGGCCGGCGCGGGAGGGCTGGTCGCGCTGCTGTTGGGCGTCGACGGCGCTGCCGGACAGTCGCTGGTCATCGTCGCCGTCGGCGTTGTCATGATCGCGTATGTGCTGATCGGCGGGATGAAAGGCACCACGTGGGTGCAGATCATCAAGGCCACACTGCTGATCATCGGTGCGTTCGCGATGACGCTGTGGGTCCTCGGCAAGTACGGATTCAGCCTCTCCAGCGTCCTGCAGGCCGCCGTGGACGAGGCTGGCAGGACAGGCCAGGCGATCCTCGGACCGGGCAAGCAGTACGGCGCGACCGGAACGTCCAAGCTGGACTTCTTGTCACTGGGGATCGCACTGGTGCTGGGCACCGCGGGCCTGCCGCACGTGCTGATGCGGTTCTACACGGTGCCGACGGCCCGCGACGCCCGTCGCTCCATGGCCTGGGCTATCGCACTGACCGGCGTCTTCTACCTGTTCACCCTGGTGCTCGGCTACGGTGCCGGCGCGCTGGTGGGTCCTGGCAAGATCGGAAAGGCACCCGGTGGGGTCAACTCGGCGGTGCCGCTGCTCGCGCTGGAACTGGGCGGCCCGATACTGCTCGGCCTGATCTCGGCGATCGCGTTCGCCACCATCCTGGCCGTGGTCGCGGGCCTGACGATCACAGCGTCGGCGTCGTTCGCCCATGACGTCTACGCCAGTGTCGTCAAGAAAGGCAAGGCGTCGCCGGACTCGGAGGTCAGGGTCGCGCGAACCACCGCCTTGGTGATCGGTGCGGTCGCGATCCTTGGAGGCATCCTCGCCAACGGGCAAAACGTCGCCTTCCTCGTCGCGCTGGCGTTTGCCGTCGCGGCGTCGGCGAACCTGCCCACGATCCTCTACTCGCTCTTCTGGAAGCGCTTCAACACACAGGGGGCGCTGTGGAGCATCTACGGCGGGCTTGCTGTGACGATCGTGCTGATCGTGTTCTCGCCGGCGGTGTCGGGTAAGCCAGTCGACCCGAAGACAGGCAAGAGCGCGTCGATGATCCAGGGTGTGGACTTCCACTGGTTCCCACTGGACAATCCGGGTCTTGTCTCCATCCCGATCGCGTTCGTGCTCGGCTGGCTCGCCACGATGCTGTCGAAGGAGCGGAATGACAGCAAGCACGCCGAGATGGAGGTTCGCGCTCTGACCGGCGCCGGTGCCGAGAAGTCCGTCGCGCACTGACCGGCCGCCCAGGCCAGGCTGGTATCGGTGACCGAGGTCGGTGCCGCTACGCTGCACAAACCGTGGACTCTCGCACCGGTCTTCCCATCGTTGGCATGGTGGGCGGCGGCCAGCTCGCCAGGATGACCCACCTCGCCGCCATCCCGCTCGGCCAGTCGCTGCGGGTGCTGTCGGTGTCCCGAGACGACCCCGCCGCGCAGGTTGTGCCGGAGGTCCTGCTCGGCCACCACGCGGACCTGAACGCGCTGCGAGCTTTCGCGGCCGAATGTGACGTGCTGACCTTCGACCATGAGCACGTGCCGACCGAACATCTATACACCCTCGTCGCCGAAGGTGTTCAGGTGCATCCCGGACCGGACGCCCTCGTCCACGCGCAGGACAAACTCGTGATGCGTCGGCGGCTCGATGAGATCGGACTGCCAATCCCGCCCTTCTCCGAAGTGCGTGCCGTCGACGACGTGCTGTCGTTCGGGGCGCGGTACGGCTGGCCCTGCGTGCTGAAGGCCGCCCGTGGCGGCTACGACGGCCGGGGCGTCTGGATGCTGGACGACCAACGGGCCGCCGAGGACGTCGTTGCGGACCTGCTCGAGGCCGGAACGCCGTTGCTCGTCGAGCAGCGTGTGCCGATACGCAAGGAGTTCGCCGCGCTCGTCGCTCGATCGCCGTTCGGACAGGGCGCGGCATGGCCGCTGGTACAGACCGTCCAGTCCGACGGCATCTGCGTCGAGGTACTGGCACCGGCGCCTGACGTGCCCACCGATGTAGCGGAGGCGGCCCAGGAGCTGGGCTTGACGATCGCCGCCGAGCTGGGGGTCGTCGGAGTGCTCGCGGTCGAACTGTTCGACACGGCCGACGGTGTGCTCATCAACGAGCTGGCGATGCGTCCGCACAACTCCGGCCACTGGTCGATCGAGGGGGCGCGGACGTCCCAGTTCGAGCAGCATCTGCGTGCCGTGCTCGACTACCCGCTCGGTGCCACCGACCCCTTGGCACCCGCCATCGTGATGGCCAACGTGCTCGGTGCGCCAACTCCACCCAGGATGGGGGTGGACGAACGGGTGCATCACCTGTTCGCCCGGTTCAGCGACGCCCACGTGCATCTCTACGGCAAGGCGGAGCGGCCCGGCCGCAAACTGGGACACGTCACCGTCCTCGGCGAGCAGATGGCCCCGACACGGCGGCGGGCCGGGCTGGCCGCGCACTGGCTCTCGCACGGCGAATGGCTCGACGGCTACGACGTTCATGGAGACGACTCACGGAGGTAGGTAGCGGTGACGCTGGTCGGCGTGATCATGGGAAGTGACTCGGACTGGCCCGTCATGCGGGCGGCGACTGAGGCGCTCGCCGAATTCGACGTGCCGTTCGAGGTCGGGGTCGTCTCGGCGCACCGCACGCCCCAGCGCATGCTCGAGTACGCGAATCAGGCCGCCGACCGCGGCATACAGGTGATCATCGCCGGCGCCGGTGGCGCGGCTCACCTGCCGGGCATGGTCGCCGCGGCCACCGTACTGCCGGTGATCGGTGTTCCGGTTCCCGGCAAGCACCTCGACGGAATGGACTCGCTGCTGTCCATCGTGCAGATGCCATCCGGTGTTCCGGTGGCGACGGTTTCGATCGGGGGAGCGCGCAACGCCGGTCTCCTGGCGGTCCGCATCCTGGCCGCCACTGACACCGCGCTTCAGACGCGGATGGCCCGCTTCCAGGCCGACCTCGAGCAGCTGGTGCTCGACAAGGACGAGGCACTGCGCCGATCGCTTGGCTGATGGCGCGCTGGAAGTCACACGTACGCCCGGAGTGAATGACCGCTAACATCGTTGTCAGGTGCGTGACCACCAGTCGGCAACAGGAGGCGTGCGGTGAACCCGGACTTCGGTACCTACCAGCTGGCCGAGGAGCACGACGAGCTGCGGCAGGCTGTTCGGGCGCTCACGGACAAGGAGATCGCGCCGTACGCCGCCGAAGTGGACGACAAGGAGCGGTTTCCCGTGGAGGCCCGTGACGCGCTGGCCAAGTCCGGGTTCGGTTCCGTGCACGTGCCGGAGGCTTACGGCGGCCAGGGCGCGGACGCCGTGGCGACCTGCATCGTCATCGAGGAGGTGGCCCGCGCCTGCGCCTCGTCGTCACTGATTCCCGCGGTGAACAAGCTCGGCACGATGCCGATCATCTTGTCCGGGTCGGAGCAGCTCAAGCAGCTGGTGCTCCCCTCCATCGCCAGCGGCGAGGCGATGGCCTCCTATGCGCTGAGTGAGCGGGAGGCCGGAAGCGACACGGCGTCGATGCGCACCAGGGCACGGTTGGACGGCGACCACTGGGTGCTCAACGGCACCAAGTGCTGGATCACCAACGCGGGCGAGTCCACCTGGTACACGGTGATGGCGGTGACTGACCCGAACGCGGCCAAGCCGTCCAACGGGATCTCGGCGTTCGTTGTCAACGCCGACGATCCTGGGTTCTCGGTGG
>JAFAZC010000067.1 GCA_019239965.1 Kutzneria sp. | reverse complement strand
GCGCCTCGAGTACCAGTCGCTGCATGACGTGCTGACCGGGCTGCCCAATCTCCAGTACCTCACAAGCCGCCTGGAGAAGGTGCTGCACCAGGTGGATCCGGTCTCTGGGGTCACGTTCTACCAGCTCAACCTCGATGCTTTCTCGGTGATCACCGACGGACTCGGCTGGGACGTTGGAGACCGCCTGCTCGAGAGTGTCGCGGACCGACTCCAGTCGATCTTCGCGGAAGAGCGGGCGATGGTCGCCAGGATCGACGGCGACGAGTTCGCGGTGCTGGTCGAGAACTCTCCGACGACACCGGATGTGGCTACCACGGTGCGGCGGATCAACACCGAGCTCGATGAACCGATCTACGTCGAGGACATCGGCGTCGCCGCTTCCGCCGGCATCGGCGTCGTGCGCATCCACGAGTCCGGCGCCGATCCCGCCGAGGTGCTGCGGACAGCCAACCTGACGTTGCACACGGCCAAGCGCCATGGCCACCGACAGTGGGAACTGTTCGATCTCGGACGGGACGCCAGCGACCTTGAGTCGTTGCGCCTTGCCGCCGCGATGCCCGGCGCTCTGGAGACCGGTGAACTACGTGTCGTCTACGAACGGCAGGTGTCGCTGCGGACCGGACGCACGGTTGGTGTCGAAGCAGCACTGTGCTGGGATCATCCCGAGTTCGGCGAGCTCGGGCACCGGCGATGCGTCGAGTTGGCCGACAGCACCGGTCTGATCCTTCCGATGGGCAACTGGCTGCTGCGTTCGGCATGCGAACAGCTGCAGCGTTCCAGTACTGATCTGCCGGTCAGTGTGTCGTTCACCTCGAGCCAGGCGCGTGATGTCGATCTGCCCGGCAACGTGCTGCGCATCATCGAGGACACCGGCATCCACCCCGGCAGGCTTCGGTTGGGGCTGCCGGCGGACACGTTGACTTGCGGGGACGGCAGGGCGTCGGAGAATCTGACCGTGCTGGTCGACAACGGCGTCGAGGTCTTCATTGACGACTTCGGCGTCGGCGGCGACGACCTTGCCTGTCTCGAGGACGTGCTTGTTGGTGGGGTGCGGATCGCGCAACGGCTGGTCGAGCGGCAGGCCGGCGTGACGCACCCGGACACCATGATGGAAAAGGGGCTGCGGAGCCTCGTTTCGATCGTGCGCTCGGCCGGCGTGGCCGTCACCGTCTGCGGTATCGCGAACAGACACCAGGCCAGATGGTGGCGCCGGATCGGGTGCGACATCGCGCTGGGCCGATTCTTCGGCCCAGCCAGTCCACTCGACGAGGTCATCGATGACGGACAGGCCTCGATTCGAATCCCTAGCCAGGAACGCAAGTCGCCCTGAGAGTGGCGGCCGAGCAACCTGTCGCACAGGTTTGTCCACAGCTGCCGAGTTGTCCACAGCGGGCGCCTAATCAAGATCGTCTTAGTGCCGCCGCTGGTAGGCTGGGTGTGGGGTCGGCCCCCCTGGGATGGGTGGGGGCTGGACAGCGTCAGCTGAAAAGCCCGCAGCTCGATGTCCGATAGCCGCCAGCGGATCGGCGGAAGCCGGCGTTCACTAGCCCTCATGGCGACACTGACAGCTCACCGAGTCCGCGCCGAGCTGATCGGTGCCTGGCGGCTGGCGAGCTGGCAGTCGATCGATCCGGACGGCACCGTCGGCTACCCGCTCGGCCAGGACGCGGTCGGGCAGCTCATGTACGACGAGGGCGGTCGAGTTTCGGCGCAGCTGGTCAGGTCTGGCCAGCCGGGCTTCGCCAGCGACGACTGGCGGAGGGCCAGTGCCGGGGAGATGTGCGCGGCGTGGCCCGCCTACTTCGGTTACTTCGGAACGTTCAGCGTCGACGCGACGGTCGGCACGGTCACCCATCACGTCGAGGCCGGCTGGTTTCCCAACCTGGCCGACACAGAACAGGTGCGCCACTACCGGTTCGAAGACGATCGGCTCGTTCTGGACGCGGAGACCGAATGGGGACGGGTCCGGATCGTCTGGGAGAGACTGCCGATCGATCCGAGCTGACGCACGTCAGGCGACGCAGGGCACGGTCCCCGCGTCGATCTGGGGGCGGTCAGGAGTCACGGTGGTGGTCGGAGTCGAGGTCGTCCCGCTGCCCGCCACATCCCCCTGGTCGGAGGGGGTCGAGCCCGGCCCGTGATAGGCCCTGCCGAGCAGGACGAGAACGTGACCACGCTGAACGGTCGGGGCGTAGGCCACCGGGAGGTCACCCAGCGCGCCGGCGACCCGTTGCGCCGCATCGGTTCCACCAGGGCCGTATTCGACGACAGACAGCGGACGGGGGCTCACCGTCCCGGCGATCCCCTTCTGGTATCCCTGCACGCCAAGGGTGTCCAGGACGCGCCCGGCCAGGCCGGCCACGGCACCGCCATTGGAGACATCGACCACTGTGCTTGCCGAGCCGGGTATCGATGTCGGCGTGACCGTCAGCGCCGCCGTGGGGGTCGAGGTCGACGGCGGGTGCTCGCCCGCACTGGCCTGATCCGCCGCGGCGAACAGGGATTTCGCCCATACCCGCACGTCCGAGGGGTTCACGTAGACCACGCTGTCGCCGTCGCTGAGCATTCCGTCCACGTTGATGACCGGCATGACATTGAACGTGAGGTTGCCCCCAGTCAGTCCGCGCATCTGGGTGGCGAACTGCAACAGGTCCCAGCTCCTGTCGAGCACGATGGCGTCCTGCACCGCGGTGACCACCTCCCGCAATTTCGCCGGACTGGCGAGTATGCCGCTGGCCAACATCTGGTGGGCCATCGAGGCGAGGAACACCTGTTGCCTTCGTTCACGATCCAATTCGTTGAGCAGGCCCGGGCCGTGCCGCTGCCTGACGAACTGCAGTGCGGCCACCCCCTGCACGGTCTGCTTGCCCGCCTTGAAGGTCGCGCCGGTGAACTTCAGGTCGGAGGTGTCGTACTTCAAGCACACCGGGACGCCGCCGATGGCATCACTGATCTTGGCGAAGCCGTAGAGGTTGACCTCGGCATAGTGGTCTATGGACACGCCGGTGAAGTTCTGGATGGTCTGCACCAGGTTCTTGCGGCCCGCGTCCATCCCCTCGCTCCGCAACCGCGCCTTGTCGGTGACACCTTGCTGTTGGAGCTTGGTGATCCGTGCGTTCATGCCGTACTGGAAGGCAGAGTTGATCTTGTGTTTGCCTTCCTGCCCGGCGATGGTCACATAGGAGTCGCGCGGAATGGAGAACGCGGAGGCGACCGCCCCGTTGCCCGGTACGTGCATGATGATCATCGTGTCGGTGTCCAGTTCTCCCTGGTCACCACCGGCGTGCAGCGGAGCCAGCAGGCTCTCCGGCAATTCGTCGCCATGCGCGTCCGTCCTGCTGTCCAGGCCGACCAACAGGATGTTCATGTCCGCGCCGGGGCCCTTCTGCCCCGAATCGATCACGTCGACCTTGGCCACGCCGGCCTCCGCCAGAGTGACCGTCACCCAGCCGTAACAGGTGCTGGCCAGCGTGGCCGTGGCTAGCATTCCCACTGTGCCCTTCGCAGCGGCCCGAAGGGCACCGCGTAAGCCGGCCATGACCGCCCCCATCTTCTGTGACGTCTCGTCCCGATACCTCAGACGCCGCGCGAGGGAATGACGTTGCCACGGTGACGGTCAGGTCACGGTCAAGAAACGACGACGGACAGCGGTCCAGGTCGGCGGCTGATGGCCGATCTTATCGCGCCGGTACGCACCCTCGGTCCGATCTACCTCGGGCCGTGCCGGGGAGCCGCATCCGGGGCGCCCACCAGTTGGCCCGGCCCAGCAACCGCAGGGCCGCGGGCACCAGCAGCAGGCGGACCACGGTCGCATCCACCGCCACCGCGACGAACAGGCCGACACCGACCTCCTTGACCGCGACAAGGGTGCCGGTGGAAAAGGCCGCGACAACGGTCAGCAGAACGACGGCGGCCGCGGTGATGATGCCGCCGGTCCGCCGAAGGCCGACGACGATCGCCGCCGCGTTGTCACCGTCGCGGTCATACTCCTCGCGGACCCGGGAGAGCAGGAAGAGCTCGTAGTCCATGGACACGCCGAACAGCACGGCGAGGCAGATCACGGGCTGGCTGGTCTCGATGTAGCCGAGTGGAACGAATCCCAGCACGCCGGCAAGGTGCCCGTCCTGGAAAATCCATGTGATGGCCCCCATCGACGCGGCGATGGACAACACGTTGGTCAGGATGGCCTTGATGGGAACGACCACGGACCGGAAGGCGAACAGGAGCAGGACGAACGTGGTCGAGCAGACGAGCGCCGCGATCCAGGGCGCCCTGCTGGTGAGCGCGTCGAACATGTCGACCGTGGCGGCCGTCTGGCCGGTCACCAGTGCGTTCCCACCTCCGGGTACCCGCAGCGCGCGGATCTGCCGTACCAGTGTCTGGCTGTCGGGATCCTCGGAGCTGCCAGCGTGTTCGACCAGGATCAGCTCGGCTCGCTCCCGGGCAAGGACACGGTGGACGTGCGGCGAGGCCGGCAGCGCGCGCAGTTCGTCGATCCAGGCCTGGGACACCGCAGCGCCCGACGGCGAGGCCACCGGGTTCGGATAGGTGGTGAGGACCTCGATCCGGTCGAGGTCACCGTCGGGAAAGTCGTTCCGCAGCACCTCGGTGGTCTGTCGTCCTGCGGAGTCGGCGGGAAGCGTTCGTTGGTCGAGCGTCCCGAATCTGATGTGCAGTGCCGGCAGGGCCAGCAGCACGAGGAAGGTCACGGCAAGAACAAGACACGCCGCCGGTCGACGGGTGGTCAGCTGTCCGAGACGGTCCCAGATAGCCCAGCCGTGGCCCGTGTGACGCGGACGCGGATTGCCGACGCGGTGCTCGAGGACCAGGACCAATGCGGGCAACACGGTGAGAACGACCACCATCCCGATGGCCATGGCAAGCGCACCACCGAGTCCCAACGACCACAGGAACCCGTACGGAAAGAGCATGAGGCCACCGAAGCAGATGCTGACGGCCAGCGCGGAGAAGAACATGGTGCGGCCCGCGGTGGCCACGGCGAGCAGCACACCGCTGTTGGGACTGGCACCGGCAGCACGCTCTTCGCGCACCCGGTTGAGGAAGAACAGGGCCCCGTCGACAGCGACCCCCATGGCGACCATGCTCGCGATGTTCACGGCAACGAAGGAGACCTCGGTCAGCGAAGCCGCCACCCGCAATGCGGCGAGGCCACCCACCACCGTCACCAGTCCGACAGCCGTCGGCAGCAGAGCGGCGACGACTCCCCGGAAGATCGCGACCAGCAGCAGGAACACCAGAGGCAGCGCGAGCGCCTCGGCACGAATCAGGTCCTCCTGGGTTCTGGTGTTCGCCTCATCGAGCAGGGCGATGGCCCCGGAGTAGCCGATGGTGAATCCATCGGCGTGCAGGGATCGGCGCAGCACCGAGTAGTTCCGCAGCTTCTCGGCCTCGTTGTCTCCGACCAACTGGACGATGACGGCTGCGGCGTGCCTGTCGATGGACCGCAGTTCGGAAAGCCCGCTGAGCCACGGCGTGACCTTCCCGACGACGGTGTTCCCTGGCACCTCGGCGAAGGACGAGTACACGGCCTGTTTGAACGCCTGGCTTCCGGTCGTCGTGTCCGGACTGCGGTAGACGGCGACCACGTCGAAGTCACTCCAGCCGAAGACGTCCTTGAGCCGGTGGTCGGCCTGCGTCGACTGAGCCGCCGGGTTGTCGAAGCCACCGCCCGAGATGGCGTCGAACAGGCCGCCGGCGGCGACGGCGCCAAGCAGGGTGAGCACACCGGTGGCGAGCAGAATTGCCCGTGGCCACCGGATGACGAACCGGCCGAGTGAGACAAACATCGCTCACCCCACGACTCTCGGCACCGCGCCGCTCGGCGGGCCATCTCCGGAAGGCCTGTGTCGACCGATCTCATGGCGGTACAACAGTGTCCGTGAAGCCCACCAGGTTGAGACGAGCGCCACGAGCAACACGGCACCTACGGGCATGACCCCGTCCACCAGGATCACGAACGCGGCGGGAAGCACGACACGGTCGAGGAGGCAGTACTCCACCGCGCGCAGCGCAACGACGCGCCGTAGCGGGCGAGACGCGAGGACCAACGTTCGTACCGCTCCGGCTGACAGCAACGCCGACACCGCGACCAGGGTGAGGTAGGCCGGAAGCGCCGTCGTGTGGCCGATCCAAAGCGGAACTATCGCGGCACAGCCCAGCTGAACCATGAGCAATCCGGTCAGCACCATGATCGTGGTGTCGACGCCGCGGCGGACTGGAAGGGTTTTCCAGCCGACCGACCTGTCGCCGTCGATGTCGGTCAGTGCGAAGAACACGTTGTAGACGATCGCTTGGGCGAAGAGCGCAAGATACGCGGGAAGGAGCGCCAGCGGAGGCCACGAGGCACCGACCGCCGTCCCAACCAGGAACACGTTGCCGGACGTGGACACCGCCGCCATCAGATCACCAAGGACGCCATAAGCCTTCAACAGGCTGTTGTACACGGCATACGCCGCGACGGTCACGCCGACGATCAGCAGATCGTGCCAGTTGAGCACGACGATGATGAGACTGCCCGCGATGGAAAGAACGGCAGTGCAGGCCACGGCCATGGGAGCGGACAGCAGCCCGGCCGGCATGGGACGATGTGGTTTCGTCATCGCGTCCTTGCCTCTTCCGAAGAAGTCGCCCGCGTACATGCCCGCGAGCCAGCCAAGGCAGCACGCCACACAGATGACCAGTACCTTGTACCCCCAGAGACCCGCACCCGAAAGCACCGCACCTGCGGCCGCGGCGAACACCGGATGCCACACGTCGTGCAATCGCCATGTCCGCACATGTCCCACCCACCAGTCGGGCGACCGCGTGTGGAGGCGATCACCGATCACGGTTGATCACCGATGTTGCGAGGTGCGTGAGGGCGTCTCGATGGGGTGTTCGCGGCAGTGCGTCGAGGGCCTCGCATCCGTGACGTACGTGCTCGCAGGCGATGCCTCTGGCTTCCCCGATCGCGCCCGTCCGAAGCAGCACCTCCCGGATCCGTTCGTGCGCCGTCACCGGCGATGTCCGTCCACTCAGGACCTCAGCGATGAGCTGCCGATCGCTTTCGGAGGCCGTGCGGTAGGCGAGCAGAATTGGAAGGGTGGGCCGGCGGTTGCGCACATCGCTGTTCGCCTGTTTGCCGGCCGTGAACGTGTCACTGGTGTAGGGCAGGAGGTCATCCTCGATCTGGAAGGCGACCCCGATATGTTCGCCGAACCGGGCGAGCGCCTCGATCTGCTGAGGTGATCCACCACCGAGGATCGCCCCGCTCTGGCACGCACACTTCAGCGCCGCCGCAGTTTTCAGCGTGACCATCCGCAGATAGGTGTCAATTCCGCAGGACAAGTCACCGCCAACCTCCGCCTCGAGCAGCTGGCCGCGACACATGTCGAGTCCAGTGGTGGCGGCCAGCCGCAACGCGTGCACGATGCGTTCCGCCGGCACGCCGCTGTCCAGACAGCGCGACAATCCGAGGAACGACGCGAAGATCAATCCGTCCCCGGACACGATCGCCTCGCCGACACCGTAGCGGTGGGGTACCGAGCGTCGACCGCGGCGCATGTCGTCGCCGTCGACGACGTCGTCGTGGATCAGGCTGGCCACGTGCCCGTACTCGCCCCCGAGTGCGGCGGTCAGCACCGTACCTGGTTCCGCACCAACGGCCATGGCCGACATCAGGTACAGCAACGGCCGCAGGAGCTTACCCGGCGGCCTCAACGCGTAGCGACAGATCTTTCCGAGTCGGTCCGGTGTCTCGGGCCACTCCGCACCGATCTCCTCCTGTAGCAACAGCAGAAGGTCGGTCAACGACTCCCTCGACCGGAGCGTCCTGGCAGGCGGTCCGCTGCCGTGGCCGAGCCGCTCCTGCCGATTCCCCTCGCCACCCTTGACCGGTCCGACCAGGGTGCTGTGCGGTGGCTGCATGACAACTCGTACTTCCTGGAGGTCGTACTTCCTGGAGGTCACGGCGACACGAGGAGAGCTCCGCGTCGTGGGCCCGTGCCGAACGCTGAGCGCATCCGACGCGGGCCCACGGCGCGAAGTCCATCAGGCACTACTTCACCACGATGGTTCCAGTCAGCTTGAGTCCGGTGAGTCCTGCCGCGGTCTTGCAGGTGCCAACGGCATACGTCCCGCTGCCGTCGGCGACGAAGCTGCTGCCGGCATCATCGCCACTGCCGATCTTCCCTGTCGCGTGGAAGTTCGCGACGCCAGCCGCGGCGTTGAGGGTTCCCGACCACGTCACCGCGGTCGGCACCGCCCCGGACAGCTCCTGAGCCTGTGCGGTGTCGGTGGCGTTGGTGATCGTTGCCTTGCCGCACTTGCCCGTGACGGTCGCGGTGTCGCCAAGACCATCTATCGATGTGGCACCGCCGCCCGAATCCACGCATTTGTTCGAGTCGGCGGTCACCTTGGCGGTAACCGTCTTCGTGGTCCCGGTGAGTCCGGGGCTGAACGTGATCGTGACGCTGCCGGTGCAGTTGGCCAGTGCCTTGGGAGTCGAATGGTCGCCTACCGCGATGTGCGGGGCAGCTGAAGCCGGCACCGCGGGCGCCGACCCCGCCGCCTGGCCAGGACAAACAAGCAGGGTCACAAGGCCGGCCGCAGCGAGCAGGGCGACCCTTGCGCGTCGCTTGGTGGTACTTGCCGAACCGGATGATGCGACAAACATGACCTACCTCCGCAATCTCGCACATCGTCCACGTCGACATGAGAGACCGTCAGGTGATTACGGGTGGACCATGAGCGTTTCTCAGACGATCGAGGGATCAGGACGAGAATTCGAATCTAGGGTCCGCCGGACCTGGCCCGGATAATAAGTCAACATCGCGGACAACCGTGCCTTTCGACATTATCCGTCACCTTCCACTGTGTCGCACGGGCCGCTTGCGGAACAACAAGCGACGTCTTACACAATTACCGGACCGATGTCTGACGCGATACCCGGCAAGCGAGAGTCCACACAAATCAGGCAAACGTCACTCGCTCGTTCCGGCCAGAGTGCGTAACGCGACTTGAATCCGCGGACGTTCCGCCCGGTCTCCGGTTGGCACACCACCACCGAGTGGAGCTCGGCTGACGGTGTACACCCAGAGTGATCCGCCGGGATCGCGGCGGCGCGACGCGCTCGGATGAAAGTCGATTAGGTCGGCGAACGGTGGGATCGCAAGGGCCCGACCACGAGCCCGCGCCGCGCACACTCGTCGAGAATCCTTGGCAGCGCCCCGAGTGTCGCCGCCCATGATCCCGGCGCCGAGGTGCAGTCGGAGTCGTGCAGCAGAATGGTGCCCCCTCCAGCGAGGTCGCGGGTCACCGTGTCGAACACCGACGACGGGGTTGCCCGCAGCTCCCAGTCGCGTCCCCAGGCGGTCCACAGGATCGGCTTCAGTCCGAGTTGGCGAGCGGTCAGCAGAGCGGGGCCGCTGAGTACCCCGTAGGGCGGCCGATACCAGTGTGGCGACACCCCGGTCACCTCCGCGATGTACTCGCGGGCCCTGGTGATGTCGTCCCGCGTGCTTCGCGGTCCACGCAGCAACAGGCATCGGTGTGTCCAGCCATGCACGGCGATCTCGTGTCCGGCGTCGACCAGTTCCCTGCCCAGTTCGGGCGCGCGTGCCAGCTGTTCGCCGAGCAGGAAGAAGGTCGCCCGCACGCGGCGTGAGTCCAGCAGCCGGAGGAACCTCGGCGTCGCCACCGCATGGGGGCCGTCGTCGATCGTCAGGGCCACCCGCCCCGCGTCGCCGACGCCGGCGAGCGTGGGCACCAGCCGTCGCGTGAGCGGTCGTGCGCAGGTAATGGCGGGCAGCGCGTGTGCGGCGAGGACGCCGCCGGCAAGCGCGACTGACCTTGCCCCAGTGCTGGCCCCGTGTATCGATCCGATCATCGGGAGACCGGCTGGATCTGGCCATCAGGGATCGGGGCCGGTGTCCTGTCCGCGACCATGGCGGCGAGCACCATGCTGGGGTCTACGGCGCAGTTGACGTTGTCAACTGTCCGCGGGCCGCACTCGTCGTCGCCGAACACGGCGCACAGCGTGCGGCGCAACTCCTGCTTGCGTCGCACCCATGGCGCGAGGTCGGCCGTCTCCAGTGCGGCGGCATTGGTCCTGCCATGTCCGGCGAGGCAGCGATAGGTGATCACGGGCAACCCGGTGGCCAGGGCCTCCAGCGAACTGAGCCCGCCGGCGTTCTGCACGACAGCGTCGCAGGCCCGCATGGCGACCGCCATGTCGCGCACCCAGCCGAGCGCCACCCCGACGCCCGACTCCGCGAGTCGGCTACGCAGCGCGTCGTTGGTTCCACACAGCACCACCGGAGTCGCGATGCCGGTTTCGGCGATGTCGGCCGCTGTCCGTTCGATGTCGCCGACACCCCACGAGCCACCGAAAACCAGCACGAGCCGACCGCTGGCGGGCAGCCCGAGTTCCACGCGGGCAAGCACACGCTCCTCGTGGGAGGTCGCCGGCCGGAAGTTCGGCGCGACAGCGGGACCGGTCACGGCGACCCTGCGGGCGCCGAGACGCCTGGCCTGCCGTGCCGACACCTCGTGCACTGCCATGTGCAAGTCGGTGTCCTTGGCCACCCACAGCCGGTGGACGGAAAGGTCGCAGAGGTAGGTGACGACGGGAGCCTGCAGCTCGCCGCGCCGTTTCATCCCGGCCAGCGCCTGGCTGGCCAGCGGATAGGTGGACACCACGAGATCGACGTGCGGGCCGATGGCCTGCCGCATCTTCCTGCTCGCCAGCCGACACGACAGCGAGACCAGCGTCGCCAGCGGCCGGCACCATTGCAGCATCTTCAGTAAGATTTCCCAGCTGCGCGGGACGAACTGGAGCTGCCAGAGGTAAGCCGCGCTCAGTGATCTGCCGAGCCGCCCCGGCAGCATGTCGAGGAAGTCGTGCACGTCGACGTGGTAGCCAATGCCGCGCAGCCGACGCGCAAGCTCCGCGGCCGCGCCATCGTGACCGGCCCCGACACTGGCGGACACGATCGTGACCCGTCTCACCGGTTTCCACCCTTTTGAACGAGATGTGACAGTCGGGGTGATAACCCGGACGCGCGATGAGGCTACCGCGATGGCGTTACCCCCCTTCCGGTGGGCCGCGTCACGGAAACGGCGTTGGCCGCGGCGGCTGCTCCGAGCTGCTGGTAGGCCGTGGCGTTGGGCGTGGTGTCGGCTTTGGTGGCTGCTCCGAACTGGTCGAGGAGTCTGGTGTCGGTGTCGGCGCGGTCGACTGCTGGCCGGAACCGGGATCGGGTCGTGGTGACGACGTGGACGGTTGCCTCGGCACGGACGCCGGTGCGGGCCACTGGGAACCGCTTGGCGCGGTGGATGGCGAGCCAGGGGAGGACAGCCCCGGGGACACTGTGGTCGGCGCCTCGGGAGCAGGCTGATGCGTTGCCGGCGGAACCGGCGGCGGAACCCGTAGCGCCACCGAGGCGACAATCACGGTACTCGTCACGACGATGGCAAGCGAACTGCCCACAATCGCGAGCGTCCTGCGTCGACGCCGGACGACGGCGCCCCGGCGGGCGATCTCGTCGGGGCGGATGCGCAGCGGCGGTCCCTGATCAGCGGCCACACGGTGAAACAACGCACGTGCGTCGTCGCTTCGCACCGCTGTCACCTCCCCTCTTGGTTCTGCGCGTCTTCCCGGCGCAGATAACCGAAGTCGACGAAGTGCGGTCGCAGCCGCTGCCGCAACGTGGCGAGCCCTCGTGCCGCCTGGCTCATCACCGTGCCCGTGCTGCAACCGAGCACCGCGGCGGTCTGCTCGACGCTCAGGTCGTTCCAGTAGCGCAGCACCAGTACGGCCCGCTGCCGCGGCGGCACGGCGTTCAGCGCGGCACGCAGGAGAACGCTGTGATCGGGATCCGCGTCGTGGACCGTATGTTCCAGTGGCGGCTCGTGGGTCAGCCGCTCGCGACGACGCCACATCCGCCGGTTCTCCATGAGAAACGTGCGCACCACGACGCGTCTGGCATATGCCTCAAGGGCGTCATGTCGGATCAGCCTTGGCCACACGGCGTAAAGCTTGATCATGGCGACCTGGGTGATGTCTTCGGCACGGTGCCAATCCCCGCACAACAGGTACGCGGTGGCGCGGAGCACATGCGCGTGTGCGGCGAAGTATGCGGTGAACTCTTCGTCCGACGGAGAGCGTGCGGTCCCCAACTGTGGTGTTGCCTCCGGGTCGACACTGAGGTGGCCGGTCCTCGACCGGCCACCTCAGGGAGTGTCATGCACTAGTGCGTTTCGGGCACGACCTTCACGTGCTGCGACGCTGGACTGCCGGGCACCGGTGGGTGCCCTCCCGGGCAGGGGATCGGCTTCGGCGGCTGGCTGGGATCGGGCGGCGCCGGCGGGGTGGGCGGCTTCGGGCAGGACGGCGGTGGATCGAACGGTACGGCACCGGACCCGGGGGTTGTCGGGAATGTGGTGCCCGCCATGGCTGGAATACCGATCGCCGCGGTCGCTACCGCAAGGACGCCGGCGGCGAACAGGAGCCGAGTGCGCATGAGTTCCTCCGATCTGGGGACGTTGTTCGTCTCCACATGAGACATGCGTCGGGTCCGGGATCGGGTTGCAGGAGAATTTTCACGCACGTGGCCCGGTGGGGTTAGCCGCGAGAGCGCTCGCGATTCCCGCCCTGTTGTTCACCCCGAGTTTGACGAAGATGTGGGTCAGATGCGTCTCGACGGTCCGCACACTGAGCACGAGCGTCTTGGCGATCTGCTGGTTGGTGTACCCAGCGCAGGCCAATTCCGCGACGTCGACCTCCCTGGCGGACAGTGAACGCGCCTGCTCCTTTGACCGGCTGCCGACCGTCGGCACCCGGACACCGAGTCTGCGTTGCTCACGGACGGCCACATCGTGTAGCTCGACCGCACCGCACCGACCGAAGATCTCGGCCGCGGCCCGCAGCTCGGCGAGTGCGTTCTTGCGTTGCGCCGTAACCGCCAGGCAGCTGCCGGCCAGCAGCCTGGCGGAGGCTTCCTGAAGCGCCAACCCGATTTCGCTGGCGGCGGTCGCCGCATGCGCGGCGAGCTCGGCGGCGGTGTCCGCCTCGTCGATGCTGGCGGCGTACGCCCTTGCCAACGTGACGAACAAGACGTCGAGATCGAGCCGGGCGTCGGCGGACGCCTCTGTCAGGTCGGCCCACCGCTGTGCCTGCCCGACGTCGCCGCGAGTCGCAGCGGCCTTGGCGAGCAAGAGGTAACAGTGCGTTTTCGTGAAGGCGTCCATACCGGGCAACTCAGGACCACCCCAGGCCTCGACGAGTGCCGCAGCGGCCTCGAACTTGCCAGCCTGTACCTGTGCCAGCAGCAGATGCTGCCGGGCCAGGGTGTACGCCCATGGCCGGCTCGGTCCGACCATCTCGACGGCCGCGAGTCCGCAGCGGAGCGCGGCCGCATGGTCGCCGCGCCAGCTGTACAGCGCACAACGGATCCCGAGCAGGAGCCCACGCGGTGTCGGCCCGAACGAGCGAGCCAGTTCGAGGGCTTCTTCGACGGTCTCCAGCCCGTTGTCGAGACGGCCGGCCAGCATGTGGGCGTATGCCTGACCGGTCAGCAGCAGGGGAAGCAGGAGGTTCTTGCCGGTTGCCCGCGCCATGGCGACCGACCTGGCAAGGTGCCGCTGACCGGAGGCAAGTCGACCGGTGGCCAGCTCCGCCCAGCACAGCGGGTAGATGGCTGGCAGCCAGACCGCAAAGTGACTGTCGGCTGTGGCGTCAAGCAGTGCGGTGGCCGCGGCGACGTGGCCTTGCGCCGCGATCCGGTCGCCGACGACCATGTCCCCGAACCCGCGTAGCGCGGCGTAGGGAATGGCCCAGCGCTCACCGGTGGGTGCCTTCACCAGCAGCGTCGACGCATCGGCGAATCGACCGCCCAGAAGTGAATCCATTGCCAGTTCGAGGCGCAGTGGAACGGCTTCGGACGAGTCCGGATCAGGCTGCTCGGCCAGCGTCGAGACCAGCAGCTGCCTTGCGACGTCGTAGTCACCGAGCAGAAAGTCCAGTCTCGCGCAGAACGCGGCCACCTCGGCTCGTTCGGCGTGTCTGGTCGCCGGCACCATCCGCAGCACGGTCCGCAGCGTCCGTCGTCCCTGATCGAGCTGGCCGCTGACGCCCTGGCAGAACGCCAATTCCTTGAGCAGCCGCAGTCGCTGAGTGCCGATGTCTCCGCCGGGTTCGGCGCCCTCCGACAGCAGTGACAATGCCGTGCTGTACCACGTTACCGAGGATGCCGGCGCCTGCGCGGCAACCGATCGCGCGGCCGCGACGAGTGTCTCGATGGCACTCTTGTCACCCGCTGTGGCGGAGTGGCGCACGTGCGGCGCTCTGAGCGCCGCCGACGCGCCGACCTTGCCGAGGTGGCAGGCCACCCGGGCATGTGCGTTGCGTCGCCAGTCGGGTGGCGACGAGCCATACACGACATGGCGAACAAGTTGGTGGCGGAACCTGAACCGCCCCGACCATCCGACCGAGCGGACGAGGTCGCTTGCCGCGAGCTCGTCCAGGGCGGCCAACACCGCGTCCTCGGGGATCTCGGCGACCGTCGCCAGCAGCGCCGGTTCGAACTCGTCTCCGATCACGGCCGCAGACTGGGCGACCAACACGGCATCCGGGCGCAGGTCGGCCAGCTCCACGGCGAGCGAGGCGTGAACCGCGTCGGGAATCTGCGGGGTCTCCGCACCGGGCGACAAGCTGATTCTCGCGAGGGCGTCGAGATAGAACGGGTTGCCCCCGCTGGCTTGGTACAGCCGCTCGCGCGTGGACCGGCTGAGTTCCGACCCGAGCAGCTGATGCGCATCGGTCGCGCTCAGCGGCTGCAGATCAAGCCGGTGCACCAGACCGGGCAGGGCTCCGGATCCCACCGAGGACAGCTGGAAGGAGGCCTGCGCCGGTCGGTAGGCGATCGCGAGCAGTACCGGGGTCGGCAGCGGGTGTCGCACCAGGTAGGCGATCAACTCGACGGTCATCTCGTCCGCGAGGTGCAGATCGTCGAGCACGATCATGAGTTCCCGCGCCAGGGATAGCGACCGGAGCACGGCACGGACGGCCCGATACTGCCGGGAGCGGGCCGGGTGCGCCACAGCGGCCCGCCGGTCGTCGGCCCGCAGGTCGGGAAACACGGTGGCGAGCAACTGGATCTCGGATTCGGCGAGCTGGCCGTCGATGGCGCCGTGGACGTGATCGGCGAGCGCGTCGACGACCGGGCCGAAGGGTATGCTCCCGCGACCACTAGCCGCCCCACCCCACAGCACCCGTCGGCCGTGCCGGCGAGTAATCGTCGCCAACTCGGTGAGCAACCGCGTCTTGCCTATCCCCGGTTCGCCGACGACCTCGACCAGCTGGAAGGACTTACGCACCGCTCCTTCGAGCAGTCTGAGCTCGGCGGTCCTGCCGACAAGCGGCCGGAGCCTTCCCGTGTCGAGCGGCTCATCCTGCCGCGCCCCGAGGCCGTCCATGCCAACCTCCGCACTCTATTCAAGACAGGACTGCCCACGACACACAACCTCTGTGTTCAGAAGTCGTCCGCGACCAGGCGAATACCGGGAAACCCGATTCAGGCAACGGGGCGCTCGCGTGCCCGCCCGTTCCCACGGCACAACGGGAGCCGTCGTGCTCGGCTGGGTTTAAGCACCATGGGATCACGGTAGCCATAACGAGCTGACAGGTTGTGTGCGACCACTCAATAGGCAAAGCATTGGTCAAGACATGCCAGGCTGGCATCGCGACCAAGCGGTCAGCGGAGGTACAGGCTTGACGTTCCCTCTCTCCCGGCAGTGCCCGGGAGAGAGGGAACGACCCCCAGTGGTTTCTACCCTGAAGCCTCGACCAGCGGCCCGACTTCGTCACCGACTGTAGAAAGCGACATGCTCTACGGATTGGGCATCCAGCACACCGACGACGTTCCGCATTGTGCATTCGGCTGGTCGCTCCCTGTCCGAACACCCGGGGTGTGGTCGACCGCGGCCAGGTTCGACCGGTGTATATGCCGACGGAACAGGATGTGACCTGCCATTTGCGGCAACATCCCGACAAGGACGCCGGTTGATCAGTATATTGGGCCGAGGCGGAGCGGCCCGAGGGAACCGGGAGTCGTCAATGCGCATCGGGGTCCGACTCGATGCCACTCGCGCCCATGGCGTACTCGTGCACGCGGGTCGAGTGCTCGCATCGAGCTCGATCTCGAAGAGCGCTCCGTTCGATCGCCAGCTCACTGGTCTGCTGCGTCAGTTCACCGATCCGTTCACCCAGCGCGGCACGGTGGACTCCGTCACCTGGGACATTTCGGCCGTCCTCGAGGGATCCCTTCGGCGTGCCGGTCACAAGCACGACAGCACGGCACCGGTCGCGGGCCCGGTAGGCGTGCTGCGACTGCTGCCGAGGAGCCCCTACGCTGTTGGCCACACCTCAGCGCTGGTCAACTCGCTTGTCGCGCATGTCGGGACCGCCAGGGGCGGCCATGACCTCTTCGGGACCGAACTGGCACCGATCGACCTGGAATCGGCGGCGCGGGAGACGGCCAAGGCCAGGGCCACCGGTGTCACCGCGCTCGCCGTCATCGCGACCGGCGCGTCTGGCCAAGCCGCACACGAACAGCTGGTGGCTGCGCGGCTGCTCGGCGAGTATCCGGACCTGCGCCTGTGCCTTTCACACGAGGTCGGTGGGCTCGGCCTGCTAGAACGGGAAACCACCACCGTGGTCAACGCCGCCCTGTTCGACCTCGCCGAGGAGCTCGTCACGAGACTCGAAGGGGTGACGAAAGCGCTTGGCGGCGCGACCTCGTGTTGGTTCGCCTCTGGCGACGGCGGAAGGGTGACACCCCGGCGCCTGCGGACACTGCCGGTCCTCGGTCTCTCGACGACCCCAGCGGCCGCGTTGCTCGGTGCCGCCATTCTGTCGGCGCGGACCGACACGACCGTTCTCCTCACTGACGAGAACACGATCTCCATCGGACACGTCCGCGACGGCCTGCCCCACGTCGAATCGGACCTGAGAGGCACGCTGGGCGTCCGGCTGTCGACACCTCAACCGGCGCTGACCGTCAGGCCCGCCCGCGCCGCAGCGGAGACCGCGGCCCTGCTGACCGAACAGAACCCGGCGAACGCGGGCGTGGTCGTCCCGGTCACGCCGGAAGGGGCGAACCTTGCCGATTGGCTCACAAGCGATCCGCATAGTGGGCTCAGCGCCGTTGGCTTCGACGTCGACCCGTCGACTGTGGGAACGGCCTGTGCCGAACCGAGCGCCTGGCTTGACCTCGTCGTCACCGCCGGGACCCAAGATGACCTGCACCGCCAGCAGTCGCTGCTGGAACAACGCGCGCTGACACTCGTCGAGGCGGGTGGCGCGCGCCCCGGCAGCGGCAGGGTGATCAGGTCGGCGGCCACGTCGTTGGGGTTCCTGCGAGGCGACGTCTACCGGCTGCGGGTCCGCGCGAGCGCGGGAACACGACCGTGAGGACCATTTCGGTCGATGATCTGCCGGCGATCATCGCCGGCAGCGCGCTGTTGTGCTCTGCCGCCGGCGACACGAGTCTCGACGGCTTGCACAACGTCACCGCCGAGTTGTTGCGGCGTGGCGGCCCGGTATCCCTTGTCGAGCTGAGCTCGCTCGAACCGCGGGCCCTGTGTGCCGCGGTCGGCGTCATCGGCGGCTTCGCTCCGATGATCGAGTTGCCGCCGTCCGGTCACGAGCCCGAACTGGCGATCCGGGCCCTCGAAGCACGCCTCGGCCGCCGGCTGGACGCGCTGGTGTCCCTGAACGCGGCTGGCCCCAACGCCCTGTTCGCCATCGCCGCAGCCGCCGCGCTCCGGCTGCCGCTGGTCGACTGCGACGGTATGGGCCGGGTCCTGCCGCTCATCTCACAAACCACCTACGCCATGGCGGGCCTGTCGATCGGCCCGCTCTCGGCGGTCAGCCTCGCCGGTGACGTACTCGTACTGGACAGCGACCAGCACCGGTCTGATTCGCTGCTCCGGGCGGCGATGCAGGCCGCGGGCGGCTGGATGCTGTGCGCGATGTATCCGAGCACGGCGCGGCAATTGACCACGGCCGCGATCCTCGGCTCGACCAGCCGACTCCTCGACGTCGGCCGGCTGCTGACCACGGCGACCGACCGCGGCTCGCTGCTCAATGGACTGGCGAGCACGGTCAAGGCACGTCTCATCGGCAGCGGCCGCGTCGTCGAACTTGGCCACGCGACGCGTACGACCGGCGCACGGCACTATCCCGCCGTGCCTACCAGCGTCGTGGTCGACGAATACTCCGGCACCCGCAGGATGATCCGGCTGGAGGGGCAGAGCGAGCTGCTGCTCGCGATCATCGACGGAGTGGTCGCCGGTGCGGTGCCCGACGTCCTCTGCCTGATCGACCGGCACGAGCTGAGGGTCCTCGGCATGGAGAGTGTGGCCGTCGGAGACCATGTCGACGTGCTCATCCTGCCAGCGGCTCCGACGTGGCACACTCCGGAGGGGCTGGCGCTCGCCGGCCCGCGGGCGTTCGGCTTCCCGGTGAGGCATCCAGGTGAGGGGGCGCGTCGTTGAGCCGCAACCGAACGCCCGAACAGCTCAGTGTCGCCGAGCTTGTCCACTTCGGACCGCTGAGCAGGGCGCACGCGTTCGCCGCCGAAAATCTGGATCGACAGGTTTCCCAGGTGAACCTGGTGTCCGAACTGGACCAGATCCGACAGTGCGAGCCGCATGCCGCTGTCGTGTTGCATGGCTCCGCCGCGATGGGTGTCTGGGCGGTGGAGTCCGCGTTACGCCTCGCGTGGGAGCGCAACGCTTCATGTGTCATCGCACCGTCTGAAATCGCCGTGACCAGCTCGACGGCTCAACTCGCCGAGCGGCTGCGAGTGCCGTTGTTCGTCGTCGACGATCCACCCAACCATGCCTTGGAACTGTCCGCGACGGTCGCCGACACCGAGGCCGCACGTGCCCGGCTCACGGCGCGATGTGCCGTGCTTTTCGGCGACCGCTCCAGCGTCCGCGACATCGTCGGCGTGATCAATACCGAGGTGCCCGGAGTCACCGCCGCACTGGTCACAAAGGACGGAAACGTCATAGCGGGCCGTTCCGCCGTCGGGCGCAAGGGTGGCGGACGCCGCGTACAGGTCAGCGTGGCCGGACCAGACGGGCAGCAGTGGGCCGAGTTGGTGGCAGAACTGGCTTCCTCGTCGCCGTCCTGGGTGGAGACGGTCGAAACGATCCTGAGGCTCGCGCGCGCGCCCCTGACAGCCTCCATTGGACGGTCACGCTTGGCCGTGGCCCGCCGGACCGCGAGGGAACGACTACTGCTGGAAATCCTGCTCAACGGCGGAGACGCCACCGAGGAGGCCGAGGAGGCCGGATGGCAGCTGACCGGCCGGCACGTTGCCGTTGTGCTCAGGGCAGCCGGCCGCACTGTCGGCGCCGACGACGTCGACACGCCGGCGATCGTCTTCACTTGGCGGGACAGCTTCGCTCACCTGCCCATCGTTCCTGTGGACGGTGCCTGGGTGAGCTGGTGGACCGCGAGGTCGATCGAACCAGGGCATGTCGCCGAGCGGTTGCGACAGTATCTCGCCGAGGCTCGCCTGCCCATCGCACTCACCGCTGGCGTCGGTGTTCCCGGCGAGGATCTCGTTGGCCTACGCAGATCCATCACGGAAGCACGGCTGGCCGCGGCCGTGGCCAGCCGGCTCGGCGGCGGATCGGTCGAACTGTTCGGTGAACTCGGCCCGAGGGCGCTGCTGGCCTGCCTGCCCATTGGCGAGATCGCGGCCGCGGCCAGGGTCGCGCTGAACGATCTGATCGCTGCTCCCGATGCCGAAGTCCTGATCACCGCTCTCGCCGCACTGCTCGACTGCGCCGGCTCTACTGGGCAGGCGGCGGCTCGGCTCGGGGTGCACCGCAACACCGTGCTGAGCCGGATAGAACGAATCCGGGCACGCGGTGTTGATCTGGACTCGCCTGACCAGCGGCTCGCGCTCCATCTTGCTTGTTATTCCCTGCTGAGCACCAGGCAGTGGCAAGGCTGATGACGTCGCCGGTCATGTCGTCAGCCCTGGTCAACGGCCTGGCGGTCCAACCCGTGAAGCGCCAGCGACCCGTCGGCTACCATGAACGCCGGGGCCGTTAGCTCAATTGGTAGAGCTGCGGACTTTTAATCCGTAGGTTCTGGGTTCGAGCCCCAGGCGGCCCACTCTTTCCGCAGGTCAGAGCATTGCGGAGCCTGAGCGTCAAGATCGAACCCCACGTTTACCCCGCGCTCACTCGTTCGGCCTTGTCAGCGCCGCGTCCAGCGCCTCGGCCCCAGCACGGGAGACGGCTCCCCGCCCCATGTACACATCCTGCGTCATCGACGGGCGTGCGTGGCCGAGGATGTCCGCGATCTGTCTGGCAGTCAGACCAGCCTCATCCAGCAAGGTCGCGACTGTCTTGCGGAACGTGCGGAAGGTCACCCAGGCGTAGCCGGCCCGCTCTGTGAACGGTTTCCACGCCCGGTTGCGCACGTTCGACGCCTCGCGAACCGTACCGGTGGAGCTGGGGAAGATCGGACCTTCGAGGTTGTCCACTGACCTTCGCCGCTCGACCAGCATCGATACGCACCATTCCGCCAATGGAATCGGCCGCTTGGCGTTCTCCGTCTTGCCCCGGTTGAGGATCTTCCCTTTTCCTCTCGCCCGGATGACGTTGCCCTCCATCCTGATGAGTTTGTCGTCCGGTTCGAAATCCGGCCAGTGCGCGCCCAGTGCCTCACCCGTTCGTTCTCCGGTGCCGAGAAAGAAGCGCACCAGGTCGGGCAGATCGTCTTTCACCGCCTGCTCATCGGTGTCCAGCTTGGTGAGCAGATCGAGAACCTGGTCACCGGTGAGGGCACGCGCGGGGGTCCGCTTGTGCTTGGCCTTTTTGCTTTCCAGTGGCGAAATCTCACGGACGGGGTTGTTGTCGATCGCGCCGTGCCGCACCGCGAGGGCGCAGACAGCGGACAGGATCGAGCGCACTGTCTTGGCGCTGCTGGCACTGGAGTGATCCCGCACCTTTCGGCACAACGCGTCAAGGATAGGGGTCGATACCTCGTACATTCGCAGTTCGCCGACGGCCGGCAGGATGATCCCTTCCAACCGGCTCCGATAGGTATCCACCGACCCCCACGAGCGGTAGTCACTGGCCGCGTCCTGTTCAAACTCCTTGAACCACTGCGCCGCCACCTCACGGAGTTTCGTGTCTCGGCTGATTCCAGCGCTGGGAACCGGCGACACCCAGTCCCGGAGCGCTTCCTTGAGGCGGTTCTCGGCCTTCGTGCGTGTCTGGCCGTAGCGCTCGACGTGGTAGATCTTCCCGTCGTAGTCGCGATAGCGACACCGAGCACACCAACTATTGGGCGCCTCTTCCTTCACGTTGAACTTTCCCGCGGTTCCCAACGACAACGGAGGACGTCCCATCACGCAACCTCCGTCGACAGTGTGGTGAACCACTCCACTACGTCGGCAGGGAGATAGCGCACGTGCTTGCCGATCCGCCGGCCGGGCGGACCGTAGCCTCTCGTCCGCCACGGGTAGATCGTTTGGACTGGGATGTCGAGGTATTCAGCCACCTCTTTCGGACCCCAGAGCTTGCCCATGTCGCTACCTCCTTTCGTACTTCTGTTTGCGTTGTTGTCGTGTGCGTTCGGCGATGCCGTGTGCGAGTTCGGCTTCCGCGTCGCTTGCGTATCCGATCCCGGTGAAATCCCAGTGGTTGACCACGATCACCGCGTCCGGGTCGACGCTCAATTTCTCCAGGACTTGCTCAGCCCGGAACGCCGAGCGTTCACCACGAATGGCCTTGAACGTCGTCGAGTAGTACTTGGACTTGGTCAGGAAGTGGCCCCGGAACCCGAGCATGTGTGCCCACTTCCGCAAGTTCAGATCCTCGTACTGTTCCAGGCCGCCGAGGTCCCATGCGGTGCGGATGATCCGGCGGTGGTGCGGACTGACGTCGAGCCGGTCAATGTCGAGCTGGTCACGGATCGGCCGGTCGGCCGCCTCGCTCGTGCCGGTGCCCTTCGTGGCGTACTTCGCGACATAGGATGCAAGTCGTTGCTCGGAGATCTCCCCGTGCGCGTCCTCGATCTGCGCCGCGGTGGCGAGTCGAATGTGACGGACATCGACTTGTTCACCCCACGCCAGTACCAGCCCGGCACCGTTTGGCCTTTCGACGGAGACCCGCACGGCACGTGCGGCGGCATGGATGCAGTCGGCAAGCAAATCCGCAGTGACCCATGCGGGAGTGGGATCGGTGGGCCCGCCGGGTCCATCGACGCGGACCATCGCGTGGAAATGCACCAGGCCCCGCCGCTGATACTCGGCGACCTTCGCGTAGGACAGCCGGGCATGGTCGGTGAACTCGCGCACGGTGATCCCGGCCGCGTGCGCGAGCCTGCGGCGCAACGCGATGGTGAACCGGTGCCACAGCGCACCGGCGTGCGCTTGCCATAGCACCGAGCCGACATAGTCATAGGCGTCTGAGTCCAGCGGCGATCCAATCCGGGTGTCTGCTTCCCGGTGGTGTTCCGCGCATGCACACGGGATCGTCCGGCCACGTGCGGAGAGCCGTCGGTTGTGTACCGGCCCGAACGACGGTGCGGTCAGGGTGGCAAACACCCGAGGCTTGTCCGAGACCGATTCGGGCACGCCTTTGTCGCCGCCGGACAGGCCCGCGCGCATCAGGTGGAACGCGTCCGCGGCGTAGCGGTCTGAACAGGCCGGGCAGACCGATTCTCGCCGGTTGCCGCAGGGCGCGAAGATGTGCCCGGACCGCTCGGCCAGCACCGCGCCGCCCTGGTCCTGGACGTGCCAGGCGCCGGACATGCGGACCGGATGCAGACACCCCCCGACCGCCTCGACTTTGGCCCGCCATGACGTGTAGTCGATAGCCCGGACGCGACGGGAGATCCGTTCATCCAGGGTCAACGCCGTCACATCCACAACAACCCCCTCATGATCGACTTTCTGTAGACAAGAAAAGAGGCAGACACGCTGATTGCCGTGTCTGCCCCGCTGGTGATTCGTCTGATAGGCCGGTCGTCGAAGGGTGTGCGACGACCGGCGGCCTAGAATGCTGGCGGCTGCAATCCCGGTGCTGCACAGACGGGCGATCGGGTGTCGGACACCGGGAGTTTCCGCCACTCGCGCCCGTACCAGCCTTCCGTGGCCGATCCTCAGGTGGCGCTCTGGCGGTGTTGGTTAGTGTTGGAGTTCGTGGCCGTTGTGGTCGGTCAGCTCGGCCAGAATCCGGGCGGCCATCTCATCGGAGACCTTCACCGCCCGCTGGACATCAGTGATGGTTGGTTCACGGCCGCTGTCTCGTACCGTCCGCACGGCGGTGGTGATCTTCTCGACCATCGGGGCAGGCAACCGCAGTCGTGTCGTCTGCGCCGGATGTAGCTCGGTCGAGCTTGGTTGTGGCTTTGCTGCTGTGACCGGTTCCGGTGGCGTATCGTCCTCGGGCAGGCGCCGCATGAGCAGCTTGACCACGGTCAGGAATCCCAGTGCCGGCATCGCGGCCAGCAGCCACCCCGGCGCGGTCGGTTCGGCTTCGGCGACTTGGGCGGCCATCTGGACGCCGAAGCCGGAGACCAGGACCACCACCGGCAGCGACACCCGCCCGCGTCGACCGGTCTGCCGGTCACGGTGGATCTCGAAGGCGGCCACAATCGCCAGGCCCTCGATCACCACCGCGTCCGCCCACGCCAACCACCCCGTCTGTCCGTGGTGCGCGGCCCAATCATGGGTATGGGTGAACCCCGCCGCCGCGCCGATCAGTCCGAGAACGGCCGCGACGGTCAGCCGAATACTGGTAGTCAGCTGGTGAGCGGACACCGCACGCCCCTCCCTTCACTGGTGGTTGTGGTTAGGCCGCGTCCTCACGCAGGAGACCGACCAAGAGGTGTAGTTCGTCGACGCTGACCGAGTCCTGCTCGCCGAGAGTCAGCCGAACAAGACCGGCCACCGCCGGGTAGTCGATACCGCAGTACACCCGGAACCCCACCCCGGCTGGGGACCGACCAAGGGCGGTGATGTGCAACTGATCGCTCCGGTCGGGTCGCCACCACTGCACCCTCACCTCGTGCAGGGAGTGAACCCAGTGCAGCAACTCCACGAGGTGGCCAATGGTGTTGCGGTTCCCACCGGGTTGGACATCAATCGACCGGCTGCCCACCATGAACTGGATCATGCAGGGCACGGGCAGTGAGGTTCCCGCGACGTGCGACCGATAGGCATTCATCAATTCGTCCACAGTAGACGTAGAAGAGCTGGCAGGCGTAGACATGAAGGAAGTCCTTTCTCGAAGAATGTTGCGAACCGCAAGGGAATGAATCAGGCTGCGGTGGTGGTGTGCTCACTCGCGGCTGGCAAGACGAGGACCGTGCCGTGTGTGGTGACGTAGCGCTCCAGGTTCTTGATCGCCTGGTCGTCGACCCAGCCCGCGCGGACCCGCATCGGTTCGCGGACACCGTCCCCAAAGATGTAGCCGGAGCCCTTGCCTTGGGGTGTTTGGGGAATCCGGTGCGCCCACGCGCCCCGTTTGACCGCGTCATCCCCGAGGACCATGTCCACCTGTGCCTCGGTCGGGACCCGCAGGCAGAATCGGCGGGTGAAGAGGTCCCGGAACGCGACGGTGTCCTTGGTCGGGTCCTGGACGTAGCCCCGGATACAGATGCCCAACGCGGCGGCTTGGGTCAGCAGCAGCCCGATCCGTTCGTCGATCTTGGTCTTGACTTGGATCCCGGCGTACTTGGTCAACGCCCCGATCTCGTCGAAGTCCAGCACGTGCAGCGGACAATCCTGGGAGATCGTGACCTTCCGGGCGTGGCCGACGATCTCGCGTTTGCGGCCGTGCATGACCTCGATCAAATAGTCCAGCACGTCTAGCGCGCCGGTGGCGGTGTCGGTGTATGAGGCGAACACGCCCCGCCCGTAGGCCAGCTCGACGCCTTTGGGGTCGATCGCGTGCGGGATCACGAATCCGTCGCGGATCGCGGGGGCCATCGAGTACAGGGTTTGCCACCCGAAGGAGTTCTTGCCCGCCCGTGATTCCGCGCCCACAAACCAGTGACAAGCTTCCAGGGGCACCCGCAGCGGCGTGCCGTATTCGGTCAACCCCGCGTACACCTTGGCTAGGTCCACCTCCGTCCCGGACGCGTCGGCGTCGAGTGGCCCGCAGTCGACCACGGCGGCGAGCAGGTCCCGGCGTTGAAAGTCCACCGACACCGTGGCGGCGTCTCGTTGGCGCACCATGCACCGGTCCGCCCGCCGCGCCACCGCCAACGCCCGAGCCGCACCCTCGACGTCTTCGGGTGTCAGGCCGGGGACCAAGCGCACGATGACCTCATCCCAGGACGGCCCCGACCGCACCGCGGTGATGATCGGAAGCCCGAGTTCGGCTTTCTCCCCGCCCGCTGCGTGCACCGCCAGCCCACACGAGCGGACCCACTTCCTCCAGCGGGGTTGGTAGAGGGTCCAGCGCAGCCACCAAGCCCGCAGCCGCTTGCCGACGTACCGGTCGAAGGTGACGGTGTGTTCGTACCACCACACCACACACCCCAAGGACCCGACCACGCCCGCGATCACCAGCGGCGCCCAGCCGACCAACTCGACCAGGTAGCCGGCTAGGAGGAGCACGGTGGTGGTGCGCCAGAACCGGCGGACCAGGCACAGCAGCCACCACACCATCAGGGCCACGGCCTTGACCGCCTTACCGACCAGGTACAGCACCGCGAGAATCTCCAAGACCGCAGTCAGCACCTTGCCCAGAAACCGCAGAACAATGATTGTCACAATCGCCAGGGCGGCAGCACCGAGCCACAACAGCGCGCTGCCCGCCGATCTCATCACCTCCGCAGAGGCCAGTACATGCGTGTCCATAGTCGTGGTCCTCTTTCCGTCCCCTCGAAGGAAGACCCCGGCCAGGGAGCAGTTGCCTACTGACCGGGGTCGTGAATGTGGTGGTGTGGTTAGTCGCCGTGTCGGGCAGCGCCGTGCGCACTGATGAGGTAGCGCACCTGTTCGCAGTGATCCCCCAACACCGATACCAGGGCGGCTACCTCGGGCACCTGGTCAACCACGGTCGAGGCCGCCTGTGCGACATCCAGAGCAGTGACCGCCAAGACGTGCGCCGTGCCCTTCGCGACCTGGATCTCCTCATCAGTCCACATCAGATGGTCCCCCACCGTGCACGGGCCCGATTCCACGCGCGTCGACGCGGGAGGCGAATGAACCGCCGCGAGGCCAGCGCCCGCACCTGAGCGGCCCGCTCGACCAACACCGAGGCCTGCTCGGTCAAGATCACCGCCGCCGCGTCGTCACCGAGGCTGTCGGCCTTGCGTGCCGCCGACAGCACCAAAAACCCCGCCACCAGCAATCGATGCGCCGCGTTCTCCAGGACAATGCGCCGGTTCCCACTCATCCTCGGTCACCCCGCCAACCGGCGTGCACGATCACCAATCGCGCTCACCCGCACCGCGACCTCAGCCGAGGCGGCTAGGGTGGTGGTCATCTGGCCGGCGACCTCCGGCGCCAACTCCGCCAGATCCGACCGCGCTTTGACCAACACCGCACCCGCATCATCGAGCCGTTTACGGATCTCCACAGCCACGTGTGCGGCCTCACTCAACACGCCCGGCTGATGCAGAACCGCCCAGACCAGGCCCGCATTGACTGCCATGACTATCCCCTTTTTCTCTAGAGAGCGTCGACAATCCGGGCCCGCACAGACGAGACCGTCGAGACGATCTCGTCGACCCCCGCGCGATGGCCGCTCAGGGTGCTGGCGGTGTTCCTGGCGACCGTGCCCAGGGCCTTGGCTCGCGTGGTCAGGTCCTTGACCTGCTCCTCGCAGTAGGCGCCCAGGGCCGCGACGGTCGCGGAGTGTGCTTGTGCGCCGATGCTGTCCAAAGCCGTCGGCACCCAGCCGGCTTGAATCAGCACAGCCCCTACCTGAGCGGCGGCATGACTGGCGTCGGTCTCCAGCGCGTCGGCCACCTCGGTGAGCTTTTGGGCCTTCGCGGTGATCAGCTCCCCTAGCTCGGTGACCTGGGTTGCCGTCCGTGCGAACTCCTCGGCCGCCGCTTGCAATCCCGCGGTATCCGACGCCAGCGCCCACGCCTGCTCGATCGATATTCCCGCCATCAGTCCCGCGCCTCCCCGTCATTGCCGTTGTGGTCGCTCACTGGCTCACGTGCCGCAGTGATCACCTGTGAAACCTGGTTGTCGCTGAGTCGCCGCACGATCGCCGATACCTGTGCGACCGTGGAAGCGACCACGATTCGTTCCAGCGTCAATGACGCCGAGAATCCTTGCCCTACGCCAGGTTTGTCCATCTCGCCTCCTTTGGGTTGCAGCCACGAAGACCCCCGAATGCCGTGGCTGTCGGGGGTCAACGAAGCTGCCGGTGCCCGCATTCGGCACCGGTTTTCAGGCATAGTTCGGCCCACTGTGGAATTGACAAAGAACGGGCAGCCCACGAAAACGGCTTAAATGATCTGTCGGTTGTTGGATCTCACGCGGGAACGGTGAAGGTCAGTCCAGCGGTGTGAGACCGGCCGCCTTGAACGCGATACCTGAGACGGTCTCACCCTTGTCGTTCTTGAACGAGTACGGCGTCACCGTCGCGTCGATCAGCTCGACATAGGTGCCGTCCCCGAAGCCTTCACCGGGGTCGGCGGTCAGGGTGACCTTGATTTCCTCACCCTTGGGGGCCTTCTGGCCGGCTACCGGCCGCTGCTTGGCGAACAGGCTGACCACGAATTGGGTCAGGCCGTCCCGGTCGGTGACGATCTCGTCGCGGCCGTCCACGGTCCGGGTCTTCATCGCGGGCTCTTCGGCCACCATGAGCTTGTAGCCGCTCAGGTTCACCGGAATCTGCTGCATCTCATCCTCCGTAGTAGCACGACCTATGTCGTACTGTCTCGACCAAGATAGCACGGGCTAGCACAGTGGCAACTGGTTCATTCGAGTGAACTGACCTAGCACGCCCTACCTCGAGCTAGATACAGTCGGTAGATGGAGGTCTCACATACACCCAGCCACCCCTATCGGGCGCTCGCGGACGACATTGCCGCGAAGGTGCAACGCGGTGACCTAAAACCAGGCGACCAGATCCCGTCCGTGCGAGCACTGGCCAAGGAATACGGTGTCACAACGGCAACGGCACAGAAGGCCGTCAAGCAGCTCACCGACGACGGCTACGTGATGACCGTGCCGGGACTGGGCGTTTTCGTCGGTGAGCTGAGCGAACTGGGTGCCCACCCCGAACCGGTTACCCTTCACACTGTCATTCGGCAGCTCGACGACTTGCAGGCCGCTGTCACCGACCTCGCTGACCGTGTTCACCGCCTCGAACGCCCCGGCTCACGCTGATCTCTACATGGCCGAGGCTTCTCGCGAGCTCGACCACCTCACCGCTCAAGCGCCGTAACTTCACGCTGATCACGAGCAGCGCAGCGGATGTATCGTCGCGCGCATGCCGTAGCGGCGCCCACGATCCAGGCGGTACAGTCATCTTGGTTCACTCCCCGTGGGTGGCCAGCGCAGGAGCGGAATGGTTGGTAGCCAAGGCTCCGCTTCTGCGTTTGGTGCCAGCTCTGCTTTCAGAGACGTGTTTCCCTGCCACGTGACCCAAAGGTCCGCGGGTGTCTACTGTGGACTATTTGCTACTCAGCTATTCGCTTGTACTGTCGGTATCACCACATCCCGTCTCGTGCTGGCTGTGGGAGGCGCCGGGGCGGGCAGGCGGTCGAATTCCTTCACCCGTTCCGGCGCTTATCAGCTCCGCGTGGCGCCGCTCGATTCCCGCCAATGCCACCGCTTCATGGTGATGATCGCGGTCGGTCTCAGCGATATGGGCAAACACCTTGGCCCGTAGCTCATGCCACTGTCGCAAGTTGTCTCGCGAGGGCGACTCACCTGGGTAATGCCGGCTCAGCCACCCTGCCGCGTCAACCAGCCGATCCGGCATCACTGAAACCCTCGGCTTGGCGGAAGTCACGACGCCCGCCCGCCTTCGGCGTCGTGCATGTCCGCCTCACACAGCTCCGCGAACCGCAGGGCGGACCTGGACAGGTTCTGGGCGAACAGCACCGCCAGCTCTCGACTGCCCGGTTCGTCGTCAACCTGGACCGACACCAGAGTTCCCGCACCGATGTCCACGAACAGAGCCGGCCGACCCGACTGGTCTGTCATCACGCTGACCGAGTCGCCGAACCGAGGCTTGATCACCGCGTGGAACGGCATGGTGTCCTCCTTCCTCCTGTGCTCTGACGACCGGTTTGGCCGCCACAACGAGCTTGCGGGCTACAGTGGTCAGGAGGCCACGAAATGCGGCGGGCCCGCATGCGATGCGCATATTCAGGAGGTGAGCGGGCGCATGGAGACCTTCGCGGAGGTCCTGCGTAGGCTGCGCACCGCCAACGGCCTTACCCAGGGTGACCTGGGTAAACAAGCCAACTGGAGCCAAAGCCAAGTCAGTAGATCCGAAAAGGGAACGTTCGTTCCAGATTCGGCAACCGTTGATCGGCT
>JAFAZC010000053.1 GCA_019239965.1 Kutzneria sp. | reverse complement strand
CTCTTGCCCACGGCCACGAGGTGACCGCGGTGGTTCGTGACCCGTCCCGGCTTGCCGTGGCGCACAGTCGGCTGCGGGTGCTGCGGAGTGAGATCGTCGATCCGCTTTCGGTGGAACCCGCCGTCAACGGCGCGGACGCGGTGTTGTCCGCGCTCGGGCCCCACCCACGTGCGGACGACGTAACAGTGTGTTCCCGCGGTATCCGCGTCATTTTGCTGGCCATGCGAGCCACCGGGGTACAGCGGGTCGTCGCGGTGGGCACCGCGATGGTGCCCAGGCGCGACCCCAGCGAACCAGTGCTGGTGCGGGGCCTCCTCAAACCGCTGATGTACCGGCTGTTCGGCCGCATCTATGCCGACCTGGCGCTGATGGAGGCACAGCTGCGGAACAGCTCCACCGAGTGGACCGTGTTCCGACCGCCACTGCTGACCAACCGCCCGCCACGCGGCCGTTACCGGACAACGCCGGGACGCAACGCCCCCGGTCTGCGGGTATCCCGGGCCGATCTCGCCGACGCCATGCTGTGCTGCCTCGCCGACGCCGCAACCGTGCGGACCGTGGTCGGCATCGGGTGACCCGCTGGGGGAACACGAGGCGTTCGCTACTGATCGCTGGGCGACACAAGGATCAACGGATACCGCGGGCTGGCGGCATCGGGCTGCACCGTTTGTCGGATACCGCACTGGATCTTGCCGCGATAGCTTGCTTTGTCGGCCGGGTCAGCGACGCGGATAGGGGTTCTCTCATGCGCTTCACGCACACAGTGGCCGCTGGCGCCCTGGCGATCGGGGCAGCGATTGGGGTCGTGGCACCGGTGAGTGCTGGGACGTTGCCCGACACGCAGTCCTGTACCTATGGCAACAACCTCGCCACGTGCATCGTCTCGCACGAGCCCACCGAGGTGTCCGCGAGGACCGCGGCGATCAAGGCGCTGTATGGCTACATCAGTGCGCAGAACCATGCCTGCAAGCCGCAGAGCACCTGGGACGTCAGGACCAAGCTCGACGACGACGCGGTGTCCTACGACGGTTCCGCCACCGCACGCTGCGTCGGATGATGTCGGCGGGAGAGAATCCCGCCATGACGTCGACAACACCGCACACCGCATCCCCCTGGCCGGACACGCTCCCGGTCCGACAGGTCCGCGTAGCCCGGCCGACCGACCGGCTCGACGAGGTCGTGCGGTTCTACCGCGACGGGCTCGGCCTGTCCGAGCTGGGCCGCTTCGAGGGTCATGCCGGCTACGACGGGATAATGCTCGGTCTTCCCGGCACGGGACATCACCTGGAGTTCACCCACCACGCCGACGGAAGCCCCTGCCCCGCACCGACTCGGGACAACCTGCTCGTGCTCTACTTCGACAACCCGGCCGAGGCCGAGAAGGTGGCCGCCAGGATGGCGGCACTCGGACACCGACCGGTGCCGGCCGAGAACCCTTACTGGGACGACAAGGGCGGTGTCACCATCGAAGATCCTGATGGCTGGCGTGTCGTACTCATGCCGGCTCCATTCGCCTGACCGTCCGCGACAACACGGAGTTCAGGCAGCGCGGCTGAAGTGTGGCCGGCTTGCCGGAACGAAGATGCACACGACGGCGGCGATGGCCAGTGCAGCGATGGCAATCTCGACCATGGCGTCCAGCGGGGAACCCAGCGCTCCGGTACGACTGAACACCGCACCGATGAACAGCAAGGCGCTGGTGGCGAACCTCGCCCATCCTCGCCCCTGTCGCATCTTGCGCGCCACGAACAGAACGACGGCGACGAAGATGAGAGAGATGACCTGTACGGGGAGTTG
Organism: Kutzneria sp.; assembly: GCA_019239965.1. Lineage (GTDB taxonomy): Bacteria > Actinomycetota > Actinomycetes > Mycobacteriales > Pseudonocardiaceae > Kutzneria. The sequence goes on along the minus strand of JAFAZC010000053.1, from coordinate 19,434 downwards.
ATCGAACACCACCGTGGCCTTGATGATTTCTGGGCGTATTCCTGGCATGGCCTCCCGATAGGACTCGGCCACCCCCGCTGGCACGTCCCGGACGAGCAGCTGGAGCAGCTCGGTGAGCGGCCCTAGGAGCATCAGGAGGAGCGCAGCAAGGGCGAGGCCCCATGCCCAGCGTACGGTTGGCACGACCGCGTTGGCCGATGTCGACAGGTGAGCCGTGTTTGTGTCCATGGCCATTCCAGGCCCTTTCTGTTCTCTGTACGGATTCAGCGGAATATCCACACCACCTGCCACGCCGTGTAGCAATTGAAGGCGGTTTTCGGTGTTCGGATCCGAAGCGTGCGACGGCTAACGGCGAGCGAGGATCACAACAGCACCACAACCACGATCATGGCGAGGACGACACCACAGCGAACAAGGTATTTCTGACAGGTCGACGCCACAGACAGCGGAGAAGCGAGCGCGGCGATCCGCTGCCGCAACTCGATGTGTGGATCACTGAAGCCGACCCAACTCCCTCCAGCAATACTGAGTTCGCTTGACAGATGTGCGTGGAGCGCCCTGGCCACCGACGGCGCACCCACTGCGACACGGGTGTCGTGGTCGGCCCAAAGCTCGGCCGCGGTGCTGAGCTGTCGGAGCAGCCTCCGGTATCCCGGAATCCACCACCAGGACCGCAACGCACAGGTGGCGAAGAAGATCAGCAATGGATGGCGCGCCCGCGCATGTGACCGCTCGTGGCTGACAATGGTCGTCGCCTCAGGCGATTCCAGCATCGCCGAGCCGACGATGACGCGCGGCCGGAGCAGGCCCTCCGTGCACGCGACAAATCCGGCGGGAGTCCGCCCGGAGTCGACAACCCAGACATCGCCGCAGCGTCGAGGACCGAGCCGCCTGATGGCGTTCTTGGTGCGGACGACCTGCACCCCTCCTGCCACGAAAGACACCGCCAGCGATAGCAGAGGCGCTACGGTCGCCAACGCCGTCACGGCACTCGCAAAGGTGGACATGTCGCCATCGACGGTCCAGTTGCTTATTCCCCACCCGAGCGGCGGTCTCCAGGGCAACGCATTCCGCAATGGGCTGTCGGGCACATAGGGGACCATCAGGGCGAACAACGGGGTCACGGCAGCCCCGAAAGCAACCATGAAACGTTCGCGGGCACCCAACCTGGCGACACCGACGCTGGCCAGACGCCAGAGCCCGACCACGGAGACGGGGCACCACAGCGCCAACACCGTTTCCGGGTAGCCGAGCCAGTCCAGTCTCATGCGCCGCCCCCTGTGCGCGGATGCTCACCATGATCACCCTCAGCGATGTCGGCCAGAAGATCGCGCAACTGGGCCACCTGTTCGGGATTGCCCCGCACCGATTTGACGAAGTGCGTGACGGCCAAGTCGCCGAACCCCTCCACCAACTGCTGGGTCTGCGCAGCGGCAATCTCTTCCGCCACCTCGACGCGACTGCGGGTCGCCCAGTACACATACGATCGCGAGTGCTTTCTCCTGCCGAGGAAGCCCTTCTTGGCCAGCCGCTCCATGACCGTCTTGACAGTGGTATAAGCCTGGTCGCCCGCCAAGAGCCGCAGGCAGTCCGCAACATCCATCTCGCCACGGCTCCAGAGGACCTCGAGTATCGCCAGCTCCAGCGAGCCGAAATGACTGGCGAGCCCGCAGCCCTCCTTCCGCTTCCACGGTGACATGCTACACAACGTAGCAGTTAGCTGCGCGTGACATCAACCAGTCGCGGCGGCAGGCGGCAGTCAGGTGTGATGTTGCCGGATCGCCTCAGCCACCGCGTCACTGCCGTGGTCGCCGAACAGGATCGAGTAGTGGTTGGTGTCGGGCACCAGCCGTGTGCGCACATCGGCTGGCAGGCCGGCGGCGGCGAGTCGTTCAGCGGTGTACAGGCCCTGGGGCTGGTTCAGCATGCCCCGCTGTGCCCACAACAGGACGGCCGGCACCGGCAGCTTGTGCGCGGCCGCCAACACGTCCTCGTCCCTGAGCACCTGTCCGCCGTCGGTTCGGATCGCCTCGGCCACGCAGGCCGACCGCAGATGCGGTGGCTCCCCGACGAGGTCCCTGTCGACGAACGCCCGCACGACGTCGTTCCACAGGCCCACGAATGCCGGATGCTGACGGAAGAAGTCCCGATACGCCGAGACCGATTCGAACTCCATGGCCAGTCGGCGCACGGCCGGGCCGACCACGGCGTCGAGCGTGGCATCGATGTCGGTGCCTTCCGGGGCCGGGAAGCCGACTCCGCCGTCGACGAGCACCAGCCGGGAAAACCTGCTCGGGTGCCGGACCGCGGCGACACAGGCCACGAACGCCCCCATGGAATGCCCGGCGAGCACCACAGGCTCCTCGATCCGCAGCCAGTCGAGCACCGCGACCAGGTCGTCGGCGTGCCGAGCGAGACCGTATGGGCCGTCGGCCTCCCTGCTCAGTCCCCTGCCGCGCAGATCCGGGGCGATCAGGTCGTGGTCGGGCAGCCGCTGCGCCACAGCGCCCCAACTCACGCCGTTGCCGGTGATGCCGTGGGCGGCGAGCACCGCCTCGGCGCCGGCCCGTGCTGGTCCCCAGCGATTCACCGCGAGATCACCGCCCCGCACCGGCACAGTGATCAGCGTCGGCTCCACTCCGGTCATCGGCTGGACTCCTTGCCTCGTCGTCATCGCACCGGCGGCGCAGCGAGCCCGTCGGCTGGGTCACTCACTGGTCAGACCCCAGAACAGCGCGGTGTAGTACGTGGAACAGATGGCGTCGAGGAAGAACGCGCCAACCGTCCCACACTGGTCCGCGCCGGCACCGGGATGCACGGCGAGACCGTGTCCCATGCCGGCGACGGTGTAGGTCTGCACGGCGGGGGCACCGGTACCGTCGTTGTAGATGTTCTCGGTGGTGCCACCGGGCAGGGTCTTCGTGCTCGACGGCCGCTGGCCGATTCCCCAGACGTTGGTCCACTGCTCGGTGAGCTCGGTGGCGTTGGCCGCGTTGACGGTGAAGTCGGCGGTGCCCTGCCAGATCGCCACCCGCGGCCACGGTCCGGTGTAGCCGCGGTCAGAGTTTCGAACCAGGTCGCCCCACTGCGCCGGGGTCCGGTTCTGGCCGCCGCTCTGACAACCGGAAGCCTCCACCGAGGTGGTGGCGCACTGCGCTGGCAGTCCGGAGTCGATCGAACCGGCGGCGAACACGTCCGGATAGTCGGCGAGCAGATCGGCGACCATTCCGCCGCCCGCGGACAGCCCGGTCAGGTAGACCCGACGCGGATCGATGTGGAACGTGCTCGCCGCATAGGTGACCATCTGCCGGATCGAGGCCGCCTCGCCCTGTCCCCTGCCGTCCTCGGCCGGGAGGAACCAGTTGAAGCAGGACAAGATGTTGTTCGCACTGCTCTGCTGCGGGAACACCACCGCGAAGTGCCACTGGTCGGCATACTTCGTCCAGCCGGAGTGGGCGAAGTAGTCCTGCGCGGACTGCGAGCAGCCGTGCAGCGCGACCACCAACGGAGCACCGGAGGGCAGACCGGGGGGGACATAGTCGAACATCCCCAGATTCCCGGGATTGGGGCCGAAGTCGGCCACCTGGCCCAAGCCCGCCGTGACGACAGGCTCGGTGGCCGCGGCCGGGATGGCGGCCGCGGTGGACAGGGCACACGCGAGGACGGCGGTCAACACGGTCGCGAACAGTCGCCAAGGCCGTGTCACCAGGGAGTTCGGCGCCATTGCATCCCTCCATGGTCGATTCGGGCAGGGGCCGAGGGCGGGAACAGGTGCGCGCAACCGAGCCGGACATGGTTGCGGATCGGGGAATGCGGCACCACACCACGGTGAACAGCACCATAACCCGGAGAAACGGCACAGGATCTGTGGCAAGCCACCACAGTCGCACAGCACACTGTGGTGACCGACCACATGTTCCTGCCCGGCCGGCAAACCTACTGTCACCGACCATGCCCGGGACCCAGCAGCACGCTCTCCCCCTCGACGGACGAAACGCCCTGGTCACCGGGGGCGGCGGCACCATAGGCCGCTCGTGCGCACACGCTCTTGCCGAGGCCGGCGCCAAGGTGCACGTCGTGGACCGTGACGTGGACTCGGCCGCACTGGTCGCCAGCGAGGTCGACGGTGTCGCGCACGCGACCGACCTCGCCGACCCGACGGCCATCCAACAGCTTCCCGAAGAAGTGGACGTGCTGGTGAACAATGCCGGGTTCCAGCACGTCGCTCCGATCACCGAGTTTCCCCCGGAAACGTTCATCCGTATGCAGCAGGTGATGGTCACCGCGCCGTTCCTGCTCGCCCGCCGCTGCCTTCCACACATGTACGCGCGGCACTGGGGTCGAGTGATCAATATTTCCAGCGTGCACGGTCTGCGGGCCAGCGCCTTCAAATCGGCCTACGTCGCGGCGAAGCACGGCCTCGAGGGGCTGAGCAAGGTGATCGCACTCGAGTCCGCCGCGCACGGGGTCACCAGCAACTGCGTCAACCCGGGCTACGTGCGCACACCACTGGTGCGCGACCAGATCTCCGAACAGGCCGCCAGCCACGGCATCGGGGAGGACGAGGTGGTGTCCAAGATCCTGCTCGACCGCCCGGCGATCAAGCGCCTGATCGAGCCTGACGAGGTGTCCGCGCTGGTGGTGTGGCTGTGCGGGCCCCAGGCGGCCTATCTCAGCGGTGCGGCGCTGCCACTGGACGGCGCCTGGTCTGCGTCGTGACCGCCGCACAGCGCTCCGCCGCCCCGATCCACAACGGCCGCGCCGTGGCAGCATGGCCGGCGTGGACGGCGCGACAACGGTGTTGCGGGCAGTGCGCCACCTACTCGACCTGTTGGCCCGGGACGCCCCGGTGGAGCGGATCGCGCAGGTGGCGGCGGCGGCCGCGGTCGACGGCGCCAGTCACCGCGACCTCGTGCACATCGACAAAGCCACCGAACTGGTGCTGCGCGTGCGTCGCACGCTCGACCAGCACCATCGGCGGGAAGCCGAACTGGGCGCACTGTTCGACACCGCGAGCGACCTGGCCCAGCTACGCGACACCGACGCCGTCCTGCGGTCCATCGTGCATCGGGCCAAGGTGTTGCTGCACAGCGACGTGGCGTATCTAAGCCTGAACGACGAGGCGGCGGGCAAGACGTTCATGCGGGTCACCGACGGGTCGACCTCGGCCCTGTTCCAGCAGGTCGTTCTCGGCATGGGCGAAGGACTCGGCGGTCTGGTGGCGCAGACCTGCAGACCGTACGCGACCTGCGACTATGCGGCGGACACACGGTTCAAGCACACCAAGCCGATCGATATCGCGGTGTCGGAGGAGCGGCTGGTCGCCATCCTCGGCGTTCCGCTCCGCCTTGGCGACCGGGTCCTCGGCGTGCTGTACGCGGCCGACCGGTCGCCGCGGAGGTTCACCACGGACGAGGTGTCACTGCTCGCCTCGCTCGCCAACCATGCCGCGATCGCGCTCGACACCGCACGGCTGATCGAGGAGTCACGGATCGCGCTTGTCGAGCTCAATACCGCCAACGAGCTGATCAGGGCGCACAACGATGCCATGCATCGGGCACAGGACGCGCACGACCGGCTTTCCGACCTGGTGCTGCGCGGCGGTGACGCGTCGGAGGTGGCCTCCGCGCTCGCCGCACTACTCGACGGTGACGTCGTCGTGCACGACCCGTCCGGTGCGGAACTCGCCACGACGGCGGCGAACGCGGACGGTCCGCCGGGCGAACTCGTTCGCGCGTCCCGCTCCAGTGGTCGGGCGGTGTACCGGGACGGGGTCTGGGTGTGTGCCGTACTCGCCGGACCCGATCTGCTCGGCAGCATCACCTTGACCGGCCGCACCGAGCTGGCCGACACCGAGCGGTGGCTGTTCGAACGCGCCGGCGCGGTGACCGCGGTACTCCTGCTGCTGCGTCACTCGGTTGCCGAGACAGAGGACAGGATCCGCGGCGAGCTGGTCAGTGATCTGCTCACCGCGCCAAACCGGGGCCCCGCCGGGCTGGTCGCCAGGGGGCGACGGCTCGGTGTCGACCTGCGGCGACCGCACACCGTGGCGGTCGCGCACGCCGAGGGAGTCAGCCGCCGGCGGTTGGCGGCGTCCGCGGCGGCCAGAACACCGGCACGCAGCCTGATCGGTGTGCACGCGGACCGAGTGGTGCTGATCGTGCCGGGTCCGGATTCCGGTTCCCTGGCCGAACGACTCGCCAGTGAACTGGGGGCAGCACTCGACCAGCCGGTGACGGTGGGCGCGGCAGGGCCCGCCGCCGAGCCAGGCCCGTTGGCCGCCGCACACGCCGAGGCGGAGCGCTGCTTGCGGGCGCTTCTCGCGCTCGGCAGGAAGGGGCATGGCGCGGACGCGACCGGGCTGGGCTTCGTCGGAGTACTCCTTGGCGGCAAAGCCGACTTCGACAGCTACGTGCGTGCCACTCTCGGGCCCGTGCTCGACTACGACGCGCGTCGGGGCACCCAGCTGGTGCGGAGCCTGCGGGCGTACTTCAACTGCGGCGGCAATCTCAGCCGCACCAAGGACGCGCTGCACGTGCACGTGAACACGGTGGCACAGCGGTTGGATCGGATCGGTTCGCTACTCGGATCGGACTGGGTCGAACCGGATCGGGCGCTGGAGATCCAACTCGCCCTGCGGCTGCATCGCCTGCGCGGCTGACCAGGCATCATCCGGCAGGTGTGGACGGTCTCCGTGCAGTATTGTTCACGGGTGGTCGAACCGGGGCTTCGGGAGCGGAAGAAGCAGCGCACCCGTCGTGCGCTGTTCGAGGCCGCGCTGCGACTGTTCGGCGAGCGCGGCTACGAGGCCACCACGGTCGCCGAGATCGCGGCGGCCGCCGAGGTGTCCACCCGCACGTTCTTCAGCTACTTTCCGAGTAAAGAGGACGTGATGTTCCCCGACGTCAAGGAGCGCATCACGCTCGGGCTGGCCATCGTGGCCGAACCCGAGGCCGGTGAACGTCCGATCGACGTGCTGGTGCGCGCGGGGCATGCGATGTCGGGTCTCCTCGGCGAGGACCTCGCTGTCTCCATGAGGACGATCGCGGACCGGACCCGGCTGATCAGAACCGTTCCCGCGTTGCAGGCCCACCAACTGCGGCTGATGCATGACTCGCAGCGCCGGCTGACCGAGGCGCTGCTCGCCGCGTATCCCGGGCTGGACGCGCTCGATGCCCAGGTCGTCGTCTCGGTCCTGATGGTCGCGATCCAGTCGGCGCTGACACTGGCCATCGAGACCGGACAGTCCGCCCGCAAGACCATGGCCATGATCGATCACGCGGTCGAGTTGGTCGAGCGGGGCCTCGGTTCGGTCGACCTCGTCCGCGTCTGAGCTCGCTTCCAGCCGTGACAGAACTCATGTCTGTCCACAATGGTCTCAGTAGGAGCTGCCCTGAGCCTGGCTCTTGTTCTCGTTTCACCACATAACTCAGAGGAGGGCTTGCGGCAGGGCCCCGGTGCTGGCTCAGACTTTCTGAGTCGAGGCGAGGCTCATCCAGCCTCGCGCGGAGGAAGGGGGACGTGGTGCGTGCGCTGCTGTCAACCATCGGGTCGCGCGGAGATGTCCAGCCCTTGGTTGCGCTGGCGTCACAGCTGAGTGAACTCGGCCAGGAGGTCCGTTTCTGCGTTCCCCCGGACTTCCGCGGCTGGGTCGATAGCCTCGGATTCCCTGTGGTGCCCATCGGGCCTGAACTGCGTCCAATAGCGTCGTCCAGCCGGTCGGACATGCAGGACCACTCCTCGCCCGAGCGGCGGCGTCGGTCGGAGGACACCGTGGCAGCCCAGTTCGCCACGATCCCCGAGGCCGCTAGGGGATGTGACGTCCTGCTGGGGTTCGGGGCCTTACAGATCGCCGCCCGTTCGGTAGCCGAACTGTTGGGGATCCGCTACGTCCACGCCACATTCTGCCCGATCACACTGCCGTCCGCGCTCCACGCACCGCCCCTGCTGCCAGGATGGGAACCGGACAGGACGGCCGGCAACCGTGGACTGTGGGCGCAGAACGCGCGGCACTGGAACGACTCCTTCGGTGCCGCGCTCAACACACACCGGGCGGCGGCTGGTTTGGCTCCGGTCGATGACGTGTACGACCATATGATCACCAACCGGCCCTGGCTGGCCGCCGATCCCACACTGGCGCCCTGGCCCGAGCCCAACGACCCGAGCGTGGTGCGGATGGGCGCGTGGATCCTGTCGGACGAGCGTCCGCTGTCGGCCGAACTGGAAGCGTTTCTCATCGCCGGCGAGCCGCCGGTCTACTTCGGTCTTGGCAGCATGCCCGCTCCGCGGGAGGACGTCAGCCGGGTGGTCGCCACGGCGGCGCGCATGCTGGGCCGTCGCGTGATCGTGTCCCGCGGGTGGGCAGAACTGTCCCTGGCCGACAACGCACCGGACTGCGTGGTGATCGGAGAGACCAACCTGCAGGCACTGTTCCAGCGAGTCGCCGCCGTGGTGCACCATGGCGGCTCGGGCACCACAACCGCCGCCGCGCGAGCCGGAGCACCCCAGGTGGCCATGCCGCAGTGGTATGACCAGTACTACTGGGCACAACGCATCGAGCATCTCGGCATCGGAGCAGCACACCAACCCGGCGTGCCCACCGTCGACTCGCTGGCCACCGCTCTCAGCCATGCCCTGCGGTCTGACGTGGTGGCCCGCGCTCACACTGTCGCCGCCGCAGTGCGCACCGACGGCGCGCGGATCGCCGCGCAACGCCTGATGTCTCTGGGCTCGGCCTTTACACCGTGACACCGCTGCCCGTGGCCGGCGAGTCAGCGGAAGTCGCGGGATCTGCCCGCCGGGTACACGCCAAGAGGCTGGAGCTGGTCGGCGAGCAGGCTGATGGCACCGTCAGCGCGCTGCAGGACGCCACGGACCACGAGAGCACTGCTGGTGCGGGCCACACGGCGGTATCGGCTCCACAATCCCGGCGTGCACACAACGTTGAGCATGCCGGTCTCGTCCTCCAGGTTGAGGAAGGTGACCCCGCCCGCGGTGGCCGGTCGCTGCCGATGGGTGACAGCGCCCGCGACAAGAACACGCGTTCCCGATTCCACAGTGGACAATGTGTCGATGGCAAGCACACCCCGGTGGTCGAGCTGGCTCCGCAGGAACTGGGTTGGGTAGGTGGCCGGAGAAACCCCGAGGGCCCACACGTCGGCGGCGGCCAGCTCCACCTCGCTCATCCCCGGCAGCGGCGGAGCGGTGGCGCCGATCGTTGTTCCCGGCAGCTGGTTCGGCTGGTCGCGGGCGACCGCGCCGGCCGCCCAGATCGCTTCCCGGCGGGTCAGGCCGTGCCGGGTGAACACTCCAGCGGTGGCCAGTGCTTCGAGCTGGGCGGCGTTGAGCCGCAGTCTCCTCGACACATCGGCCATGTCGACGTAGGGGCCGCCGCGGTCGCGTTCGGTCACGATCTCCTCGGCGACACCGGTCCCGATACCCCGCACGGTGCCAAGACCGAGTCGCACCCGCACCTGGCAGCCAACAAGTTCAAGGCCGGCATGGGGCAGGCTGGCGTTGATGTCCGGCCCATGCACGACCACGCCGTGCCGGCGGGCGTCGGCGATCAGCGACTGCGGATGGTAGAAGCCCATGGGCTGGGCACGCAGCAGCGCGGCCAGGAACACGGCGGGGTGGTAGAGCTTGAACCACGCGCTGGCGAACACCAGGTGCGCGAATGACAGCGCATGGCTTTCCGGGAAACCGAAGTCGGCGAAAGCCTCCAGTTTGCGGTAGATGCGATCGGCGATCTCCATGGTGATGCCCTTGCTGGCCATGCCGGTGTAGAGGCGTTCACGCAGACGGCGCATGCGCTCGGCGGAGCGTTTGGAGCCGATGGCCCGCCGGAGTTCGTCGGCCTCGGCGGCGCTGAAGCCCGCGGCGTCCACCGCGATCTGCATCAGCTGTTCCTGGAACAGCGGCACGCCAAGGGTTCTGTGCAGGGCTGGTTCCAGAAGGCGGTGATCGACGGTGGGTAGCTCCTGCTCGTTGCGGCGGCGCAGGTAGGGGTGTACGGAGCCGCCCTGGATCGGGCCCGGTCTGATGAGCGCGATCTCGACCACGAGGTCGTAGAACTTGCGGGGCTTCAGCCTCGGCAGGGTGCCAATCTGGGCACGGGACTCGACCTGGAACACCCCGACCGCGTCACCGGAACGCAGCATGGCGTAGACGCCGTCATCGGCGAGGTGCAGCTTCCACAGATCGACCTTCTCGCCCTTGAGGGCGTAGAGGAGATCGATGGCGTAGCGCAGGGCGGAGAGCATGCCCAGTCCGAGCAGGTCGAACTTGACGAGGCCGACGGTGGCACAGTCGTCCTTGTCCCACTGCAATACCGACCGGTCGGCCTTGCGGGCCCATTCGATCGGACAGACCTCGCTGACGGGCCGGTCACAGATCACCATGCCCCCCGAATGGATACCGAGGTGTCGGGGGAAACCCTCCAGCTGCCTGGCCAATGCCACGACCGGCCACGGAATGTCGTTCTCGGCCGCGGACTCCTCCCGCGTCCACAGGTCGATCTGCTTGCTCCAGGCGTCCTGCTGCCCAGGTGAGTAGCCGAACGCCTTGGCGATGTCCCGGACGGCTGAGCGTGGCCGATAGGTGATCACGTTGGCGACCTGGGCGGTGTGGCGGCGACCGTATCGCCGGTAGACGTACTGGATGACCTCCTCACGGCGGTCGGACTCGATGTCGACGTCGATGTCGGGCGGCCCGTCGCGTTCGGGGGCGAGGAAGCGTTCGAACAGCAGGCCATATTCCACCGCGTCGACCGGGGTGATGCCCAGCGCGAAGCAGACGGCCGAGTTGGCCGCCGAACCACGCCCCTGGCACAGGATGTCGTTGTCGCGGCAGAAGGCCACGATGTCGGAGACGATCAGGAAATAGCCGGGGAACCCGAGCTGTTCGATCACCTTCAGCTCGTGGTCGATCTGCGCGTAGGCCTTGGGGTTCTCCCCGGGGGACCCGTAGCGGCCAGCCGCTGCCCGATAGGTCAGTTCCCGCAGCCAGCTGTCCTGGCTGTGCCCGTCGGGAACGTCGTAGGGCGGCAGCTGGGGAGCCACCAGCTGAAGGTCGAAGGCGCATTCGGCGCCGAGCAGCGCGGCGCGGGCGACCGCGCCGGGATAGCGGGCGAATCGGCGCGCCATCTCGGCCCCCGATCGCAGGTGTGCGGCCGGAGCCGGCGGCAGCCACCCCTCCATCGCGTCGAGATCCCTGCGCGCCCGCACCGCCGCCAGCGCACAGGCCAACCGGTGCCCGGAGGGATTGGCGTAGTGCACGGCGTTGGTGGCCACCGTCGCCACCTTGGTGTGTGCGGCCAACGCGGCGAGAGTGTCGTTGACACTGGTGTCCGTTGGCAGACCGTGGTCGATGAGTTCCACGGCGAGGTTGTCCTGCCCAAAGGAGCTCACCAGGCGACGCAGCACGCTTTCGGCCTCCCGCTCACCAACGGCGGCCAGCGCACGGCGCACGGCGCCCTTGCGGCATCCGGTGAGGACCAGCCAGTGTCCCTCCGCCTGCTCCGCCAGCGCCGGCAGGTCGTACACCGGCCGCCCCTTCTCGCCGCCGGCCAACTGGCCTTCGGTGATGGCCCGGCACAACCTGCGGTATCCGTCCAGATCGCGGGCCAGCACCAGCAGGTGCTCGCCCTCGGGATCAGCGACTCCGTTCTGCGGGCCGGACAGTCCCAGGCTCAGCTCCGCACCGAACACGGTGGGCACCGCCAGCTCGGCAGCTGCCTCGGCGAACCGCACCACGCCGTAGAAACCGTCGTGGTCGGTCAGCGCCAGAGCCGTCAACCCCAGCCGGGCGGCCTCGGCAACCAGCTGTTCCGGATGGCTCGCACCATCCAGAAAGGAGAAGTTCGAGTGGCAGTGCAGCTCCGCGTACGCCACGTCGTCCTCGTCGGGTTCGGACCGGATCGGGCCATCCGGTGCGTGATAGCGAGCACGACGGCGAGTCCAGGCGGGAGAGTCTCCGCCGTCCCCGGGGAAAACGACGTCTCGCACTAGCCGTAGATCCCTTCCACTCGCCACCGGCCGCCAGTGCACGCCACCAGCAGCGCCAGCTGGTCAGGACACTCGGCGGTGCCGCAGCCGGTGGTCGGCCCGCGGTCGACAACGACCTGTAGGCGGGCACACCGCACCGCGCCGTCGGTGGCCCACCAGCGTTCGTCGACCGGCCACGGCCGGGACCAGGCCAGCACCGGCATCGGCGGCCAGCCCTCGACCTGGACCAGGTGCGGAGCGGCGTTGATCTCGCATCGCCTGCTGACCACCACCGACGCTCCGGTCATGTCCACCACCCGGCCCTGCGGGGACGGGGACGGGATCACTACCGGAGAGAGTGGGGGTAGCCGCCCCGGCCACGGCGCGCCGGGAGCTCGTCGCCGGTGGCGCTGCTCTCCCCACACCACCAGCCGGGCTCGTTCCACCGGTCCCCGACCACCATCGATCACGGGAGTGCACACGGCATCGAATCCGAGCAGACCCTGCACATGGACCAGCGCCCGACCGGCCCGGTCACGACCGTCGGCATCGGTCGCGGTCACCAGGTCCAGCTGCAGCCTGCCGGCCTCGACGACGTCGATCGGCTCCAGCCTCAACTCCACAACGCCCGCGGTGGGCGGCGGCATGCCACCGCCGCCACACAGCCAGCCCTCCAGCTGCCAGCGCACCTGATCGGCCACCGCGACCGTGCTCACCGGCTGCACGCAGCGCCACACCCGAACCAGGTTCTCGTCGTTGGCGGTGCGGGCATGGATACCCATCCGCAGACAAGACACCCCGTGGGAAACAAGCAGGGCCTGCAACCGTCCAGCGATGCGGCGCGCGACGAACCCGGCCGTGTCCACCCGGTCGACCGGCGGATCCAGTGTCTGGCTGACCGTCAGCTCCGGTGCCGGCCGGCGGCGGCTCAGTGCCCGCCGCTCCTCCCCCCTGGCCGCCCGGTGTACCCGCGCTCCCTCGGCACCGAAGCGGGAGGCGATGTCCCGCTCGGGCACGGTGGTGAACGCGCCCAGTGTGCGCAATCCCAAGCGCCACAACACGTCCAGCAGTTCAGCGTGCTCACCTGCACCGGCGTCGAGGTGATGGAGCTCCCTGATGTCCAGCGGAGCGAGGAACTCCGCGCTCTGTCCCGGAGGGACGATCACTCCGCGGCGCGCGGCGACCATCGCGGCGAAGAATCCGTCGGCGACGCCGATCTGGGCCGAGACCCCGGTGTGGGCGTCCAGCTGGTCGATCAGCCGCTCCGCCAGCTGGTCCTCGCCGCCGACGTAGCGGGCCGGGCCGCTGGCCGGCGCCACGATCACTCCGGGCCGGACCACCTCCACCGCGGCCAGCAGCTCGGCGACCGCGGCGACGACCGGTTCGAACAGGCCACCGGCGCGAACCGGATCCTCGTGGTGAACGACGAGACCTCCGCAGCGGGCCATGGCGTCCCGCAGCCGCATTCCCCGGCGCACCCCTTCGGCACGGGCGGCCACGGAACAGGCCACCACAAGGCCTGAGGACACCGTCGCGATCGGGTCGAACAGCGAGGCCCCTGCCGCGGTCGCCGCCGCCATCACCGGCCAGTCCGGACACCACACCACCACTACCCGCGACGGCGCCGAGTCCGACAGCTCACGCGCGTGCACCCCGCGCGCCCCCACTCCCTGCGGCGTCAGGAATTGGCGCGGGCACCGGATCCAGGGTCGGCAGCACCACCCGGACCCGTCGAGACCGCGCCGCCGCGCCCCGTCCCCGTACCTCCACCACCATGTCTCGCCGGCGCAGATATCCGTGTCCGGCTCCCATCCCGTGCCACCGTCCGCTCAGGTAGCGCAGTTCCAGATCGACCTTGGGCCATGCGCCGTGGGAGAGCAGCACCGTTCCGCGCTGCCTGGCCCGTGCCATCACCCGCCGCACCCGAGAGGCGTCCAGGGCTTCGGGGTTGCCCACCACGACCAGATCCATCCCGTCGATCAGTGCCGCGATCACGCTGGCCAGGTGCTCGCCCGGGGCGGGTATCACGGCCAGCCGTTCCAGGGCGACCCCCAGCTCGGCCGCGGCCACAAATCCCCAGTCCGGCGCCCCCACCACCGCGGCCCACGCCCCGCGGGCCGTGGCCTCGGCCAGCAACGCCATCACCAGGGCGACCGATCCGTGCACGGCCACCGTGCTCCCCCGGCTCAGTCCGCCCAGCGGCAGCATGTCGGCGATATCGGCACGGACCGGCAGCACCCGGCCGGTCGCCGGGTCCTCGCGCGCCGCGGCCAGCTCTCCCGCGGTGCTCACCTCGCCGAGGCTGGCCAGCCGCTGGCTGGCCGTCGCGTCTCTCACCGGCCGCGCCCTTCCCCAGTGCCACACACTTCGTATCGAACAAATGTTCGATACGGGAGAAGTAAAGCCTGCGACTTCGGGGGCGTCAAGCTTCTCGCCAGCACAAACACCCTTTGAAACCGGTCAGTCACCCACCGCCGGTGGTTCACTGCCTAAGCGGTTCGTTCACCGCGGCGGTTTCTCACAGGCGCCGGTCAGGACCGTGGTCACCATCTTGCGGACCGCTTCAGGCTCCGGCGGGGTATCCGTCCGATCGGCGAACAGCAGGTGCCCCGCTCCGATCAGGGTGGGAGCGAGCGCGCCGATGTCGGCATCGGCGGCGATGCGGCCAAGGTCCCGCTCCGCGGTGAGATAGGTGGCGATCATCGCGCCCGCCTCTCTCAGCAGCGGGACACCACGGTTCGGTCTTGCTTGACGCAGGCGGACACGCAGCTCGTCCCGGAAGGTGATGAGGGCGACGATCGCCACCGCGACCGAGGAGAACAGGGTCGTCAGCGCCTCGGTGAGGTTGCCGACGACAGTGCCGGTCCCCACGGACTCGCACAGGGCGGCGGCCTGGCCGTCGATACGGGCGATGCGATCCATCACGAGCTCGGCGAGGAAGGCGTCGAAGTCGGCGAAGTGCCGGTGCAGTACACCTTTGGCGCAGCTCGCCTCGGCGGTGACCGCGCGGCTGGTCAACGCACTCGGCCCGTCCCGAACCAGGATCCGTTCGGCGGCATCGAACAGCTGCTCACGCGCATCGCTGATGGCCACTCCTGTCGGCACCGAACCTCCTCACCCATTGCCCTAGTGGGCACTCGCCCACTAGAGTGGGCACATGCCCACTATACCGCCGGAACACGAGCCTCATCGACACCGACAGATGGCGGAGTCGTTCGGTGTGGACGCCGCACGGTATGACCGGACCCGGCCCCACTATCCCGACGCCCTGGTAGACCGGATCGTCGCCGCCAGCCCCGGACCCGACATCCTTGACGTCGGCTGCGGCACCGGCATAGCGGCTCGGCAGTTCCAAGCGGCTGGTTGCCGGGTGCTGGGGATAGAGCCCGACGCCCGGATGGCCGAGTTCGCCCGGCGCGGCGGTACCGAGGTCGAGGTGGCGACGTTGGAAGCATGGGATCCGGCCGGCCGGGAATTCGACACGGTCATCGCGGGGACGGCCTGGCATTGGGTGGACCCGGTCGCGGGAGCAGTCAAGGCAGCACACGTGTTACGGCCCGGCGGTCGGCTGACGCCGTTCACGCATGTGTTCGAGCTCCCACCCGAAGTGGCGGAAGCCTCCGCCGCGGCCTACCGCCGGGTGGCACCCGACTCGCCCATCAACTTTCAGGGGGCCAGACGTGGTCTGGACGCCTATGCGGCGTTCTTCGCCAACAAAGTGACCGACGGCGTGCGACAGGCGGGCGGGTTCAGCGATCCGGAGCAGTGGCGATTCAGCTGGGAACGGTCCTACACCCGGGATGAATGGCTGGACCAAGCCCCCACTACCGGCCTGCTCACCCAACTCCCCCCGGACAAGCTGGCCGAGGTGTTGGCGGCTGTCGGAGCCGCTGTCGACGCGATCGGGGGGAGCTTCACGCTGCCCTATCTCACGGTGGCGGTCACCGCGGCGCGAACCAGCGCGGCACCGGTTCTGGCCCAGTCGTAGAGCGGGACAGCGCGTCAACGATGTCGGGGAATGCGACTTCGGCACATGCGCTGTCGACACAAGCGGCGTGCTGGACGAAGCGGATGAGCGGACTGGCCGACAACAACCCAACAGGTTCCAGGGGCGACCGGAGTGAGTACCTGCGTCCGACAGTCCTCGTGTGGTCTGCTGGACAACGACCACCAGTTACCGACACGAGAGTCAGGCGTGGCCATGACCGAGACCGACGACTCGGCCGTGTCAGTCACGGTCGCGGAAACCGCGCACTCCGAGGCGTTGGTCGTGTACCTGGCCGGAGAGCTGGGCCTGTCCGCCATCACCGCCTACACCGACAATCGCTGAAGCTTCGGGATGATCGCGGAAGTCGAGTCAAGTATGGAAGAGGCGTCTATGAGCACCCAGTTTGACGATTCCCGGTGGATGGAGCTGGCCATCCAGCTCGCGCACCAGTGCCCGCCGGCTGAAGGGGCCTACTCAGTTGGCGCCGTCATTGTCGATGCTGACGGCCAGGAGATCTCTCGTGGCTACTCTCGCGAGACGGACGACAAGACCCACGCTGAGGAGGCCGCGTTGGCCAAGCTGAAAGCCGACGATCCACGGCTGAAGACAGCAACGATCTACAGCAGCCTGGAGCCCTGTTCCCAGCGTGCCAGCCGACCCAAGCCGTGCACCACACTGATTCTCGACGCGGAGATTCCACGTGTTGTGATCGCGTGGCGCGAGCCGTCCCTGTTCGTGACGAACTGCGTTGGCGTCGAACTGTTGGCACAGCGTGGGCTGGCGATTGTCGAGTTGCCCGAGTACGCCGAGGCGGCTATGGAGCCGAACAGGCACCTTGATCTTACCTGACCGGCCGCGAGAGCAATACTGGAAAGCTGCGGAGGAACGTTGGCGACGTACTCTACCGACGAGTCCCTTTACAACGATGGGGTGCAGCCATGATCGCGCGGACATGGCGAGGATGGACCTCGACAGCCACAGCCGACGACTACCAACGCCACTACGAAACCGAGGTAGCCGAGCACCTCCGACAAGTCCCCGGCTTCCGCGGTGCCCGCCTGCTCCGCCGTCAGGTCGGCGACGAGGTGATGTTCACCTCCATCACGTTCTTCACCAGCACGAACGACGTACGTGCGTTCGCTGGTGAAGACCCCGGGCAAGCTGTGGTCGAGGAAACAGCCCGCCGTGCTCTGACTCGATGGGACGAACGCGTCACCCACCACGAGGTCTCCGTCGACCTGCACGGCGATGACCAGCAGTGACCGACAGAGCAGACAGGCGCGCAGGATCACGCCACCAAGCGGGGGATCACCTCACGCGGTGGCGGGCTGGCGCCGCTTCCCTCCGGTCGGAACCTGTTCGGCCGCCGAGGAACGGGAACTGATCTCGATGTGACGCGGCCGGCTCGACTCGGCCACCGGGATGCGCAGCCTCAGCACACCACGATCAAAGTCGGCATTCACCTTGTCCGAGTCGAGGTTGTCACCGAGGAACAGCTGCCGGGAGAACTCGCCCCTCGGCCGCTCGTCGACCAGTACCTCGTCGTTGTCCTGATGCAGCGGGGCGCGCCGTGCGGTGATCTTGACGACGTTGCGCTCCACCGTCACATCGACGTCCTCGGGTGCGACACCAGGTAGATCGAGTGCGACGAAGAACTCATCTCCGCGACGGAAGGCTTCCATCGGCATGACCATGTAGGACCTGGCGCCACCCAGAAATTGCTCGCTCAGCCGATCAAGTTCGCGAAACGGCTCGAACCGCATCAATGTCATTTCCTTGCCTCCGTTGGAATCAGCGGGCTTTCATGGTGCAAGCGTGGCCGTTGTCCCCACCGGGCGCCCGCGCCCGAGCGGACGAAATCCGGTGACAGATTTTCTTGCCAGCACAGGCCTGCCCAGCGGCGACCCCGCCGAAACCACTGGCATGCTTGATTGTCGGGCGCGGTGTGGCACATGCTCGCCGACGGACCTGGCTGGTGAGCACATGCCACACTGTCGACCGATAGTGGCCTCAGGAACCGGAGACCGTGATACGTCGGGGCTTGGCCGCCTCACTCTTGGGCACCCGCACCGTGAGCACCCCGTCCGCCAGGTTGGCATCGATCTTGTCAGTGTCCACATCGTGGGGCAGCGATACCCGGTATTCGAATCGGCCGGTGCGGCGGGTACGCCGACGGAACCAGCCTTCGCGCTCCATCTCCTTCAGTTCACCGCTGACCGTCAACTCGTTGCCGACAAGGTCGATGGTGATGTCCTCACGCTTGACACCGGGCAGGTCGACCTCCACCAGATAGGCTTCATCGGTTTCGGACACGTCGGCCGCTGGTAACCAGGACGTTCCGCTCTCACCGGCCCTGCCGAACGCGGCATCCATCCATCGACCCATCTGACCATAGAGATCCTCGAACTCACGCAAAGGATCCCAGCGGCCCGTCCGGCCGGACGACCGTGCCATGGGCAATGCCATCCCCGTCACCTCCAACAACTGTTTCTGGTCGGCATCGTCGCTGGAGGCTTCCCGCCCAAGGCGATCGGTAACCCAGAGCAGAGCCCGAGCGCGTGTCTCCCGTCCACATGCAACGGCCAGTCACGTGCCGGCGAATATCGGTGTATTCCCGGGGGGTTCCGCTTCACTGCGGTCTGTCTCGTCGTATCGGACCGCCAGCCCGCCATCGGCGACGTCGACGTGGATGATCGAGCCGTCCTGGACGTCACCGCTGAGCAGTGCACGACCGATACGGGTCTCCACCTCACGAGCGATGAACCGGCGCAGGGGGCGGGCTCCGTAGACCGGGTCGAAGCCCTGGTGGGCAATGAACCGCCGCGCCTGATCGGTCAACTGGAGGGTGATCCGGCGGTCGGCCAGCCGGGAGCGCAGGTCGTTGACCATCAGCTCGACGATGAGCTCGATCTCACTCTCGGTCAGCGGCTTGAACAGCACGATGTCATCGACCCGGTTGAGGAATTCCGGTCGGAAGTGCCCGCGCAACTCCGCCATGACCTTGGCTCGCGCGACCTCGGTGACGCTCCCACTGGCGGTCAGCCCGTCGACCAGGTGATGCGAGCCGATGTTAGACGTCATGATGATCACCGTGTTGCGGAAGTCGACGGTGCGGCCCTTGGCATCGGTGAGGCGCCCGTCGTCCAGTACCTGCAGCAGTGTGTTGAACACGTCCGCGTGGGCTTTCTCGATCTCGTCGAACAGCACCACCGAGTAGGGTTTGCGGCGCACGGCTTCGGTGAGCTGGCCGCCTTCCTCGTAGCCGACATAGCCTGGCGGGGCACCAACAAGGCGACTGACGGTGTGACGCTCCTGGTACTCGCTCATGTCCAGGCGGACCATGTTGTCCTCGGTGTCGAACAGCGCCGCGGCCAGCGTCTTGGCCAGCTCGGTCTTGCCGACCCCGGTCGGGCCCAGGAACAGGAACGAGCCGATCGGCCGGTTCGGGTCCTGCAGCCCGGC
>JAFAZC010000037.1 GCA_019239965.1 Kutzneria sp. | reverse complement strand
TGCCGATCAAGGACCAGGGCATCGTCAAGTCCCCGGTGCGGATCGGACCGGACTGCTGGCTCGGTGTGAAGACGACGGTGCTGCGTGGCACCAGGATCGGTCGGGGCTGTGTGCTCGGCGCGCACTCGATCGCCCGTGGCGACATCCCGGACTACTCGGTCGCGGTCGGCACGCCGGCGAGGATCGTGCGCGACCGGCGCGCCGACTACGAGGCGGCCGCGCAACGACGCGCCGCGGTCGCGGACATGGCTCGCAAGGCCGACGAGGCGCTGCGGGCCGCCGAGGACCGGCCGTGAGCCAGGCTCCGTGCGGTCAGGGACCGAACGCGTTGCCGGTGGCGATCTTGGGGCGGCCGAGAGTTTCTCGTGGTACGACGTGGGCCGCCGCGTACAGCAGCGCCGTGTCCTGTGCGATCCGTCCCCAGTCGAAGTCGGTGGCCAGTCTGGCTTTGGCGGCCTGAGCCCGTCGCCGGCTGGACACCGGATCGTCGAGAACAGCCCGGACCGCACGGGCGAGGCCGGCGACGTCGGAGGGGGCGAACGACAGGCCGGTCTCGCCGTCCACCACGACCTCGCCGAGCCCGCCCGCGGTCGAGGCGACCAGCGGGGCGCCGGCCGCGGCCGCTTCGAGGGCCACCATGCCGAACGGCTCGTACCTGCTCGGCAGCACCACGGCGTCGGCGGCACATAGCACCGCGGCCAGCTGCCGGTCGGGAAGGTGACCGGCGAAATCGACGGCCCGCGGGATCCGGTGCCGGCGGGCCCTGTCTGCCAGCCAGTCCGCGTGGCTGCCGGTGCCGGCCACGACGAGACGCGTGCCGGGATGGCTGCGCCGGATCCTCGGCATCGCCGCGATTAGGTCCTGGACCCCCTTCTCCCATTCCAGGCGCCCGAAGAACAGCAGCAGCGGCGCGCCCTCGGCGCCGTGCCGCCGGCGTGCCGCGGTCATCTCGGCCGGCCGGACCCGCCACCGATGGGGCTCGATTCCGTTGTGCAGCACGGTGATCGTCTCCCGCTCCACCTCGAACAGCGCGGCCACCTCGGCCCGCATCGCCGTCGAGCAGGTGATCAGGCGGTCGGCCCTGTTCGCCAGCCACCACTCGACGGAATGCACCTGCTGGTTGAGCGGCTGGGACAGCCAGCCGCTGTGCCGGCCGGCCTCGGTGGCGTGGAAGGTGGCGACGAGAGGCACTCCGGCCAGTTCGGCCAGTGCCACCGCAGCATGGGCGACGAGCCAGTCGTGGGCGTGCACCACGTCCGGGCGCCAGTCGCCGACGAGTCGCTGACCGGCGCGGACCATGGCGTGCCCCATGCCCAGGGTCCACGCCACGAGATCCCGCTCGAACACCAGGTGGGGTGGGTCCTCGGCAACCCGAATCACCCGCACGCCGTCGACGATGTCATCGCCGGTCGGGTGGGTGGTCGCGTCGCTGCCGGCGGGCTGGCGGCACAGCAGAACGACCTCGTGCCGCTGTGCGGCGAGCCGGCGGGCCAGAGCGTGTACATGCCGGCCGAGCCCGCCGACCACGACCGGCGGGTACTCCCACGACAGCATCAGGATCCGCATGACACGAAGGATCTTCGCATGTTCCGGGCCGACGCTGCCCGGTGGTAGTTCAGTGGCTATGCCGGTGCGCGTACCGGGAACCCGAGATAGTCGGCTGCTTTGATCAGTTCCAGGTCATAGCTGACGAACTCGGTGAGCTCCGCGCGGAAAGGATCCGCGCTGGCTAGATGAATGGAGTCCAGGGATCCCAGTCTGGGTATGCGATAGGCCATGGCTCTGGCCAAGACCGTACTGCTGAGGTCTACAACGTAGATACCTTTGAGAGCCTGGCTGGTGTAATGAGGTACCAGTTGGTGGTCGACGCCAGCGCGCAACAGAGTCCGGGTAATCTCCAGCTGGGCCAACTCGCTGGTGATCAGTTCAGTTGCCTCGGGAAGTGCCTGGCGCCAGCCGCGCAACGCCGAGGTTTCGCGCTCCGGTTTGATGAACTTCAGCAACGCGCATGCGTCGAGATAGATCACCGGTTGCGCTCTCTGTCCCGGTCGGCCACGAGCACGTCTGACAGGCTTTCGATGTCAGGTGTGAGGTCGTCGATGAGCGTGGGCATACCCTGCTCGGCAGGAGGGCGAACCTCTCCTGAAGCGATCATCATCTGTAGGGTGCCTGGATGTTCCGTCTCGGGGATCATACGGAGCACGGGTTTGCCCCGGTCGGTGACGACGATTGACGCTCCGGCGCGGACGCGGGCAACCGCCTTGGACGGATTTTGGTTGAGCTCGCGCAGGCCTATGGTCTCCATGTCACCAATGTACCTACAAATAGTAGTTACATCAAGTGATCAGGCCGCGTGCGTCCAGTCGGCCGAACGGCCCATCCTGCCGACGCAACTCGGCGGCCAGGTCCGCGGCCCTGGCCCGGTCGCCGGCATTGATCAGGGTCGCGAGGCGGTGCACCCGCTCGGTGTGCGTTGCCGCGCGGCCGCGTGCGTAGTCGGCCGCGGAATCCTTGCTGACCATGAACGCCCAGTCGCTCGACAGGGCCAGCAGCGCCTCGCGCACGAGCTGGTCCGCCACCGGGTCGCGGACTTCTCCTCGGGTCAGCGTCGACAGCAGGGCTCGCTGCACCTCCGCGTTGCTCGACACCAGATCGGCCACCTGCTCGCCGTCCCACACCCGCCAGTCCTTGCCGGACCCCCACGAGGAGGCCGGCAATTCCACCGGCTCGCCGACATGGCCGGCGGCGAGGGCACCGCGCAGCGAGGTGACCGTGACGCCGGCCGCCGCCAGACTTGTCAGCACCGCGTCCAGCCAGGCGGGACCCTCGTGCCACCAGTGGCCGAACAATTCGGTGTCGTACGCGGCGACCACGAGGCCCGGCCGGCCGTGCCGCTCGCACAACGAGCGCAGCCGGCGCACCACGGTGCCCACGAAGTCGACGGCGTGCCGCCGCACCGCCGCGGCAGCCAACTCGGGCTCGTAGGGCCGTTTCCGCTCCGGCGGCACGGTTTTCCCCGTGACCCTCGACGGTTTGAGCCCCGACGGATGGTCGTAGGTGTGGAAGTCACGATAGGCCGGATCGCCGGGATAGCCCGCCTTCGGCGACCACACCCGGTAGGTGACGTCGAGGTCGCGTCCAAAACACACCACGTCGCTGTGGCCAACCGGATGGGCCGCCGCGGTGTCGCCGTGCAGCGCCGGACCATCCACCAGGAACCGCCGCACGCCGGCCGCCGCATAGTCCCGTTCCAGGCCGGGGGAGTAGCCGCACTCCGGAGCCCAGATCCCCGCCGGCCGGGCCCCGATCCGCAGTGCGCAGTCGGCCAGCCCGGCCGACAGCGCGTAGTCACGGATTCGCTTGTCCAACAAGGGTTGGAACGGATGCGTCAGTGGGCCACCGAGGAGTTCGATCACACCCGAGTCGACAAGGTCCCGCAACATCGGGGAGAACCCGTGCCGCCACCGGGTTTCGAACTCCGCCAGCGCCCAGCCGGAACGCCGGTGCTCGGCGGCGGCCAGTTGCCGCAGTGCCGGTTCGGCGCGCCGCCACCTCGTCGCCGCGTAGTGCGCCCTGAGCTGCCAGTTCCCCAGCCAGTCGTGGAATCCGCTGAGACAGTGGGAGTCATCCAGCTGCGCGGCCAGGACCGGTGTCACGCCGAGCGTGAGCACGTCGTGCTCGTCCCGCTCCGCGCGCCGCCGTAACAGGTCGACCACCGGCAGGTAGGAATGCGCCCATGCCTGGTACAGCCATTCCTCGCCGACGGGCCACGCTCCGTGGTGCGCCAGCCAGGGCAGATGGCTGTGCAGGACGAGGCAGAAGGCGCCCTCGCCGGTCACGGCGCCACCGCGATCGCCACCAGGTCGAGGCTGCCGTCCAGATCCTCGTCGGTGATCACGAAATCCTCGCTGGCCACCGAGGCCACGGCGGTGAGCAGGTCGGCCGCCGGCGGTGTGCCGGTCACAGCCAGCCGCACCTGGGCCTCGATGATGGACCCGCCCAGCCGATCGTCCAGCTCGCGCAGCTTCGGACCGTGTCGCAGTCCGCGCAGTGATCGCACGGTGAAACCGGCCGCGCTGAGCAGCTCCGCCAGTTCCAACGGTGCCAGTTCCCTGGTGTGGAACGGATTGAGCGGAGTATCGCTGCCGGGGGAGAAGGTCAGCCGGTTCGGTGTGGTGATCAGCAGTTGACCACCGGGACGCAGGACACGCCGGCACTCGGCAAGGAAGGCCTTCTGGTCCCAGAGGTGTTCGATCACCTGCATGCTCACCACGACGTCCACTGCCGCGCCGGTGATCGGCAGCATGGCGAGGTTGCTACGGATCACCTCGACCTGCGGATAGGTCCTGGCGACGTGCGCGGCGGTCAGTTCGTCGTAGTCCACGGCGAGCACTCGGCGAGCGGTCCGGGCCAACAGGTCGGCGCCGTAGCCCTCGCCGCATCCCGCGTCGAGCACTGTGGCGCCGGCACAGTGCGGGACAACGGCGAGATAGGCGGCCTCGTGCCTGCGATACCAGTAGTTCTCCCCGGCGACTCCGGGGACGGTGCGCTCGCCCGTGAGCGGCAGGCCGGATGGTGAACCTGCCTCGGCGATGTCCATGCGGTCGACTCCTCGGCTTGCCGTGTTCCGCCTCCGGCAGCGACCGTAGCGGACGGGAGCGTGACCTCATGGCGGCGGCGATCGCGGTGCTGTGGTTGGGCTGATCGGGTGGTCGGTGTGGCGAATCACCCTCGCCACCGAACGGCGTAGCGCTACCATCTGGCAACGGACCGTGACCGCTCGGCTCTCCTGCCCGCGGTTCGTCGCGGCCGGTAGAAGGGGGACATGGGGGTATGGGGCATGACGTCGGTGATCAGGGAGCGCTTCCGCCGCTGCCGTTGCCAGCCATACCCGTCTCGCCGGGTGTGGGGGACGGTCCGGCGGGGATCTTGAACAGCGTTCTTCCGCCTGTTCCGGGGTCCCCTGCTGGATCGAGCGGACATTACGAATTCGACGAGCCGGGTTTCCAGGACGTCATCAAACAGGTCCAGGCGTGCATAGACAAGATCGCCGAAGCGCGGCGATTGGCGAGGCCGATGACGCAGGTATTGCCCATGGGCGACGAGCCGTCGAGCCGGCGGGTGACCGAGGCGGTGAACAGCAGCGGGCAAGCCTACCTGCGGCACAACACGAATCTGGAGAACTTCTATAAGAAGTTGCTCGACGATCTGACCGCTGCCCGTGATCGTTATGTGTCACAAGAGGGGCACGCCTCGGGTTCCCTCGCCAAGACTCAAGGGGGCCTGTAGTGCGACTGACGTTGGTGGCGGCGGGTTTCGGGCTTGTCAGCGCCGTGACGTTGGTGGCAGGGTGTTCTGCCGCTGACGGGACTCCGAGTCCCGCAAGCCCTCCCTCGTCCTCGCCTGCTGGCGGCGACACGACTGCTCAGGGCGCGCCGAAGGTCAAGACGCCGATCGACACCACGAGGTTTCAGGCGGCGCCGTGCACCATGCTCACCACTGCCCAGACTCAACCCTTCACTATTACCAAACCAGGTGACGCCAATGCTGGTACATCGGCACTGGGGCCTGGATGTTCATGGTCTAACGCGGCTACCGGGACGGGGTTTACCGTCGAGTTCATCACCGCGAACCCCAAGGGTTTGAGTGCGCTGTATGCCAACAAGGACATCATCACCAAGGGTGGTGGCTATTTCGAGGCAGCCACTGTTCAAGGGTATCCGGCGATTTTTGAGTCCTCGGTTGATCAGCGCAAAGAGGGAACCTGCGGATTGGACGTGGCTGTGTCGGACGCACTCGAT
>JAFAZC010000051.1 GCA_019239965.1 Kutzneria sp. | reverse complement strand
GGACTCGGTGACTGAGGTGTCCTCGGCGTCCGCGTCGGCGAGCGGCTCCAGTCGCAGCAGCGGCGCGCCGGTCTCCACCTGGCTGCCCACGGACACCACACATTCCTTCAGCCGCGCCTTGAACGGGGCCCGCAGCACCGTCTCCATCTTCATGCTCTCCAGCACCAGCACTGGTGCGCCCGCCTCGACCTCGGCGCCGACCTTCAGCGGCGTGGCCACGACCAGCGCGGGCGTTGGCGAGCGGACGACGCCGCCTTCGTCCCGGCTGACCCGGTGCGTCACACCGTCCACCTCGACCAGGTGGATCGGCCCGTGCGTGCCGGTGAGCAGGCGATATCGCGTGCCGTTGACGACAATGTGCCCGGTGCGCGGGTCGAAGCGGTCGAGTTCGATATCGGCGGTGTGGACGGTGCCGTCGGAACGACTATCCGTTCCACCAGTGTCAATGCCAACGCGGAACCGGTGCGCGCCGACCCGCGCGACGCGCACACGGTAGCCGACGCCCCGCAGCTTGAGGTCCAGCGGCCGGCCGCTCTCGTGCTGCGCCTGCGGGCGTCCGCCGAACGCCGTCGACAGCAGCCGCTGCCGCTCGACGCGCTCCTCCTCCTCGTACGCTTCGATGGCGGCGGCCGCCAGCGCGACGGCCGAGTGCCGGTGCGAGACGAGCCTGCCCTCGCCGCGAACGCGGTCGATCCAGCCGGTGTCCGCGCTGGCGTCGATCACCTCGGGCTGTTCGAGCAGGTCGAGCACGAAACTCTTGTTCGTCGTGCCGCCCTCGATGAGCACCTTGGTCTGCGCCATCGCCCGACGCAGTCTGCCTAGCGCCTCGTCGCGGTCGCGGCCATAGGCGATGATCTTCGCGATCATCGAGTCGAAATCGGCGGGGATGGTGTCGCCCTCGCTGACGCCGGTGTCCACGCGGATCCCCGGTCCGGCCGGCAGGTCCAGCAGCGCGATACGGCCCGGCGAGGGCGCGAAGTCACGGTCCGGGTCCTCGGCGTTGAGCCGTGCCTCGATGGCGTGCCCGATCTCGGTGGGCGGCCTGCCCTCCAGCTTCCCTCCCGCGGCGACGTGCAGCTGTGCTTTCACCAGGTCCATCCCGGTGGTCGCCTCGGTGATCGGGTGTTCCACCTGCAGGCGGGTGTTCACCTCGAGGAAGGCGAACCGCTTCTCACCGGGGTGATAGAGGAACTCGACCGTGCCCGCACCCCGGTACCCGACTGCCAGCGCCAGCCGCTCCGCGGCGGCCTTGAGCTCGTCGGCCTGCTCCGCGGTCAGCACCGGCGACGCCGACTCTTCGATCACCTTCTGGTTGCGCCGTTGCACCGAGCAATCGCGCACACCAAGGGCCCACGCCGTGCCGTCGCCGTCGGCGATCACCTGCACCTCGACGTGCCGGGCGCCGGTGACCAGGCGCTCCAGGAACACCACACCACTGCCGAATGCCCGGGCGGCCTCCTGGCTCGTACGCTCGTAGGCGTCGACGAGCTCGGACTCGTTCGTGATCACGCGGATACCACGCCCGCCACCACCCGCGGTGGCCTTCAGCATCAGGGGGTAGCCAATCTCGGCTGCCGCCGCCACCGCTGCGTCCAGAGTCTCGACCGCACCGCGACTCCACGGCGCGACCGGCACGCCGACCTCTTCGGCGATCAGCTTCGCGCCGATCTTGTCACCGAGCTTGCGCATGGCCTCCGCGCTCGGCCCGATAAAGGTGACGCCGACCTTCTCGCACAGCTCCGCGAACGCCGGGTCCTCCGCGACGAATCCCCAGCCAACCCATGCCGCGTCCGCGCCACTGTCACACAGTGCGCGCTCCAGCGCCGCCAGGTCCAGGTAGGGCCGGGCAGACGCCGGGCCGAGGTCATAGCTCAGGTCGGCCTCGCGGACGAAGGTGGCGGTGCGGTCGGCGTCGGTGTAGAACGCAACGGTCTCGATCCGCGCTCCGGTCTCCGCGCAGAGCTCCCGGACGGCATGGATCAACCGCATCGCGGCCTCTCCGCGGTTGACGATGGCGACACGACTGAACACCGACCGAGCCTCCTGCACTAGACATATCGTGGGTCGGCACGCCCACTTTCAGACTGAACACTCCCGCGTCCCGGTCAGCGACGACATATCGCAACCAACCGTGCCTCGTCCCGGAACTTGTGGAGACCAGCCAAAAGGTGATCCCGATCACACAGGAGCGCACGTCTGAAGCCGCCGCGCCGGTCACGCGGAGTGTATCGCTCGGATCTTGACAGCGTCGTCGGCGTGGCTCGTGGCCCCGCCCCCCTGTCAGACGATGGGCTTGACCGCCGTGACCAGACGGCTGCTCATCCAGGGGCCGCCCCACCACATCCGCCAGCCCAGCGGCCGCACCCGCACGTCCCGCGCATCGGTCTGACCCAGCCGGTGCTGGTACTCGTCGACCGCGGAGATGTCGACGATGGCCAGCCGACCGCCCGGCCGCAGCACCCGTACCGCCTCGTCGATTGCCTTGGCCCGGCCCGCCTTGTCCTTGATGTTGTGGATCGCCAGGCTGGACACGACCACGTCGAACCCCGCGTCGCCGAACGGCAGGTTCGTCATGTCCCCGGTGTACAGCTCGATCCGGTCGGCCACCCCTTCGGCATGCGCGTTGCGCATAGTGACGTCCGGGGCGTTCCCCGACTGATCGACACTCCGCCACAGGTCCACACCGACCGCGCGGCCGGTGGCCAGCCGTTGCGCGGCCATCAGCAATACCAGGCCACGTCCGCAGCCGAGATCCAGCACTCGCTCGTCACCGTGCAGGCCGAGCTCGTCCAGCAACTCCGCCCACACGTGGACCTTTCCGCGCCTTGTCGCGTGCACGAAGAGCGCGATCTGCGCCAGCATCACCAGCGCGATCAGCGACGGAACCCACACCCAGCGGTGTGCCGGGCTGGAAGCGATTCCGATCGCCCAGCCGACCGCGGCAATCATGCCGCACTCCAGACCGAACAAGGCCCACGGCGCATCCACCCCGTAGGCGCCACGCCGTCTGGCGGCAACAAGACCCGACGCCGGCATCATTCCCCCTCAACCTGCGGCACACCACATACGGGCGCTCACTGTACCGGTCCCGTAATCCACTTGCGACGGATTGTCGCTCAATCATTGGCCTGACGCCGCTCTGGCGCCATCAGCCACGGTCAAGCGCTGGATCAGACCGCACGCGACGCGATTGTGCTTCCATGACGAGCCCGGCAAGGCCAGCAAGGCAGATCACGACGACCGCGTAGGAGAAGATCTCGATGGCGGTCGGCAGGCTCGCAAGCTGAGCGACGACACCGACACCGATCGCGGGTAGCGCGGTGCCGACGTAGACTACGACGTAATAACTGGCGACGACGTCACCCCGGCGGTTCTCCGGCGCGATCTGGTTGACGTCACCGAGCGAGCCCATGAAAGCCAGGCCCTGGCCGATTCCGGCCAGGGCGGCGGCCACCAGCAGCGCGGACAGCGTCATGGTGAGGTCCGCCGCGATCAGCACGGCGACACCGGCGATCATCACCACCAGTCCGACCATCTGTGCTGACAGCGATCCTATCCGCCGTCCGGTTACCTGCACGACCGCAGCCAGCCCGAGCATGAGTGCGACAACCGCGCCGGCGAGCGCGAGATTGTCGTGGTGTAGTTCGGAAATGACGAACGAGGGGATCAAAGACAGAAACAATCCGGTCACCGCCCACGCAACAAAGGTCGAGATCCCCGCGACGACGAATGGGCGACGGATTCCGGACGGCACGCTGGGCCGTCGAGGCCTCCACGGCTGTGGATCGCGACGACGCGGAAGGAACGCGAGCACCGCAACCAGCGCCACGACAAGCAGCGCGACCTCGACAAGATAGGTCAGCCGCTGCGGCAGCGGAGCGTACTGCGCCAAGACGCCGGCCAGCAATGGCCCGAAGGCAGCCCCGGCGACGGTCAGTGCCGAGGCGGTTGCCGAGGCTCGTCGCCGCTGCCCGCTCGGGTCGTACTCCACCAGTGTCGGTGCTGCCGTTCCCTGCAGCGCTCCCAACGCTATGGCCTGTACGACCTGGGCGACAAAAAGGACGGCGACCTCCGTAGCCATGGCGAACAGCAAGGCGGCAACCGCGGCGACAATGATGGCCGCGGTCAGCACTTCGCGGCGCCCCTTGGCATCGGAGAGCGGTCCGAAGATCAACAACGCTGGGATAACGGTCAGTGCGTAGGTAGCGAAGAGCAGCGTCACCACCAGCGACGACAGTCCGTAGACCTTGGAATAGAGCGGAAACAGAGGTGTCGGCAGGTTGCTGCCGATCAACAATGCCAGCAGTGCGAAACTACCAGCTCCAAACGGTCCCCATCCTCGTAGGCGCTCGTGGTTCACCGGCCGTCACCGCATCCCCCTCGCGGCCTCGGTCGCGGCCGCCGCTGTCCCCGACACCCAGCCGGGTCGGCTGTCGGGACAGCCGACCCGGACTACAACTAGTGACATGTGCCATTGAGAAATCACGTCGAGGCAAGCAGTGCTCGCCGGGTCGTGCCTCACCTCACCGCGGCCCCGATATCGCCGCTGCTGGTCAACTGGGTGAGGTACTCGTGGCAACGCTTGGCCCACGTCGAGCTCTGTGACATGACTTCCTTGAAGAATTCGGCGATCTCTGTCATGCCAGCGTTCTCGGCGTCGCGAACGTACTGACCGTAGTCGTGGCCGGCCTTCAAAGCGTGGTACTGAACGGAGATCAAGTCGAAGCTGACGTCGTCGAAACCGGTCTCACCAGTCGCCATGTCAGTGTCCTTCCGTCGCTTGTCGGTTCCCGTTGGGTACCCCGACGACTTGGCGATAATCCCCTCGTGGATCTCTGAGTGCGGTGCCCGGCGCGGCGGCTCGGACTGGCCAAGCGCCTGAGGGGCGGCGATTTGCCTGGGCGAAACATGATCGATACAGACATATGATAGTTGCGTGATCTAAAAGTTTACATGGACTGCAATACTTCATGGTGTGCACGGCGAGCAGGGACTGCGCGAACGTAAGAAGGAAGCGACCAGGCTGGCGCTGCGGGAGGCCGCGCTGAGACTGGCTCTGGAGCGAGGGGTCGACCACGTCACGGTCGGGATGATCTGTGCGGACGTCGATGTTTCGCAGCGCACGTTCTTCAACTACTTCTCCACCAAGGAGGAGTGTCTGCTGCACATGGACGTCGGTGCCGCCGACTGGATTCCGGACGCGGTGCTGCGTCGGCCTGTCACCGAGGCCCCCCTGGCCGTGGTGCGGGCCGTCGTGCTGGAGTTGGCGGCCAGCATCCAGACCCGCAAACGAGAGGTCCTGCTGCGGGCTCGACTGATCACTGAACATTCGCACCTGCGTGCCAGGTACCTGGCCGGCTATGAGGTTTTTGAGCGGCGGCTCACGGAGGGGCTGATCACGCGGTTCGGCGCTGCCCTGTCCGAGGACCTGCGGCTGCCGGTCCTGTCGGCCGTGGGCCTCGGTGTGTTACGGGCCGAATTTCCACGATGGTGCGAGAAAGACGACCGCTCGTTGCCCGAGATGGTCGATACGGCATTCGAAACGCTCGAACAGCACGTGCTAGCCAGGGCAAAGGAGCAGGATCATGAGCGTTGCTGAGACCGACGCGCCGGCCGGTCCGACCGGTACCTATCTCAGCCGCCGTGGCGTACTGATCGTCTTCTCCGGGCTCATGCTCGTCATGCTGCTCGCCGCGTTGGACCAAACCATCGTCTCGGCGGCGCTGCCGACCATCGTCGGAGACCTGGGCGGCCTCAGCCATCTGTCCTGGGTGGTGACGTCGTATCTCTTGGCCACCACGGTCACCACACCGATATACGGCAAGCTCAGCGACCTGTACGGACGCAAGTCGGTCTTCGTCGTCGCCATCGTGGTGTTCCTCGCTGGTTCCGCGCTCTGCGGCGCCGCGCAGTCGATGGCCCAGCTCGTCCTGTTCCGCGGCCTGCAGGGCGTGGGAGGCGGCGGACTGATGGTGCTGGCACAGGCCACCATCGCCGACGTCGTCAGTCCCCGCGAACGGGGCCGTTACATGGGCCTCATCGGCGCCGTGTTCGGTCTTTCGTCGGTCGTCGGACCGCTACTCGGTGGGTTCATCACAGATCACTTCTCCTGGCGCTGGGTCTTCTATGTCAACCTGCCAGTTGGCGCGGCTGCCCTGATCGTCATCTCCACGGTGCTCAAGTCGCCGAAGCCGGACGGAAGACCACGTATCGACTATCTCGGCTCGGCGTTGATGACGGGGGCGATCGGCGCCCTGGTGCTGGCGTTGAGCTGGGGCGGAAACGAGTACGCCTGGGACTCGGTCATGATCGTCGGGCTTGGTGTGGCCTGCGTGGTGCTGACGGTGGCATTCGTCTTCGTCGAGCGTCGGGCGGTCGAGCCAGTGATCCCGCCACGACTGGTGCGGATGCGGACCTTCAATCTGTCCGCCGCCGTCAGCTTCATCGTCGGCTTCGCGATGTTTGGCGCGATCATCTTCCTGCCAACGTTTCTCCAGGTTGTGACCGGCGCGAGTGCCACAAACTCCGGGTTGCTCATGCTGCCGCTGATGGGCGGCCTGCTGGCGGCCTCGATCGTCTCTGGGCAGATCGTGTCGCGCAGCGGGCGCTACAAGTGGTCCCCTGTCCTTGGCGCCGCGATTGGCGCGATCGGCATGTTCGGTCTGTCCACCATGGACGCCGGCACCACTCGGGTGACGTCCAGCCTGTGGATGGTCGTCTTGGGCATCGGAATCGGTCTCACACTGCAGGTGGTGGTCCTCGCGGTGCAGAACACCGTGCCGGTCGCCGACGTCGGCACGGCGACGTCATCCGTCTCCTTTGCCCGATCGATCGGCGGATCGCTCGGTGTGGCGATCATGGGTGCAGTCTTCAGCAACCGGCTCGGCACGGAACTGGCCGCACACCTGCCGCCAGCAGCGATCAACGCGATTCCCCATGGGGGGTCTGTTCCGCCCGCCGCGATTGAGCAACTGCCCCCGCCCGTGCGTGATGGGGTCATCCAGGCAT
>JAFAZC010000160.1 GCA_019239965.1 Kutzneria sp. | reverse complement strand
AGGAGGTGCGACCCCCACTGATGCTCACACAGCAGACCAATGACCTGGTCCACCGGTACCCGCCGGCGCCGGTCGAAGGCGCGGCACAGCAGACGGAGCCGTCAGCGCTCGCGGGCAGCACCCCGGTGACGGTCGCGGTAAGCGAGACGTCATGGACGCCGCCGTCGTGGGACGAGGTCGTCCGGGAACACGCGGACCGCGTCTATCGGCTCGCGTACCGGCTTAGCGGCAACCAGCACGATGCGGAAGACCTCACCCAGGAGACGTTCATCCGGGTGTTCCGTTCCCTCGCTTCCTACAAGCCAGGCACCTTCGAGGGCTGGCTGCACCGCATCACCACGAACCTGTTCCTGGATATGGCCAGGCGTCGCTCACGGCTGCGGATGGAGGGCTTGCCCGAGGACACCGACCGCATCGTCGGCGACGATCCAAGTCCCGAGCAGGCCTACTCCGACACCCACCTCGATCCCGATCTGCAGGCGGCGCTGGACGAGCTGCCCCCGGAGTTCCGGGCCGCCGTCGTCCTCTGCGACGTCGAGGGGCTGTCCTACGACGAGATCGGCGCTACGCTCGGAGTCAAGCTCGGCACGGTGCGCAGTCGGATCCACCGTGGCCGACAGGCATTGCGGGCCAGCCTCGAACGTCGCCGCAAGCACGTACCGGAGGACGTCTGATGACAGACCTGCGCGGGTGGGGCCTTCATGAACAGCACCTCCTCCCCGATGTGGTCGTCGCCTTCGTCGACGGCGAACTGTCCGCGACCCCCCACGACCGTGCCGCGGCCCACCTCGCCCGCTGCCGGTCCTGCGCGGCCGAGGCGGCCACTCAGCGCTACGCGCGGGCGGCGACCAGGACGGCGACGACCCCCTCCGCGCCGGCATCGCTACTCGCGTCGCTGCGGGCGATCCCGCGGGACGTCGAACTGCCCACCGGTCCTGACAACCTCGCGGTGTCCGAGGACGGCCAACTGGTGACGGTGCTCCGGCCGGGCAGGGCCCGGCAAGGCGACTCATTCGGCGGCAGGTCGCCGTTCGGTTCGTCGACCCCGCTGGGCGGCACGGCCCCGCTGGGCAGCGCGAGAACCGTGGTGGGAGGCCACATCCGCTTCCCGGGCCGCCGGTCGAGGCAGGGAGCCGGTGTGGTCGTGTCCGGCTTGGTACTCGGCGCGCTTGCCGTGGTGGCCATGCACGGTGACACGCCCGCGACGGACACCGTGGCAGGCGGTCCCGGGACGGCACGTCAGGCCGTGGCGACCCCATCCCCCTCCGCCGTTCCCGTCCGGCACCGCCCCGTGAACCACGCGCCTGCCGTGCCCGAGCCCGCGGTGGCCAGACTGTCGAACAGGTAGGCCGCTACGCGGACTTCACCGGCACTGGGGCAGGCTGACCACCGATGAGCGAGCAGTCGAGCCGGCCTCCGTCCGGGGGGCACCAGCCGCCGCCACCGTCGATGACGGATGCGGCCGACGTGGGTCACCACCGGGTCGGTCCACGGCCGCTCGAACGGGCGCCCGTGGATCCGGCTCTGGCCGCCGAGTTCGGACGACCCGAGGGCATCTCCGGGGCGTTCACGCCCAACCCCCCGGTGGCCAGCGGCACGGGCCACTCGCCTGCGTCTTCGGTGACGCCGCCGGCCTCCCTCGACGGGCTGTCGCCCGAAGTCCTGTCCGAGGCGTTCGGCCGGCCGGGCGGTGGCAGCGGGCCGTCGCTGCAGCGACCGCCGGGGACGACGCCGTTCAGCGCGGACACCGCCTCCGACCCCGCCTTCTGGGGGGCCGACGGCGAGCACGATCCGTGGCGCGACCCCGGGACCGGAGCGGTGTTGGGACCACCGGCCGGCGAGCCGGTCCGGCAGCTGCTTGGCACCGACGAGCCGCCACCGCGGCCCGGGCCGCTGCTCAGCGTTCCCGAGCTGCTGTTCGGGCGCAGGGTCAAGCCGATGGCGCTTGCCAGCCTTGCCGGGGTCGCACTGCTCATCGGCGCCGCGGGTGGCCTCGCGGGCTGGGGCATCGCACAGATCGGCAACCCGTTGACAAGCAGCGTGACCCTGAGCCAGGTCGAACCGGGAGTGCAGCGGGCCCCCGGGTCGATCGCCGAGGTCGTCAAGCGAGTTCAACGTGCGGTGGTGCAGATCGAGGTGCACACCGGGCAGACCGGTGGCCTCGGGTCCGGGGTGGTCATCGATGGCGCCGGCTACGTGCTGACCAACAACCACGTCGTGTCGGCCGCCGCCAAGGACACCGCCGCGACACTCCAGGTGGTCTTCGCCGACGGAACCAAGGTCAGCGCCAAGATCGTCGGGAGGGATCCGAGAACCGACCTCGCGGTCGTCAAGGTCGCGGTGGCCAATCCGACAGTGGCTCAGCTCGGCAGGTCGAGCTCTCTCGCCGTCGGTGACCAGGTGATCGCCATCGGCTCACCGCTCGGCCTCGCCAGCAGCGTCACCAGCGGCATCGTCAGTGCGCTCGACCGGCCGTTCCAGGCCGCCGGTGAGGGCGGGGACCCGCCGTCGACCTACGACGCCATCCAGACGGACGCGGCGATCAACCACGGCAACTCCGGCGGCGCGCTGCTCGACTCGACGGGTGCGCTGGTCGGCATCAACAGCGCCATCGCCTCCCCGCAGGACACCGGCTCCATCGGTATCGGCTTCGCCATCCCCATCGACTTCGCCCGCCGCATCGCCGAGGGGCTGATCCGGGACGGCCAGGTCCACCACGCCGACATCGGCGTCAACGCCAAGGCGGTGTCCTCGGCATCGACCGACGGCGCCCAGGTGCAGAACGTCAAACAAGGTGGAGCCGGCGAGCGGGCGGGCATCGTCGAGGGTGACGTGATCGTCAAGCTCGGCGACCGTCCGATCCGCAACGCCGATGAGCTCGCGGTGGCCGTCATCGAGCACGGCATCGGTGAGACCGTGTCCGTCCAGGTGGTGCGCGAGGGCAGGCAGATGGCGCTACAGGTCACAACGCAGTCGGATTAGGCTGGAACCCGTGTTTGGCATCGGGTGGTCAGAATTCCTCATCCTGATCGCTGCGGGTCTGTTCATCCTCGGTCCAGAACGGCTGCCAGGGGCGGCCGCCTGGTTGGGCAAGAGCATCCGGCAGGTCAGGGAGTACGCGACCGGGGCACGCGAACAGCTGCGCAGCGAACTCGGCCCCGAGTTCGACGAGCTGCGCAAGCCGCTCGAGGACCTCAGGGAACTGCGCAACTTCGACCCGAAACGAGCCATCACCAGGCATCTGCTCGACGACATCAACCTCAACGACTACAAGCCGAACGGGTTCCCCGCGGCCACTCCACCCTCGTCGTTCACCACGCCGTCGACTCCACCGCAACCGCCGCTGTCACCGGGGGAACGCCCGCCGTTCGATCCGGACGCCACCTGAGCCCGCTCCATCCGATCGTCGAGCCCCGCGGGCTCCTCGTCCAACGTGGACACCGCTTGGGCCAACCGCTGGCAGATCCTGCCGAACGGGCCGAGTTCGACTTCGTCGAGTACGTCAACGAAATGCCGGACCACACCGTCGAGATGGGTGCGCGCCGCGACACGCAGTCGGTCGAGCCCCGTAGGGGTGAGTGACGCCACAACGCCGCGGCCGTCGCTGGCGGCGGGACTCCGGCTGACCATGCCGGCCCGCTCCATGCGGTTGACCAGCCGAGTGACGCCCGACCGTGAGAGCAGCACCGCGGCGGCCAGTTCCGTCATCCGCAGCCGTCGGCCGGGCGCCTCCGCGAGCTGCACGAGAACGTCGTAGGCGACAAGCGACAGGTCCTGCTCGGCGACCAGTTCCGCTTCCAACTGACGCGTTATCCTGGCGTGTGCCTGGAGGAATGACCGCCACACCGCTAGCTCGGTACGGGTGGGCCGCCGGGCGCTCTCGGTGTCCGACACAATTCGTGATGTTACGCAGCGCGTCCCATTTATCACACATCGCCCCTATACGGCTCCACGTCCGTGCCTGCCGACACGTCGACCATGACTGCTCGTAGCATGGGAGAGGTGACCTCTCTCCGACAGCCCACCGTCGAGGATGTGCGTGCCGCGCTGTCCCAGGTGCAGGATCCGGAAATCCGCCGGCCCATCACCGACCTCGGCATGGTGAAGGACGTCACCATCGGGCAGGACGGCCGCGTCGCCGTCGCGGTGTACCTCACGGTGGCCGGCTGTCCGCTGCGCGACAAGATCACCAGTGACGTGACGGCGGCGGTCTCCGCTGTCGACGGCGTCACCGGTGTCGACGTCGACCTGGACGTCATGAGCGACGAACAGCGCACCCAGCTGCGTCGTTCGCTGCGCGGAGATGCCGCGGAGCCGGTCATCCCCTTCGCCCAGCCAGGGTCCATGACCAGGGTGTACTGCGTTGCCTCCGGCAAGGGTGGGGTCGGCAAGTCCAGCGTCACGGTCAATCTCGCCGCCACCATCGCCGCCCGCGGGTTGTCGGTCGGTGTTGTCGACGCCGACATTTACGGCCACTCGGTCCCGAGGATGCTCGGTGCGACCGGCCGGCCGACGCAGGTCGAAAAGATGATCATGCCGCCGCAGGCCAACGGCGTGAAAGTGATCTCCATCGGCATGTTCGTCCAGGGAAACGCGCCCGTCGTCTGGCGCGGACCCATGCTGCACCGGGCGCTGCAGCAGTTCCTCGCCGACGTGTTCTGGGGTGACCTGGACGTCTTGCTACTCGATCTGCCGCCCGGCACCGGGGATGTCGCCATCTCGGTGGCCCAGCTGATGCCCAACGCGGAGATCCTGGTCGTGACGACGCCACAGCAGGCGGCGGCGGAGGTTGCCGAGCGAGCCGGCGCGATCGCGCTGCAGACACGCCAACGCATCGCCGGCGTGGTGGAGAACATGTCCTGGCTCCAGCTGCCCGACGGCTCGACCATGGAGCTGTTCGGTGCCGGTGGCGGAAAGGCCGTCGCCGACTCGCTGTCCAAGGCGGTCGGTGCGGAGGTTCCCCTGCTCGGCCAGGTGCCGCTGGACCCGAGGCTGCGTGAGTGCGGCGACGCCGGCACGCCGCTGGTCGTGGCCGAACCCGAGGCGCCCGCGGCTAAGGTGCTCGTGGAGATCGCCACCAAGCTGACCGTGCGGTCACGCGGCCTCGCCGGTCGCCTGCTCAACGTCAGCCCGGCCGGCCGCTGATGCCGGGGCCGTACCACGTGTGCTGGTCACCGCGTCAGCGAACGAACTGCCGACGCCAGAGAGTGACCTCAGGCGTCGGGATACACAGCAACGTCTCGAGAGCTGGCGGCGCGACGTAGTTTGTCGTCAAACGTCGCCAGTGCGGCGTGGTGGGTTTCCGCGGTGAGCAACACCACGGCGTCCGGCATTTTCAGACCGGTCCGCGCCCGCACTGCGGCCAGCTCGACGGCGATGTCGGCGGGCAGGCCGAGGGGGGTGACGCCTAGGCGCGTGAGGGCCTGCTGAACGTGGTGGCCGCGACCGGTACGGACCGGACCGACCAGGGTCTCGGCCAGGGTCAGAACGCTGGCGTGCAGCCGCAGGTCACCAGACTCGGCCAGCAGCCGCGTTGCCCGCTCATGGTGGACGTCGGTGGCGTCCAGATGAGCAATGAGCACACAGGCGTCGAGGACAATCACGCCGGCCAGTCCGCACGCAGCTGGTCGAGATAGCCCTTGTCATAAGCACCGGTCGCCGCACCGGCAGTGGCCTCTACCGCTGCCCTGCGGCTCTCGGCGGCGTCCTTGAGTCGATGGTGTCCCTCGGCGATCAGTCGCTGCAGCAGTTCGCCGGGACGACCACGCAGCTGGGGCCAGCGGACTGCCGCGTCGGCAAGCGCCGCGGCAATCTGATCGGTCTCAGTGATCGTGTAACGGTGCCGGGTGGTGGGCATACGCCTAGTGTCGCACCTGCGCGAGCTTGGTGCGACACCTGTCCGGAACGTCTACCGGGTGGGCCTTGCCGGCCGCCTACTCGGCGACGGGCCTCACCCCGGTCAGCCGGACTTCCAGCGGACCTCCAGCCGGGCACCACCCTGAGGCGAGTCGGTGACCCGGACCGTGCCGCCCCGTCGCCGCACCGCCTCGGCCACCAGCGCCAGCCCCAGCCCGGCACCACCGGTGCCCCGGCCCCGGTCGTCATCAACCCGGTAGAACCGGTCGAACAGCCGCGCGCGATGCGCGACCGGCACGCCGGGACCATCGTCGTCGACAAGCAGACGCACTCCCCCGTGCGTCGGCAACACGGCGACCCGCACCTGGGCCCGGGCATACCGGACCGCGTTGCGCAGCAAGTTGTCCAGTACGAGAGCCACCTCACCGGGCGCGGCCAGTACCACACAGCCGCCGGTTGGCGCGTCCAGCCGCACGGCCGGGCCGCCGCCGGGCAGCCGCTGGACCGCCGCGACGGCGGATGCCGTGAGATCCACCTGTTCGGCCGGCCGGATCTCGCCAGCGTCGGCCCTCGCCAACGCCAGCAGGTCGTCGACGAGGGTGGACATCCGTTCTGACTCCGCGGCGACGGCCGCGAGCACCTCCTGGGCGAACTCCGGATCGGGATGCGCGATGGCGACCTCAGCCTGTGCTCTGATCGAGGCCACTGGCGAGCGCAGTTCGTGTGCGGCGTCGCCGGTGAACCGACGCAGCCGTCCTGTCGCGTCGTCCCGACGCGACAGCAGGTCATTGAGCGCCTCAGCAAGGGCATGCAGTTCGTCACGCGCCTCGGGCACCGGCAGCCGCCGCCCCTCCGGCAGCACCGCCGCCGCGGCACGCATCCGGCGAACTGGTGCGAGTGACCAGCCCGCCACGAGCCAGCCGGCACCGCCGATCAGCACGGCGGCGACGACCGCGGCGAGCACCAACCACCGTCCGCCGACGGCGACCGCCTGGTCGTAGCCCACCAGGTCGGCACCGGCGACCACGAGCCGCGGCAGGCCGGTCGGGTCGTAGACGATCCGACCGATCCAGCGGTGTTGCGGTTGGTCGTCGGCCCGCAGCACGCTGGTTCCGGCACTGAGCAGGGCGATCTCGGCGCCGTCAAGCTTCGGTGCCGGTCCACCGTCAACGGGGTCCCCGGCCGAGTCCAGCACACGCAGCTGCACGTCGACTGGCGCCGATCGCACCGGTTGGCCGGCCTCGACCTGCGGTGCCGCCTGGTTCACCGCGGCGAGCAGTTCGGCGTCGGCGGCCTCGACCAGCAGGGCACCGATCGCTCCCGAGGCCAGCCATGCCGCGAGGAACAGGAAGACCATGGCCACGGCCGTGACCGACACCGCGATCCGCAGCCGCAACGGCCTGCGCCGCCACCACGCCGCCGGCGCCATCCGCGCGCCGGGTCCGCCGGCATCGGTGTCCGCCCTCACTGGTCCGAGGAGGTGATCGCGTCCCGTTCCGTGGAACTGGCCAGATACCCATGCCCGCGGACCGTTCGCACGAGATCGCCGGCACCGGCCGCGGCCAGCTTTCGGCGCAGGTAACCGACGTAGACCTCAACGACATTGCGGGTCGCCGCCAGCTCGTCCCCCCACACCGCGCGCAACAGCTCGTCCTTGGTGACCACGGACCCCGCCCGGCCGGCGAGCACCTCGAGCACGGCGAACTCGCGCGGGCTGAGCGGCACCTCCACGCCGGCCACTGTGACCTGCCGTGCCGCGCGGTCGACGAGCAGCGCGCCGAGGCTGAGCCTGGATCGAGTGGCCTCGCCTCCCCTGCGGAGCAGCGCACGGACCTGTGCCAGGAGCACCATGAAGGAGAACGGTTTGACCACGTAGCCGTCCGCACCGAGGTCCAGACCGTCGGCCTGGTCCACCTCACCGTCCTTGGCGGACACCAGCAACACCGGCGTGTCGACCTGTTCGGCCCGAAGCCGCTGCAGCACCCGGTAACCGGACAGTCCCGGCAGCATGATGTCCAGGAGGATGACGTCGAACGTGCCGGTCAGGGCCGCGCGCAGAGCACCAGGGCCGTCAGCGGCACACACCACGTCCATGCCCTCCGCGGTCAGGCCACGTCGCAGCGCCCTGCGGACGCCCATCTCGTCGTCCACCACAAGCACTCGCGGCTTCACCAGCACAGCATGACCGGTGCCGTGCCCGTCCCGCACCCGCTCTCAGCGGGCTCTCAGTTCCTCAGCCGAGTCTCAGCTGGCCATCGGCAGGCTCGGAGGCGTTCACTTGACCTCAGGAGCGAGGAGAGACATGAACAGAAAACGGGTGAGCCTTGCCGCCGCGGCCGCGGGCACCCTCGCCGGTGTCACCGGGCTTGCGGTGCTCGCGGTACCGGCCGGCGCCGGTCCGTCACCGGCACTGCCGTCGATCAGCGCGGACCAGCTGGTGCGGTCGGTGCTCGAGGTCAAGTCGGTTCCCGCGATGACGGGCACGGTCACCGGCACCAACAATCTCGGGCTGCCGAGCATCCCCGGCCTCGGCAAGGCGTCGGCGCTGCTCGCCAACGGCAGCACCACGGCGCGAGTGTGGGCTGACGGCAACGGCCGGGGCCGACTGTCGCTGCCCGACGGCAACTCGGAGGAGACGGTTGTCTACGACGGCAAGACCGTGTGGGATTGGGAGTCCTCAGCCAAGACGGTGAAGAAGTTCACCGCGGGCACGGCGGGCCAGGAACGCGAAGAGGCCGTCGACCCGGCGGCGACGGCGAGGAAACTGGTCGACCTGCTCGACAAGAGCAGCGTGGTACGGGTGGACGGCACCGGAACGGTCGCCGGCCGGCCGGTCTACCAACTGGTCCTCACTCC
The DNA here is from genome assembly GCA_019239965.1 of Kutzneria sp. Taxonomy (GTDB): domain Bacteria; phylum Actinomycetota; class Actinomycetes; order Mycobacteriales; family Pseudonocardiaceae; genus Kutzneria. The sequence continues at coordinate 596 of JAFAZC010000160.1, read as the reverse complement.
CAAACCGACCGAGCGCACGATGCTGCGCGAGGTGCGGGTCGCCGTCGACTCCGAGACCAGGGTGCCTCTGCGGCTCAGCGTCACGGGCAACGGCTCGGCACAGCCCGCACTGCGGATCGGTTTCTCCAACCTGACCGTCGGTGCACAGGACCCCGCGCTGTTCCAGTTCACCCCGCCGGCCGGAGCGAAGGTGACCACCGGCGAGCAGCGCGTTCCCGAGCAGGACAGCCGCGCCGAGACCGCACCCGCCGACATCGAGCCGACGGTTGTCGGTAACGGCTGGGACACCGTGTTCATCGCGAGGCTTCCAGTCGGTCCCATGACCAACGCCGACCCGAACGCGGGCCGGAGCGGCCAGGATTCCGACGCGCTGCTCAAGCAACTCGGCAAGCCGGTGAGCGGTGCGTGGGGCACGGGCTACGCGATAAGCACGAGCGTAGGCACTGCCTTGATCACCAGCGACGGGCGGGTCGCCGCTGGTGCGGTGCCGCTGCAGGTGCTGACCGGCGCACTGGAGAACAGCAGATGAGTAGCACGCCCGTTGTGGCGCCGCGGGTGGACACGGTTACGGCCGTGTCCACCCTGGCCGCACGGAC
>JAFAZC010000057.1 GCA_019239965.1 Kutzneria sp. | reverse complement strand
GGGCCAGGGTCAGCAGGGTGGCGCTGACCAGAGCGATCTCACCAGGAACGGGAATCCCCAAACTCTCGATCATCACGATCAGGCCGATGGTGACATACACCGTAAGTGGCGGTACCGTCGCGATCCACTGATCGATGTGCACGGCTTACGGTCCTTCCACTCGGGATCTGCCACCCAGTGTGCCGGAACGAGACGCATGGTCGCTGCCGGTGTGCCGAAGATCTGGAACTGGTCGCCGGCACGCCCGGCCAGTTCACGGGCCGGCCCGTGAACGGGCATGTTCCCGACGTCGTTGGTCGCCGCGTCAGGCGACCCGCTCAAGCACACGGTCGAGGACACGAACCGAGTCGCGGGCGTTCAATGCCACTTCGGAGATCCGCCGGAAGGCCAACTGGTAGGCATCGACTTCTTCCGGCGCGTCCGAGTAGGCCGAGCCCGTCAATCGTTCGGTGTAGACGGTGGTGAACTCGGGAATCGCCAGGCACAACACCGTGAACGGCGTACCCAGACCGGAGTGTTCGCCGCGGTCGAGCGGCACGACCTGGAACGTGACGTTCGACAGTCCGGCCAGTTCATGGAGGTGCTCCAGCTGTGCCCGACGCACGGCCGGACCACCGATCGGCCGGAGAAGGGCAGGTTCGCCGACCACGATGTGCAGGCTGGGCGGATCGGCCGAGACCAAAGGCAGTTGGCAGGCCACCCGTTCCCTCGCGAGTCGGCCGATCTCGGACGGCGGTGTCGACAACGAGGTGGCGAACAGGGCGCTGGCGTATGCCTCGGTCTGCGCGAGGACTGGTAGCACCATCTCGGTGTAGGACTTGATCTCCGCGGCTTCCGACACGAAGGCGCGATAGGTGTTCACCGCCGTGGGCATGCGTCCGCTTTCCGGCCGATTCCTCGCCTTGGCACCGAAATAGCGCAGTTTCGCCGCTTCGGGATCAGCCACTTCATAGAGCTTGAGCAGGTCCTCCAATTCGTTCTCCGGCAGCTTGACCGTGCCCGCCTCGATTTTGGCGATCTTGACGCTGCTGTACCAACCGAGAGTTCTTGTCATCTGCGTTGGCGACATTCCGGCCCGTTCCCGGCAGCTACGCAGGACGACTCCAAGCAGCTCTCGGTACGCCGTCACGGCGGATGGCCACATCCGAGGTTCCTCCGTTGGGATTGACTGCGGCCCCATCCTGCCCTTCACCGGCCCCCACCCATTCAAGCTCACTCAATCGTGGTACATGAATTAGGTAGATTAGCTATTATCGATCCTACTAGATTTGCGTCCATGAAACCGAGTTGGTCCTTTCGGGACGCGACACTGAGGCATACCGCCTGTGACTACGCCCACCTGGCGGGATGGCGCGTGGTCCCGGTTCGGTGTGGGACGGCCGCCGCTACACCCGCGGGCACGCGGACATACCGGCGGCAGGGCTGGAGCCGCTCTTCTCCAGGCCTTCCCGCGATTTCCGGCGTGTCCACTCCTGGTGGACGATCGCCGCCTACTCGGTACTCGCCGCGACCGGTGAGGCGTTCGATGTCATCTCCGCACCACTGAAACTCGGTGTGGCCGCGACCCGAACGGCGCCGTTCCGGCGCACCATCGCACCGGCGTCACTGTCGCCGGACCGCCTTCGTTTCCTGGTGGCCCCCGGTGTTCGACTCGGCCTGAACCTGGCCGGGGTCGAGCTGGTCACCGACGGGGCCCTCGTGCCAATGCCCCCAACACGAGTACGCGAAGGTCACCTGACCTGGTGGGTTTCGCCTCGCCTGACGCAGTGGAAGCCTGGCGACTCGCTTGCCGTCCAAGCCGCACTGTGGTTGGCCGCCAAGTCAGGCTCCCTTGTCGAGTGACATGGACGCCCGCCGGTCATCGTGCCTGCGGCACATCAGCGGTTGGTGCCCCACACCCCCATTGGGGAATTGGGCGGTGTGAATGACCGCAACCCGCGCCGAATACCTTCAGCAATCAATCAATCACCATAAGTGGTATCAGGGCGTTCATGCGATTCCCTTCTAGGCCGTCTGGAGCACCGCCCTCGTTGGCACATCCCCGTTCAGGGGTTTCGCCCCCAGACAGCGCGCACCTTGGCTACGCTGCTAGCCGGGACTCTCAAAGCCGGGAGCAAAGGGCGCGGAGTATGACATCGATCGATCTGGGCAGTGGTCGCCGCACTGGTGTCGGTGACAGCCCGTCGTTCGTCGCGGCGCCTCCCGACCAGGCAGCTCGCCTTCGGCACTCGCTGGATGGGGTGGGGTGAAGATGGTCGTGGTCTCCACTGGGGACGACAGTCGGTGCACTCGTCCACGACACTCACCGGGCAACCCGTATTACGGGGAAAACGTACGCAGCCGGCGGCCAGCGTGTGTGGCAACTGATCGACAGCCTCGAGTAGGGGGACAATCATGACTGTGGGTGTCTGCACCGGAAAGAACGGGTCGCTGTACGACCAGTTCCACACCAACGCCAAGGGAGCAAGCACTCTGCACAAGGCATCGGGCGCCTACGACACCCTGGCGGCCGAATACCTCCAGCATCAGACGGACTTGAAAAAGGCGCTCGAGGGAATCCGGACCACGTACACCGGTACGGCCGCCGACCAGATGCAGGGCGCCTTCGACCCGCTGATCAAGTCCATGGACGACGGTCACCAGCTGGCCGTGGCCGCGTCAAAGTCGATGACCGACCAATCGGGCCACTTCGACACGGCCCAGAAGAAGATCGTCAACACCGTTCCGGTGCCCGGCGAGCCGTGGTACGAACACATGGTTCCCTGGAACACCGATCATGACGACGCCGTGGACCAGAACAACGACATCAACTCGGCGAATAACGCGGCGTTCGCCGAGTACGGCAAGTCCACCATGGCTAACGACCTGCCCCAGTTCACCGACACGAACGTGTACAACAGTGGGAACATCGCGGTGGCCAGCGGCCAGCAGGTAAACCCCGGGTACAACGGTGGTGGGGGTGGCGGCGGCCTCGGCGGAGGCGGTGGTGGCGGCGGCTTCGGGGGCGGCTATCACCCCGGCCCTGTGCCGCACGGCGGCGCTGCTCCGTCGTGGGGTCCGAATGGCCCGAACGGTCCTGTGCCGCACGGCGGGCCGGGTGGGGGCAACTGGCCTCAAGGCGGCGGGCCGGGCGGCTTCACCGGCACCCAGGGTGCGAGTACCGGTACCTACCCACCCGGTGGTCTCACGGGCGCGCCGGGCGGCTACCCCTCGGCTGACGGCACAGCCAGCCCGTACGGTGGCAACAGCTTCGGCCCGGTGGGCGGCTTTGGCGGCGCCAGCGCCTACGGCGGAGGCGCTGGCGGAGGACGGTATGGCGGCGCCACCGGTGCCGGCTCGGCCCCTGGAGCCAGGGGCGCTGGCGGCACCGCCTCCGGCGCGGCGGCCGCCGCGGAGACCGAAGCGGCACGCGCGGGAGCGGCACGGGGTCCCGCTGGTGCCGCCGGTGCGAGCGGAATGGGCGGTGCCATGGGTGGCAGAGGCGGCAAGAAGGAAGAAGACGGCGAGCACAAGTCGGCCGCCTACCTGGTGAACGAGGAAAACGCCAACGACATCGTCGGTGAACTGCCGCCGACGGTCCCGCCGGTCATCGGAGGCTGACAACAGTGCTGCGTGGTCCGGTCACGGTCTCAACAGACGCCTACGAGGCGACACGTCAGCGTTACGGATTCGAGGAACAGCACTACGTGCTCGCTGTCCCGATTCCCGACGTGTCGCTGCAGGAGTTTCCGGCATGGGAACGCCGTGCGTTCGACGAACTGGGCCGGATCGGCTTGGCCAACGGCGCGAGCGTGCACCAGGACCTGCTGGACACGATGCAGCTGTTGGCCAAGCCGCCGATTGAACTGCACGGCAGGATCGGTTATCACAACAAGGCGACCATCGGGTTCGTCGCCGCGAGCGACGGTCGTTCCGCGGTACTGGCGGTACGGGACGACAGCGCACTACACCTGCGCCCGATCGCGCCGGATAAGCTCGCGGCGGCCGCCGTCGGCCTCCTTCCACAGGCTCCCGCGGGCAAAGGGCAGTCGATCACCATGTCGATGGACACGGCCAACCGGCTGACCAGTGGTGCGGCGGCCAGCCGCCAGGAGGACGACCAGAACTGGCTGCAGTCCAGCGGGGACCACGTCGACACGGACGGAAGAACGTTGCAGCGCCTGCTCGCCGAGCCTCGGTTCGGCGGCGGGCGCATCTACGCCGGCAGGCGCGACGCCATGGGCCACCGGCGCAAGAGCAAGCAACCGATGACCTACATGGACCTGGAGTCTGGTCGGTGGCTGTTCCGCCAGAAGCCCAACGCCTCCGGTCAGCTGTGGATGGTCATCCAGCCAGCCAGCCAGGAGACGCTCACCGCCAACGCCAACGAACTCCTCCGCGAACTCCAGTCCTGATCACGCGATGTTCGGATGTGCCGGGGGCGCGGCGCGACCCCGGATTCGTCCGGCCTTGATCTGTTCCGCGTAGTGACAGGCGACCCAGTGCCCGTCGGCCGTAGCATGCAGGATCGGCTGCACGCTGCCGCATCCGTCTGCCTGCCGCCACGGGCATCGAGTGTGGAACCGGCATCCGGGCGGTGGAGCAACCGGTGACGGCACGTCGCCGGTGAGCAGAATGCGTTCGCGCCGATCCTCGACCACGGGGTCAGGGACGGGAACCGCCGAGAGCAGCGCCCGGGTGTACGGGTGTCCCGGCGTCGCGTACAACTGATCGGCCCTGGTCTCTTCGACCAGTTGGCCAAGGTACATCACGCCGACCCGGTCGGCGATGTGCCGTACGACGGCCAGATCGTGGGCGATGAACAGATAGGTCAGGCCGAACTCCTGCTGGAGCTCGGCCAACAGGTTGACCATCTGGGCACGGATCGAGACGTCGAGGGCGGACACTGGCTCGTCGGCGACGATCAGGTCCGGCTGGACCGCGAGCGCCCTGGCAATGCCGATCCGCTGGCATTGGCCGCCAGAGAACTCGTGTGGGTACTTGCGCAGTGACATTGCGGGCAGACCGACAGCGGAAAGCAGCTCTCGCAGCCGTTCCCTCGTCCACGCCCGACCCCGGGCCCGCTGGTGCGCACGCAGCGCCTCGAGAAGGATCGACTCGACGGACTGCCGCGGGTCAAGGGAGGACAGCGGATCCTGGAAGATCATCTGCATCCTGCTGCGCGTCCGCCGAAGATCCTCACCACGGAGGGTGGACAGGTCGATGCCGTCGAACACGATCCGGCCGCGGGTCGTCTTGATCATCCGCAGTATCGCCTTGCCAAGAGTCGTCTTCCCACAGCCGGACTCGCCAACCAGACCGTAGGTTTCGCCGGGCCAGATCTCAAGGCTGACTCCGTCCACCGCGCGGACATGGCCGACCGTCCGGTCAAGCACGGCTCCTCGCTTGATCGGAAAGTGCACCTCGACGCCTTCGACGGAGACCAGCGGCTCGTTCATGCGGTCACCTGCACGGGATTGTGGCAACACAGCAACCGGTTCCGCTGGGCAACTTGTTCGGGTGTCACGTGCATGCAGATGCTCATGGCATTGGGGCACCGTGGCGCGAACGCACAGGCGTCGTCCCACGCAATGTTGTCGGTCACTGACCCCCTGATCGCCGGCAACATCCCACGCACCGGCGCGTCGAGACGCGGGACCGAGGCGAGCAGACCGCTGGTGTAGGGGTGCCTTGGCCGGGCGAAGAGTTCGTGCCGGGCGGCACGCTCGACGATCCGGCCGCCGTAGAGCACGTTGACCTCGTCGCACAGACCCGCGACCACACCGAGGTCGTGGGTGATCATGATCAGTGCCGTGCCGTTCTCAATGACGAGTTCCTTGAGCAGTGCCAGGATTTGCGCCTGGATGGTGACGTCCAGAGCCGTGGTCGGCTCGTCGGCGATGAGCAGCCTTGGCCGGCACGCGAGAGCCATCGCGATCAGTGCGCGCTGGCGCATGCCCCCCGAAAGCTGGTGCGCGTACTCGGAAATTCGCTGATCGGGATCAGGAATTCCGACCTTGGCCAACAGTCTGGCCGCCTCGCGTTTGGCCTGCACGCGCGGCATTCCGTGGTGCCGTTCGAGCACTTCGGAGATCTGCAGGCCTACCGACACCAGCGGGTTGAGCGCGGACAGCGGATCTTGGAACACCATGGCAAGGTCGACGCCTCTCCTGTCACGCATCTGCCTCCTGGACAGCGCGAGCAGTTCGACGCCGTCAAGACGTACCGAACCGCTCACCACAGTGCTCCTGCGCGGC